>JAIOPU010000030.1 GCA_021413725.1 Armatimonadota bacterium | reverse complement strand
TCCGCAGACTGCGCAAAGATTTCGTGATTTGCATAGCCCAAAGCTACCAGCAAAGGACGAATCACCCAATCGCAGGTATTGGCTTCATTCTGCGGATTCGGTAACTCGGTAAGGTATCGTTGCGCCTCAGCAATCGCATGGTTAAGACTCGCATTCTCCGTCATTGTCGCAATTATGACGGGTACGAGGGGAAGTTTGGCTTTTGCACCGGGCCATTTCTTTCTATAGTCGTCATCACCGTAACTTTCGTGGGTACTATTTGCAACTGAGGACACTATGGAAACATACTTTATTCGGCACACTTGGAAACTAAACATATCGGCAGAAATGCGCGCCAAGATGGTGGATGAGGGACTCGTGGGATTCCACTTCCCGTTTGGGCCCGGGCCGAGAGAAGGCCTTCCTGACGTTGCCAGTTTGGACCCCGACGATTACGAACGATCAGGGAGATTGGTATTGAAACGGTTTCACCACTTAGCGGCGTCGGGCGGATATGTCTGTGCTGAGTTTGCGGGGACTCCAGGCTGGATGCTTGGGAAGGTCCCTCGGGGATCAAAGGTGGAATTGCTATACGGGCACTGGCGTGAATTCCCGCATCGAGTCGCTGTGATGAAGGTACTTCGCTTGTCCCAGATTCACCGTATAACCGAGGGAGCTGCTGCACCAATGCTTGTTGCAAGACCTCGAATGGGGACGTTTATGAAGTGGGCCAAGGCTGGGCGTTCCGTTATGAAGCTTGTAGAGGGAATTACGGAAGCACCGACCTTTGACGACCTTACGGCGGATCAACAGGAGGTGATGTGTAGCGAATATCTCCGCTCAGATTACGGGCGACATGGCGGCTTGCCACACTTGTCTGCGCTCGTTGTTCCCTCGGGCAGAACGCTTAAAGCAGTGGACATCATTGGCATTGCTGGCGATGAGCGGGCAATATTCGCCCAAGTCACACACTCTCCCTTAACTAGCGTCCAATGGAAAATCGATGCACTCAGACCCTTCGTCGGTCAAGGGCATTGTCTACTCTTCTGCGATACAGACACAATCTCGTCCCTAGACGGCATCATTATCGTTCCAATTCGGACCGTGTTTGCGATGTGGGAAAGTACGGACCTCGGCAAACGCTGGCTTGAGGCAAACTTCGGGAAACTCTAGTGCCTCTTGGTATCGGGTCGGCAGTTCCCCCGCAAGTTCCAGGTTTGTACCCAGCTTGTATACCGCTCATCACCGGTATACAAGCGGCATACATCTTCTCCCCACCCTAAAGATTCCCCGGCACGTGCCGAAAATAGGGATATGGCGAAGTTTACGGGTTCGGTGATTGGGCAGGGGATGTCGGGGGCGGCGGGTTCGGTGGTGTTTGTTTCGCGGCGGGATGGGATCAATTATATCAAGCCGCGAACCACGCCGCGCAACCCGCAGACGCCTCTGCAACAGGCGGCACGGGCCAGGATGACGGCGGCGCTTCGGGCTTATCAGAGCCTCAGCCTGGCCGAGATGGCCGCTTGGCGGGAGTTTACGGCTCGCTACAATGATGCCTTTCGGCGCCCGGCGCGGCAATCCGAACTCGCGGTTTGTGCGCTTTTTCAGGGTTTGGGGGCCAAGTTCCTGCAAGTCTCCCCCTCTTCGCCCGTGCCGACGGCGGTTCCGGGGACTTTGGAGGTGGGTGATGTGGTTCGTGTTTCCTGCGCGGTTGCGTCGCCGGGCGTGGTGCGGGTCTCGGGTTCGCAGGCCAATGCGGCAGGCATGGTCACGGAGATTCTGCTCCAGCCCCTGGCATCAGCCGGGCGTCAGCCTCGGGATGGGCACTACCGCACGGCGGGGTTTCATATTTTTTCGGCAGGTGCTTTAACGGTGGACTTCCCTGTCCGGTCGCGCTTTGTGGGAGTCGCGGCTCGGTTTGTCTGCGCGGCGACGGGGCAGGCGACGGCGGTTTTGCCTGTTGGGGTTGTGGAGGTTGGTGGTTAAGGGAAAATTTCCCCCCTCAATTCCCTTCGGTCATTGTCCCCCCCTTATCAGGGGCGGGAAACTTGTTGTTTAGCTCTCGCGCCAAAGCGCGAGAGCTAAAGACCCGGCGGTTAGTGTCCGCTGATCGTTGTCCCGTGGCCGGGCGCCGGAATGTGCGGGGGTGGAGTGTCGAGGAGGCCTTTTAGGGTCATTAGACCGATCAGCAGGATCACTGCGATTCCGGTTACGATGATCCATTGCCTTCGGGCGGGGTGCCTAGACTCGGAGCGGTCGAGCCACGGCAGGAAGATCATGCCAAGCGAAACTGCGCCGGGAATGACACCGGTGGCGATGATCTCAAAGCCTGCGGGCATCACCTTGAGCAGTTCATACAGGCCAAGAAAGTACCATTCCGGTCTCGGAGCGACATCCACTCCCGTCGGGTCGGCGAGAGCCTCCAATGCGGGGGGCATGGAGAGCGCAAGGTAGATCACGAGGCCGACTCCAACAAGTTGCACGATGGCATCTTTGAAGAGTTGGTTCGGGAAGAACGGCTCGGGCTTTCCGCGCTGTGGATTGACCGGACCGGCAATATGGTGCCGCCGGACAAGGTACAAGTGAATCCCCATCAGGCCGATGAGAAGCGCGGGGAGGAGCATAACGTGGGCAGCGTAGAACCGGGTGAGGGTCAAAGACCCAACTTCGGGGCCGCCTCGGATGAGGTTCAGAAGGGGGTCGCCGACGACGGGAATCGTCGCGGCGATTCGGGTTCCAACCACCGTTGCCCAGTATGCCTTTTGGTCCCACGGCAGGAGATAACCCGTGAAGGAGAAGCCGAGAATGACTTGGAAAATGAAGACGCCAACGAGCCACGTCAGCTCGCGCGGTTTCTTGTAGGAGCCCCAGAAGAAGACGCGGAGAGTGTGGGTGACGAGCGCAAGGACGATGATCGTCGAGCCCCAAACGTGCAAACCGCGCACGAACGATCCCAGCGGCACGTTGTAAGTGATGTTCTTTACACTTTCGTAGGCTGACTGAGTTCCAGCCGAGTAATACATCGCCAGGGCAAAGCCTGTGATGAACTGGAACATGAGCAGAGTCATCAGTAGATTGCCGAGGGTCTGCCACCAGCCGACGCCCGCGGGCATCGGTTCGTCCAGGGTCTTGCGAACGAATCCGGACCAACCTAATCTAAGGTCTAGCCAGTCGCGCAGACTAGGGCGAGAGATTTGAATTTCCTCTTCGGTGGTTGCACCGACACGAGTGGTGTCGGCTTTGCGCTCGGGGGAGAGTGTATGAGGGTCTTCGGGTTTTAGGAGTTCGGGCATGATGTTAGACCTCTCTTTGAATCCAGACCTGGCCTTTTTCGACTTTGGTCTTGTGACGGTCAAGGGCGTGGGGCGGGGGGCCGGAGACTACTTTGCCTTCGGCATCAAAGACTCCTCCGTGGCATGGACAGAAAAACCGCTTCTGGTCGTCCTGGTACTTGACGCGACATCCCAAGTGGGTACAAGCCGGGTCGATGCAGATCACGTCATCGCCTTGGCGAGTCAGGAACACGGTGTACTTTTGAGTAATGTCCTGGTAGCCATCCTTGATCGCCAGCTTGTAGCTGATCTCATGGGCGGCACCTTCGGGGATGTCTTCCAGCGCGGCAACCGGAACCCATTTGGAGCTTCGTTTTCGACCCAAGGGGGAGGCGATGAAGCCTAAGACCGGTCCGGCGATGGCGGCAAGCAGCCCCACATTGATGATGCCCACCGAGGCCCCTAGGAATTTCCTTCGGTCAGGGGACTTCGGGTCGGGCTTGACTTCGTCTTTGGAGCAGGGGTTGCAGCAAGAACATTGTTCAGTGTTTGAGTCTTTCATCGGGATTTTCCTATGGGTAGTAGCGCATGTTGAAGTCGTCGGAATACTCCGGGCCTAGTTCGGCGAAAACGCTGGCGACGATGCGTTCGGATTTGTGGTGCCTTCCGGGGGAGGGTTCACGTTCGAAACCGAGACTTACCTTTCCGGCGGTGACGGCCTCCGTCAAGCGGGTCAGAGAGATCATCAGGGGAACCACCCAAGCGTGCTGGAACCTCGTGAAAGGGGCGGTGCCGATGAGCAGAGTGATCGACGCGAGGTGATAGATGTAGATCGTCATGATCCAGCCGGTGAGGCCCATGCGATTGAAGGTCACGGTCAGGAAGCCGCTAATCATCGTGTGCAGGAGCAGGTTGACGAACAGGAAGTCCTTGCCCAACGTCAGACCGTTATCAATATACGGGTCGCGCTTGTAGCGGTACATGACGTAAATCACGCCTGTGAAAAGAGCGATTCCCGAGACAATCGGAAGAATCTTCAGGGGGTTAGTGAGGTCCAGATCGCCTCGACTCGGATTGGATATGCTGAGGAGGATGTCCGCGAGAAGCAGGCCGAGCATTCCATAGAGCATCAGTCCGTGCATAAACCAGCGAAACTTGTTGGTTTGCCAGAGCGACTTGACGAGTAGTCCGTCCACAACGAACGACTTCATTACAATCCAAAGGCTCTTGAGCACGCCGAACTTGACGATGTGCGGCATGAGTTCTTTGAGCCCCGCGCATCGGAGCCAGTACCGAATTCCCCAAAGTGCCGCGACGGCGGCAAAAGCAAAGACGGCAAGGAAGATGCGCATCACACTTTTGGTGGTCAGCATAGAGGCGACCTTGAATGCGACTGGGATTTGGCTTTCTACATACGGCATATCGCCGACTTGGGTGTAGATCTGGTCAAGCTTCTCGTCGGACAGGTCGGCCACCGGGGAGCCGGGCATCATGCCCTTGCCCTGCCTCACGATGGTAAGGAACTCTTCGCGGGTGAGCTTGGTCTGCGCGATGGGTGGCCCGAGTCCGCCCATTGCCGACTGACCGTGGCAACCTATGCAGTTGGTGGTCGAGAATACTTCGGGCTGGGTTTGCTTCAATTCAACCGTTTGCGCTCTGGCGGTTATCGTCAGTGCTGCTGCGAGAATAATCAATAGATTGCGCATTACTTGTCGCCTCCTTCTTGGGTCAAGTCGGCAGGGATCGGGGCGGAGTTGCCGAGGGTGGACGACTGCTGAGCCGCCATGGTCCCCAGGTAGATGCCGGTCGGTTTGGTGCCGGCCTGCGGAACCAAGTGGAAGGGTTTTCTTCCTGTTTCCTGCTCTTGGTCCACCACATACCGCGATATCGTGCTCTCCGAGTCGTCAAGGTCGCCAAAAATGCGGGCCGTTGTGGGGCAGGCCACCACGCATGCGGGGTCAAGACCTTCATCCACCCGGTGCGCGCAATAAGTGCACTTTCGTGCCTTGTTTTGTGTGAGCCTAGGCTTAACATGGTCCCGTTCATAGGCCTCGTCTTCGTTGAGGTACCAAGTGTCCTCCGTGTTGAGATAGACATTTCCATAGGGACAAGCAGAGACGCACGCGCCCGCACCTTTGCAACGGTCTTGGTCGATCAGGACAATGCCATCCGGACGTTTGAAGATCGCCTTGTTGGGGCAACCTTTCAGGCAGGGTGCGTCATCACAGTGGTTGCACAGGACGGGAATGTACACGCGCTTGACATTAGGAAACTTGCCCACTTCCGCGTTCAGGACTCTCGCGAAGAACACATCAGCGGGGGTGCCATTTTCCTGCTTGCAAGCGAGGGTGCATGCGTCACAACCGATGCAACGCGTAAGGTCAATCAGCATCGCGTACTTAGCCATTATTTCACCTTCCTTACGTCGACACGAACGTCCTTCCAATGTTGTCCAGGGGCATAAACCGCCGGGAGATAGTAGGTCTCGTGGGTCGGTTTGATCTCTTGGTGGGTGTGGACACTGTGGTACTTTCCGCTGATGAGATACCGGTCCCACCAGGCGTGGTCCACGCAGAGAACGCCCGGCTTGATTGCTTCGGTCACCAGCGCCCAGAGCTGATACTCGCCGTTCGCATTGAAGATCGCCACCGGGTCCCCGTCGTTGATTCCCCGTGCAATCGCGTCGCGGGGGTTGATTTCAACCACCGGTTTGCGGTTCACGTTGAGCAGGAATGGGTTATTGCTGTGGGTCGAGTGAACCCGCCACTTTGAGTGGGGGGTGACAATCGTGAGTGGGAGCTTTTTCTCCTCGGAGTTGAGCGTTCTAAAAGAACCTCGGTAGAGCGGGATTGTCTCGCCAAACTTCTGATAGGAATCTTCTTCTTTGTAGAACTCCATCCGCCCGGTTTTCAGCAATTCCCGCTGAGCGCCATCGGGGAAGGGATAAGCGCGGGGCGGAAAGAGTTTGTCCTCGTGGAACTGCTCGTCAAGTCCGCATTCGGGGTCGTGAACGTTGAGTCTCACGGGTCCTGCTTTGAGCTGATCGAGCGTGATTTCGGCAACTTCCTTGCCGCCGGTTTTCAGCATGAGCTCGATGACATCGTCCTCCGTGAGATCGAAGTATTTATTGAGAGTGGGGTCTACTCGTTTCAGGAGTTCCCTTGCGATCCAGAACTCTGTTCGACTGTCGTACTGCGGTGGGACAACTTCTTGCTGAATCTGGAGGTAAGGGTGACAACTCGTGCCGACGAGATCGACTTTCTCCCAGAACGTCGGCGCAGGGAGGACCACGTCCGCGTACTCGCAAGTGGGGGACATCGAAAAGTCCGTGACCACGAACAGGTCGAGAGCATCGATTGCGGCTTTGAGCGGGCCGGAGAATTCCGTGACCAGAGGATTGGCATGGGACACAAACAGGGCTTTGAATCCATTCTTGGGATACTTGATCTTGGGGTTGATGGTCTCGGTCGGATGACCGAGGACGAAATAGTGCATGGGCACATTGTTCGGTCGGCGTCCCTCCGGGAACCACCAAGCGGAGACATCGAGCCGGAAGTGGTGCTGGCCGGAATAGATCGAGACGGACTCGCCCGGTTTCCCGTGCGCCCCCACGAGGGTTGCAAAAAGCAAGATGGAACGGATGGCTAGGTCGCCGTCGTGGCGGTGGTTGACACCCATTCCTATGACGATCGAACTTGGTCGTTGGGTGGCAAAATCGGTCGCAAGCTTGCGAATCGTCTCAGCGGGAATATCCGTGACGCTGGCCACGTTCTCAGGGGAGTACTCCGGTCGCATGATTGTGTCTTCGAGAAGTTCAAAGACGGGCCTTACCTTTACTTTTGTACCCTTGACCTCGACCTCACGAACGCCGTTGAAAGCAAAGCGCACATCGTCCGACAGTTTCAACGAGTCCATCGGGAGCGTGAAGAGCTTGTCCGCCGCCTCGTCCCAAACCATGAATTCCGCATCGGTCCCCATGCCGACATCGGACGCGCGCAACCGTTTCCCGTCGTCCTCCCGAATCAAGCAGGCGCAGTCCGTGAATTTCTGCAGGAACTTCCAATCGACCAGTCGCTTTTCAAGGATGACCTGGCACATGGAAAGTGCGAGCGCCCCGTCGGTTCCGGGGTGGATCGGAAGCCAGAGGTCGGCGCCTTTGGCAGTTTGGCTACAACGAGGGTCAATGCATACGATTTGGCAGTTATTCTTCTGCTTAGCGTGGGTCGTCAGGAATTTGGCATCAGGGATGCGAGTTTGGAAGACGTTACTGGACCAGAGAATAACCGTTTTGCAGTGCGCCCAACTCTTGGTCTCGCACTCAACGCAGTCAATCCCGACGGTCTGTGTGAATCCCATTGAGATATCGCCGTTGAAGTCGTAGGCCGTGGCAAAGGACATTCCTAAGAGTGCGGCCATCCGAACCTGGGCTCCTTTCTGGACGTAACCGGTGCCGACAACCTGATTGAACAGTAACATGCTCTCTGGGCCAGAGGTGTCTCGTATGGAGATCATCTTTGATGCGATGAAATCTAGTGCTTCGTCCCAGGACGCCTTGCGCCACTTCCCTTCACCCCGCGCTCCTTCTCGAATGAGGGGAGTCTTGACGCGGTCAGGGCCATAAATGAGATGAGTCATGGACATCCCGCGCAGGCATCCTCGCGGGTTGTATTCTTGGCACGGATAATCAGCCGCAGGCTTCAAATCCACGATCACATCGTCGACGACGGTCGCCAACCAACCGCAAGCCCCCGTACAGTTAGGGCTGTCAGTGGTTCTCACCACGCGCACATTTTCCAAAGGTTTGGCTTTCTTGAACCTTCCTGGTACCGAATGTCGTGTTGCCATATTCAATTGCTCCGGGCAACGAGTGCCTTAGAGTTAATGATAGTGCTGGTGAGACATGCCCTCTATGACTTAAATCATAAGAGGTGAAAATAGTTAAAAATACTTATCCGACGAAAGGCTGCCCTTCCATCTCCGCGATCTGGTTCAGGGCGATGAGCTTTCTTTTTTCCTGGGGCGATAGGTTTTGGTGGTCGCCGAAGTCGGTGCCTACTTCCTTCATCACCTCGACGAGGTCGTCGTGGTGGAGTTTGGATTGGTATTCCTCGCCCGAGCGGGCGCAGGTTACTTTGGGTCCGATGAGGCCTTCTTCTTTGTAGTACGCGACGCCGAGCTGGGCGGGGCGCTGGATGACGTGGAAGAGTTTGCCAAAGGGCATCCAGAGCAGGAGGATGATCACCGTGAAGGCGTGGAGCAGGGAGATGAAGCCGAAGTTCGCCCCGCCCATGAGCCGGTAGCTCGCCGTAATCATGAGACCGGTGATGGAAACCGCAAAGAGCAGAATCAGGGGGATGAGGTCGTTTTCAAGAGTCTGCACGGCTTGGGCACCGGCTTGGAAGATGCGCCGATGCATCGCCATGGCGACGCCGGTCAGGACCAGCACCGCGCTGATATTGAGGCCGTTGAACATGAGGAAGCCGATGGGGCCGTTGGGGTCGAAGGCGAACTGGGTCATGCCCATGAACTCGACCGTATAGCGATGCCCGTCTGGAGCCGCGCCAAACTGCACCCATCCCCAACTGAGCGGGAAGGTGATCGCAAACGCGAGCAGACAACCCCACGCCATGCCCATGTGAGCCATCCAGCGGCTATGGCTGCGATTGTCAATAAACTTCTGGCGGATGATGTTGTTCCAGAGGAGCCCTACGAGTTTCACGCTGTTTCGCACGAGCGCTTTGGGACGGAAAAAGAGCTTGAGGCTGGCGAGGAAGTAACGCCAAGTCGCGGGCCTTTGAATCCACATCAGATAGCGATAGGAGAAGGCGAACCCGGCGAGCACGGTTGCCGCCGAGTAGGCGGCGAGGGGAGAATCAAAGCGCGTCAGACGACCGGAACCGAAGAATATCCCACAAAAGATCAGGGTCGCCATCAGGATTCCGCCGGTCATTGCGATGGCTTGGGGGGATGATGTTCGGGTTTTAATCATTCTTCCAATCCTCCAGCACGGCATCCACCCACGATAGGCCCGCCATCATGTTGGGAAAGCCCAGAGTGGGGGCGGCGAGGACGGCGACGTGGCGAATCTCGTCAGGCGTCGCACCGGCTTCAAGAGCTTTGTGGGCGTGGCTCTTTGCTCCACCCTCCATACGCCCGCTGATGGACATCGCGAGTTTCACGAGGCATCTGGTCTTTTCGTCCAGCGGCCCGGCTTGGGCGACCGCTTCGCCGTAAGCCTCGTAGGCCTTCCCCACTTCTGGATAATCCTCAAAAAACTGCCGATATCGCTTCGGAAGGCGTCCCATAATACTATCATGGATCATTCTTGCGAGGGCAAACATGATCTTGGTCATAAATGAAGAAAATTCTTGGTGAAGCCGTTCTGCTGACGGGCGGGGCGAGTCGGCGGATGGGTCGGGATAAAGCTGGGCTGGTGGTGGATGGCCAGCCTCTGGTGGAGCGACTGGTCGCGCAATTCCAGTCGATTGGTTGGGGGATAACGGTGTTGGGGCGAACGCCAGTAGCGGGGGCTAGCTTCATCGAAGATTCCGACGACTACGCCGGGCCACTTTCCTGCCTGCGCAGGTTTGTCCCTTCTCAGAAATTCGTTTTCGTTGCCTCGTGTGACCTCGTGTGTTTCAACCCAGCGTTGGTATTGCGTTTTCGGGAGGCAATTGGGGACTACGATGCTGCGATTCCGACTCTTGACGGATTCGATCAGACCCTTTGTGCCCTCTATCATTCGCGAGCCCTCGATGCTCTTGGTCGGGAGGAGAGTACGACCCGGGTGAGGGACTGGATCGCAAACCTCCATGTCCTACGCCTTGGAATATCAGAGCTCGCTGAACTGGGGGTTGATCGCAAGTGGGTTCAAAGTGCCAACACCCCGGAGGAGTTTCAGAAGCTACTTTTGAGCGAAGGCTGACGAAGAACTTGGCGTAGTGCCCCGGCTTCCATTACAGTGATGGAACGATGCCCGGTGGATATCCACCCCTGTTTCTGCCACCTTGAAGTAACCCGGATAGCGGATTCCACGGTGGTGCACGCCATATCCGCGAGACACTGGCGCGTGATGGGAGCGTTAGTCCCGACGAGATCGCAAACGCCTAAGAGGGCAAGCGCAAGGCGTTGCTCTACGTTCCCAGAAAGCATCACAGCCAGAAAGTCCAACGCACTGACAAACCTCGTTCCAAGTTCCAAAATCGTGCGGTCACGCAAGTTTGGTTGCAACTGTACCGCTTCTCGCCAGACGTCGTTGGCGATCTTTAGATACCAAGCGTTGGTGACGGCAACTGCGGTGAGCGGATATGTAGTTTCGGAGCTTGCGGCGAGAATTCCGGCGCAAGCCCCCTCCCCCAATATCTCAACCGTTACATCACGACCCGGTAGCGACTTCCGGGTCATCCTGACAATTCCCGAACCTAAGATCGCAAAGAATCGCGCTTGCGTTCCGGCCAACCATATCGTATTTCCTCGTTCGACGTAGGCAAGGTGCCCCTCAGTCAGGAGTAATTTGGTCACCGCAGGCGGCAACCCTGCGCAGAGCAGGCAGCTTTCCAGCACAGCTGACTCCTCGGGCCGATCAGGGAATGGCTCTAATAGCTCTGACAGTCTCGGACGATTAGCACACATGTGGTTTTCCGTTCGCCGGACGTTTCGCCAGCATGGGCGGCACGACCGCCATCGCCCAAAGGGCGAGGGCAGTAAGTTCGACAAATCCTGTCCATCCCATCGGTATAAACGCCGATTTGGAATAGTCCGTCGCAATCTCAAGGGCAACCCGAGCGGCGTTTCCCAGGTTGAGGAGCCAGAACACAGCCCACAACTGCGACTCCTTAGATTCGGTAAGGTCGCTCATCCGTGAGATCACATGAGTGCCGACCCCGACAATCATTTGGGAGATAAAACCCACCGTGATGGCATGGCGAATTGCGCCGGTAAATGCGTGCGAAAACGGCATTCCGATCCGCGCGAGATGTAACGGCTCAAGCGCGAGCAAGAGTCCGCCGATGAGAAGCCAAACAAACCCCCCGCGCACAAACTTGTGAGCACGGAAGCACTCACTTGGTTTCTCAAACACCCCGAGCGAAAGGACTACGAGAACGGCGCCTAAGGCCAGTAGGCTCCCGCCGAGACGATACAAAATCGCCGACCTCGGGTCCATTCCTGAGTCGAAGTACAGATTCCAACCGGCAATTCTCGCAACCAACCCCGTCATCCAGACCGCCCAAGCCGACAGTCCCAACTTGGAACACGCTTCTCGGAATCCGAAGCAGGAGTGGAATTTAACCATAGAGACACCAAAGATCATCATCGCGACGAACCCGAGGAATTGTGCTTCTCGGTATGTGGCAAACCACTTGGCTACGAATATGATTGAGTCTTGGGAGTCAGCTTGATGGGTCATCGCAAACACATAAGGCTCGACGGCCGCGACAACGGTGAGCCAGCCGAGGGAGGCAAAAACGAATGCGCTCTGCCAAGTGAGTTTCGCACCCGTTCGGTAGCGGTTCACACCGGAATTGTAATGGAACAGCAGGATCGCTGCGAGTTGCAAGATGCAGGCGACAACGCCGACCGGAACCCATACTTCCCTGCTTGTGGTTGCCAGCGGCTCTGCCGCAAATCGCAAAGCAATGCCCATCGCCATCAAAACCAGAGACGCCTTCGCCAAAAGATGGAACTGCTTTACCCTTCCAACTGAAGGTGCGTGTTGCTGAAGCGCAAACCCCATCACGAAAAACCCGACCCAACCAAACAGCTGGGAATTGGCGTGAGCCAGAACAAACGGAGTCCAGACAGTCGCGGTGTAGCTTGCTCTTTGCGCTATGCCGAACAACGCGACCGCACCCAAAAGACACCCGACCGTGAGGACGCTCAGAATTCCGGCGAGAAAGAACGGACGGTAGATTTCAACATCCGCCCGGTCGCTCGGCCCGAGCCCCTTCTTCGTTGGAAGGACTCGAAGCCGAACGAGGGGCCGATGTTCGTTTAACATGGCTTTTCGGCACCCTTGCGAGCGTAGAACCACCAGTTCAAGGCGATGTTCAAGGCATAGAACACAGCGAGACCGATGAAGAAGGGAGAGGCATTCTTGCCCGAACCCATGATCGCTCCAAGTAAGACACTGAACACGAACGGGCCGTAGGCGGCGATTGCAGAGGTCCATCCGATGACCCCACCCGCTTGTCGGGGTGGGAAGATCATGGGGATCTGCTTGAACGTCGAGGCGTTGCCGATGCCGCTGAAGAAGAACAGCCCCAGCATGAGCCAAAGGAACCCGCCCCATTGATCCATAGAGTCCGGTCTGGTGTAGGGGACGATGGCAATTGCGCAACCAAGTAAGCCAATACCGCTAAGCATGGTTACTTTTGCCCCACCTAATTTATCTGCGATGGGTCCAAATGCGGCGCGAATTCCAGCACCGACGAGCGGTCCGAGGAAGGCGTACTTTAGAGGCTCCGGCGCACCGGGGAATCCGCCGTAAAGCTGTTTGATCATCAGCGGAAATGCGGCGGCAAGGCCGCTAAATGAACCGAAGGTCATCACATATAGCGAGGTCATCAGCCACGTGTGCTTTTCCTTGAAAATGTCCAGTTGCTCTTTAAAGGAAGCTTGGACGGGAACGTCGCGCAACCCAAACCACGCCGCCGCGGCACCGATGAGAACCAATGGCACCCAGATATAGGCGGCATTTTGAAGGTAGATCGTGGACGTTTTGCCTGCCTTCGTAAAGGTCTGCGAACTTCCCACTAGGGCGATCCCAATGATCGCCGGAATGAGGAACTGCGCGACACTCACGCCAAAGTTGCCGATTCCCGCTTGAATTCCTAGGGCCGTCCCTTGCATCTTCTTGGGGAAAAAGAGCGAGGTGCTCGGCATGAATGAGCTGAAGTTACCACCTCCGAGTCCGGCAAGAAACGCCAAGATCATGAACGTGGTGTAGCTCGTACCGGGATTCGAAACCGCCATGCCCCAGCCAATCGCGGGGATCGCGAGAAGCAGCGTCGAAACCGCAACTGTCTTGCGAGTCCCAAACACCGGGATCAGGAACGTGTGGATCATCCGCAGGGTTCCTGCGGCAAGACCGGGCATTGCCGTCAGCCAGAAAAGCTGTGGCGGGTCGAATTTGAATCCAATGCCGCCGAGTTTCACCGCGATTGCGCTGACCATAAACCAGGTCGAGAAGCTGAGGAGTAGGCAGTAAGTGGTTATCCAGAGCGTGCGCCACGCCACCGGCTTTGCGGTAGATTCCCAGAATTCAGGAGTGTTGGGTTGCCAATCCGAGATGTTGGCAGGTGTTATCTGTTGGTCGTTTGGCGAGGAAAAGCCAGCAGGATGTCCAAAGACCAGTGAGTTTGAGCAAATATCCGAACAGGATCGGACAGAAGAACCCGCCCAGGCCGCCGATCACACCCACAAGCCCACCAACCACGCCGACGTCATTCGGGAAATAGTCCGGGATGTGGCGGTAGACCGCAGCCTTGCCAATTCCCATAACGATGCCCGCAAGGAAAACGATTCCGGTGAAGACCCACACGTTGGCTTGGAAATAAACGTGGGTCGTGCCTCGCGCAAGCAACTCTTTCTTTTTCACCTTTTGGCCGACTTTCACGATGGGTTCTTGCCAACTGGATTGGGTGGGCAAGATGAGATTGCCTTCATTGAGGCTCGATCCTCGAGCCGACATGGTTCCGCCCTCAGTTGCTTCTGCATTGGCGACAATGAGCTTGTAGGGGTGGTCGTCCACTTTGATTTCGCCCGGAGCGACACTGACCACCGTTCCCGCGCGATCCGCAAGGACACCTTGCCCCGGCGACATGATATCCATGCGCGGTGCGACGATGAGCGCAAACAACAGCGCACAACCCGAAAGAACCCAGTACATGGTCGTTCGCGCCCCAAACTTATCGCTCGCCCAACCGCCGAGAGCCCGAATAAGCCCACTCGGCAAGCTGAAAATACTCGCCATAAGTCCAGCCGTCGCCAGAGACATTCCGTAAACGTTGAGGTAATACGGCACAAGCCATTGGGCAAGAGCCACAAACGCACCAAAGACCAGGAAGTAATAGACTCCGAATCTCCACACACGAACATCGCGCAAAGGTTTGAGTTTGTCAGCAAGGGTTTTGAGTTCTGCTTCAGCGGGTTTCCTGTTCTTCGTGAGTAAAGCGAAGAACACGGTCATAACAACGAGCGCGGCGGCATAAAGAAGCGGAAGCTGACGCCAGCCTTCCAAGTTTTCACCATTGTTCGTGAGATTTTTCAGAACCGTGGGAGCCAGCAAAGTCGTGATCGCCGAACCTGCATTCCCTACGCCAAAGATTCCTAACACGGTGCCCTGCTTGTCTTTAGGAAAGTAAACCGAAGTGTAGGCAATTCCCACCGCAAACCCCGCACCAGCAACCCCAAACAATAGTCCGCACGCTATGAATTGCGCAAAGGTGTTCGCCAAAGAGGTCAGCGCAACCCCGAGGGCGGAAAACAGCATGACGCCAATGAAGACCGGCTTTCCTCCATACTTGTCGGCCATCACTCCTACCGGAAGTCGGAGGATCGATCCGGTGAGTATGGGTGCTCCCAACAGCCAACCGAGTTGTGCTTTATCAACTTGGAGCAAGTGCGCGTCTGTGAGGAACGCGGCAAGCACCCCATACATCGTCCAAACCGCAAAACAAACGGTGAACGCCAAGGTGTTCATCACTAGTACGCGGTTGGGCAGAGATTTTTCGTTCATGGTGACTATTCTCGTGCAATTCCCGAACACAATCTATGATCGCGATCATAGTTTTAGGATGTTCCCGACGCTTATACTAAGGGCATGGCAAAGTTGCCCACCTCCGTCGAATCGCTGCAAGACAAATTTGGCCCTCACCCCGCCTACGTCCCTCCCGGCGGCTGGGTCGGTCGCTCTGAACCCGACAAGCTCGTAAAGACCCACTGTTGCTTCTGCGGGATGCAGTGCGGAATTCAGCTCAAGGTTAAGGGCAATAGCGTCGTCGGATTCGAACCCTGGGAGGAGTTCCCGTTCAATCGCGGAAAGCTCTGCCCCAAGGGTGTCAAGCGCTACATGCAAGGCGGGCACCCCGATCGTCTGCTCGATCCGATGAGGCGCGTGGAAGGCGTTGGGTTCATTCCGGTCTCATGGGATGAAGCCTTTTCAACCACCGTAAGCGAAATCAAACGTGTGCAAGAGAAGTACGGGAAGAACGCGGTTGCGGTCCTGTCCGGGGTGTCGCTCACCAATGAGAAGAGCTACCTCATGGGCAAATTCGCGCGGCTGGGGGTGAACACCCAAGAACTGGATTACAACGGTCGCCTCTGCATGGTAAGTGCAGGTGCTGGAAACAAAAAGGCCTTCGGCCTCGACCGTGCCGCGAACTACTGGGAGGATATTGTCCATGCGGAAGTCATCCTGCTTGCGGGAACAAACGTTGCCGAATGCTCCCCGATAACCATCGACTACATCTGGCGTGCGAGGGACCGAGGTGCCAAGCTCATCGTCATTGACCCCCGAGTCACCCCCGTCGCCCGCACCTGCGACCTTCACCTACCCGTGATCCCCGGCGCTGGACGAATGTGGGGACAGGCAAAGACCAGTTTCCTGATGCACGCGCGAGGAATTGAACACAGTTCCAAAGGCGTGGACAACGTAGTTTCGTGCATCAACCTCGTCCTCGCCACCGGACGAATCGGTCGCAAGGGCTGTGGCTACGGCACGATCACCGGTCAGGGCAACGGGCAAGGGGGGCGCGAGCATGGTCACAAGTGCGACCAACTCCCCGGCAACCGAGACATCACCAATCCCGAGCACCGAGCCCACATCTGCCAAGTTTGGGGATGCAGCGACGAAGAACTCCCGGGCAAAGGCCACACCGCGCCAGAGATCATGGAGATGATTCACCGCGGCGAAATCAAAGCCCTCATCTCGATTTGCTTTAACCCGTTGGTCTCTCTTCCAGACTCCAATTTCACAAGGGAAGCGCTCGGCAAACTGGAACACTACACCGCAATTGACTTCTTCCTCAACGAAACCGCTCACCACGCCGACATCGTCCTTGCCGGTTCATTGCACGAGGAGGAAGAGGGAACGAGCACCAGCGCCGAAGGGCGCGTGATTAAAATCAACAAGGCCGTCAACCCGCCCGGAAACGCGAAAGCCGACACAGAAATCATTCTCGAACTCGCCCGTCGTCTCGGACAGGGCCGCTTCTTTGATCACTTCAAGAAGTCTGAAGACATTTTCAACGAATTGCGCATCGCTAGCAAGGGCGGTACGGCCGACTACTCCGGCATCACGTACAAGCGAATCGTGGATGAGATGGGCGTTTTTTGGCCCTGCTACTCCGAGGACCACCCCGGCACTCCAAGGCTCTATAAAGACCTCAAGTTCTTCACCCCCGACAAAAAGGCCCACTTCAACGCGGTGACCTATCGCCCTCCAATGGAAGAACCCGATGTCGAATATTCCGTTGTCCTGACCACCGGACGCGTCGTTTCACATTATCTCAGCGGCACCCAAACCCGCCGAATCGGGGGGCTTGTAGACCTCTGTCCGAACCCTTATGTTGAAATTCATCCGCAACTCGCCGAGCAGTATGGGATTCAAGATAAGGACTGGATGAGGGTCGCGAGCCGCCGAGGAGAGGTCACTCTACAAGCCAAGGTGGTCACGACAATTCGCCCCGATACGATCTTCATCCCATACCACTGGCCGGGCCGAAAGGCCGCAAACAACCTGACCCTCCGCTCGTACGACCCCGTCAGCGGCATCCCTGAATACAAGTGTTGTTCCGTAAACATCGGAAAGGCAGAAGAGCCAAAATGATTAACGCCCTCGCCCAGCCTGGTTCAAATGGGGCGATCTGGGGTACGGAAACGCAAGATCTCGACGCAACTTTAGTTCGCTGGGAAGCAGGTCTCGGTGTTACTCGGCACTTGAATGAGGAGGTAGACGTGATCATGACCGTGTTAGCGGGCGAAGCAGCCGTGACAGTAAATGGAGAAACCTGCCAACTGGCACCAGGCTGCATTCTTGTTATTCCGAAAGGAACCGTGCGCGAGATCATAGCTGGCCCAGAGGGCATGACGTACCTGAATATTCACAAACGAAAACGAGGAATGATGCCAAATATGGTCAGACCATCCACAAAGCTATGACTCCCGTCATATTCAGTTTCAAAGATCGGGACTAAAATGAACAGTGGATCCGCGCTTGTCTGAAATATGGGAGCCGCTTTTCGACTCTCACGGTCGTAGGCATGATTACTTGCGCGTTTCCCTGACCGACCGGTGCAACTTTCGTTGTCAATACTGCATGCCCGCCGACGGGGTGGAGTGGCAGGAAAAGCACGAGATACTTTCGCTCGAAGAAATTGAGAAACTCGTTTGCATTTTTGCCCGCTTGGGAATTCGAAAGGTGCGTCTAACCGGGGGAGAGCCCACTGTGCGGAAGGGATTGGTGGACCTTGTCGGACGTCTTTCACGGCTGAAAGGGCTCGAACAAGTCCTGCTCACGACCAACGGCTCTTCCCTTATCGGGGATCAACATCAGCCTGGATTCACTCCGGCGAGATCGGTTTTTTGAAATTACTCGGCGAGACGCGTTCGACCAAGTGATGGCGGGAATCTGCGCCGCGATAGAAGTTGGCTTGCCAGCCAAGATCAACGTCGTTGTGATGCCGGGCCTCAATGAAGACGAATTGGTTGACTTTGTAGCCTTCACACGTGAGAACCCTGTGCAGGTTCGCTTTATCGAATTTATGCCATTTTCGGGAAACCTCTGGAAACCGGATCGAGTCTTTGGCTACCGCGAAATGCGGGAAGTGATTGACTCGCGGTTTGAGCTACGCGCTTTGCCTGGCGAGACGAGCGATGTTGCGAAGGAATTTTCCATCGACGGACATGCCGGCACGGTAGGGTTTATCACGAGCATGACGGACAGCTTCTGCTCTGGGTGCAATCGCATTCGCCTGACCGCCGAAGGCAAGCTAAAAACCTGTCTTTTCCTTCCTAATCGAAGTAGTTTGCGAGATATGATGAGAAGCGGAGCGACGGACGAAGAGATCGCATCTGCGATCCGAGCGGACCTAATGACGAAATGGAAAGAGCATCCACCGATGAGCGAGTGGAAGCATTTGGATAATTTGAGCATGGTGCAAATAGGCGGATGAGAGACGTTTCCTTTAAGAACACAACCCTTCGGACCGCGCGAGCGCGCGCCGAACTAACAGCGGCTCCGGATACCTTGCTCGCGATCCGAGAAGGACGAATCCCGAAAGGCGACCCGCTTTCGGTAGCCAAGGTCGCGGCAGTTGTTGCGGCGAAGAAAACTACCGAGTGGATTCCTTACTGCCACAACATCCCGATTGAATTTGTAGGGGTTGAGTTTGACTTGCAAGCCGACCGGATTGTGGTTGATGTTTGCGTAACTTCCGTCGCCAAAACGGGCGTTGAAATGGAAGCGATGACCGCCGCCGCCGCAGCGGTCTTAACATTGTACGACATGCTCAAAATGCTCGACGAGGAAATGGAGATCGTGTCGGTTAAGCTGCTCGAAAAGAAGGGCGGGAAGAGCGATTTTGTCGCAGATGGCGGTTGGACGGCGGGAGTTCTCGTCGTGAGCGATCGTGCTTCGCAGGGAGTTTACGAAGACCGCTCCGGAGAAATTCTTGTCAACGGGCTCCGCGAATTGCAGGCGAGCGATGTCCAAAAATTAGTGGTTCCGGATGAGGAAACGGCTATTCGCGGCGCAGTGGCAGGGTGGATTGCGGCTGAAGTCGACGTGATCCTTGTCACCGGCGGAACTGGAATTGCACCCAGGGACCGAACGCCCGAGGCTGTGCGACACCTGCTCGAATTGGAACTCCCTGGTGTCGTGGAAACGCTGAGGCGGTACGGGCAGGACAGGATGAGAACTGCTCTGTTTAGCCGATCAATTGCGGGAGTTGCGGGCTCGTCGGTGATTGTGGTTCTTCCAGGCTCACCGGGTGCCTGCAACGACGCCCTAACCGCACTTTTCCCGTCAGTTCTCCACGCCAAAGGAATGCTCGCGGGTGGGTCTCATCCATGATTTCGTGTGATCAAGCGCTGGACATCGTGTGCGCTCACAAATGGGTTCCGCTCAATGCGAACGTGCCACTTCGTGCGGCTTTAGGTCGGCGACTCGGCTCGGACATCAAGGCGGCCTGGGATTCGCCAAGTTTTGACAATAGCGCGATGGACGGCTACGCCGTCGGTTCACTGGACGGCCCTTGGACGCTAGCGGGGACGGTTGGCGCTGGCGACACGCAGCTAGAAATTGGAATTAGGCAAGCGGTTAGGATCTTCACCGGAGCGATCCTTCCAAAAGGGGCGGTGGCGGTTATCCCCCAGGAACAATCCTCGGTCGACGGCGTAATGCTGACTGTAACCGGTGTGAAAGAAGGCGCCCATATTCGGTTCAAGGGAGAGGAATTCAGGGCAGGTTCGCTGCTGTTTTCCGCCGGAGCGACCGTGAGCCCACCCATGATTTCTGCCCTCGCCTCGCAAGGGCTGGATTGCGTGCCGGTTCAAACTCGTCCAAAAGTGGCAATTCTCAGCACTGGCTCTGAATTGTTACCCGCCGGTGCGGCAAGCGAATCTGGAAAGATCTTCGAGTCGAACTCTGTCGCGATCGACTCGATATTTTCTCTCTGGGGGTGTTCGGCGACAATATCGCGCGTGGCCGACGACCTCCCTTCCACCATTGCCTCTCTCGAAACGTTGCTTTTGGACCACGATGTTCTGGTCACCATAGGAGGCGTTTCAGTAGGGGATTTCGACTTCGTTCGCACTGCGGCCAAGGAACTGGGATTCGAAGAGCATGTTTCCGGAGTTGCCACTAAACCGGGCAAACCGTTTGTCTTCGGAACACGGGAAGATGGCAAAACCTGGTTCGGATTGCCCGGTAATCCGATGTCCGCAATCGTTACGGGTTGCCTTTTCGGGGCGGCATTTTTGGGAGAAGACTTGCGGTTTCGACCCCTGCCCTTGGCCCATGACTTTGACCGAAAGCCAGGGCGTGAGGAGTTTTTCCCGGCGCGGGTTAAAAGCGGGAAACTCTTCCTAAATGCTCCGGTTGGGTCTCATGCGACGACAAGTCTCGCCCTTGCTTCGGGTCTTGCTCGGGTGGACGCGCACTCCGAACATTTTGCCGAAGGAGCCATCATTTCCTATGCGGAATTTCCGTGGAGGTCGGGGCTTTGAAAGTTCGGGTTCGTTACTTTGCCGTTCTGCGGGATCGCGCCGGAATCGCCGAGGAATTGCTCGTCACAGAATCTAAAAGCGCGAGAAGCCTGGTCGACGAAATAATTTTGCTGCGAAACCTTGGATTACCTTCGCCGCTGATCCGAATCGCGATTAACGGTCAATTCGCCGAGGATGACGACTCCGTCAACGACGGCGACGAAGTAGTCCTGATTCCCCCCGTGGCGGGAGGTTAAGCGTTGTTCCTACTCACCGATAAACCAATTCAAATTCCCGCGCAAGACCACGGTGGGGCGGGCGGCTTTGTCACTTTTGAGGGAAAAGTTCGAAATCACGCCGATGGTCGAGCGGTTCACCGACTTGAATATGAAGCCTATCCCGAACTAGCGCAAAACGAAGGCGATAAGTTGGTCGCAGAGGCCATTGCAAGGTTTGCGCTTCTCGCGGTATCCGTGATTCATCGAGTTGGAGTTATGGAAATTGGGGAAACTGCCGTCCTCATTCAAGTTGCCTCTGCGCATCGGCGAGAAGCTTTCGCAGGGTGCGAATGGATTATTGACCAGCTCAAAATCCGAGTTCCTATTTGGAAGAAGGAAACCTACCAGGAAGGCGACTCCGGATGGATCGGGGCAGATGTACTCGCGCCTGATGAAACCTTTAATAGTCTTTTCACAACCCGCCAGCGAACTCTCGAAGAGGTTGGCGATAACGGTCAAGAAAAGTTGCGTAATTCTCGCGTTTTGCTCGTCGGCGTGGGAGGTTTGGGGTCTGCCTCATTGCCATATCTGGTCGGTGCCGGAGTCGGAACACTTGGCCTCGTAGACTCGGACTCGATCGATCCCACGAATCTGCATCGGCAGGTAATTTACCAGGCCCAGGATGCAGGCCGGAGCAAGGTTGAGCGGGCGGCGGCTTTCTCGAAGCGCCTCAATCCCGGAGTGACGATTGAGACGTTTCCGTATCAACTGGACGAATCCAACGTAGATTCGCTTGTCCAAGCTTACGACTGGATCGTTGACGGCACAGACTCCCTTGCGATTAAATCGCTCCTCAATGCTGCCTGTCGTAGACATCGCAAAATCCTCGTCTCCGCCAGCGTCCACCGGTTTGAGGGGCAGATTTTGACCGTTACGCCCGATGGTCCGTGTCTCCAGTGCTTATTCCCCGAGCCTCCCCCCGAGAAGTGCGTGGGAACCTGCGCCGAGACTGGAATTCTTGGCGTGGTACCGGGTTTGCTGGGTTTGCTCCAGGCCAATGAAGTTCTCAAAGGCATCCTTGGCTACGGAGAATTGCTTTCCGAATCCATGCTTTTGGTTGACTTGCGGACGGGGGAGACGACTTCTTTGCGTCGATCAAAAAGAGCAGGTTGCCCAGGTTGCGCCGGTCAGTTGCCTTCTTCCACCGAAGATTTAGAGGTCAATTCGCTTCAAGACTGCCCTGAGTACTTGGTAGTTGATATTCGTGAGTTCGACGAGTTGCCCGAGTTGAGCATCCCACATATTCGCACTCCGCTTTCCACTTTTAATCGATCCGTTTTGACAAGACCGGCCGTTTTGATATGCGCAAGTGGAGCACGGAGTTATCGGCTGGTCGCTCAGTTAAGGGCAGAAGGATTCAATGAGATTTTCAGCCTTAGGGGCGGGGTGATGGAGCATTCAATTGCTTAGCGTCCATGATCCTCTTTTTCTCGCTGGGGTCCTCATCGTGGCCGCCGCATATAGCTCGGTCGGGCATGGGGGTGCTTCAGGATATCTTGCGTTAATGGCTTTCGCAACGATCTCGACAAAGGACGCCTCCACCCTCGCCCTAGCGATGAACCTCGCCGTGTCCAGCATTTCATTTTTCCTATTTCAGCGGGCAAAGTGTTTCGACTGGCAGTTGGCGTGGCCATTTCTGGTCGGATCCGTTCCAATGGCATTTTTGGGCGGCAAAATCCCGCTTTCCGACTCCATTCATAAATGGATTCTCGCGATTGTCTTGCTCTACGCCTCAATTGCCCTCCTCGCAAAGACCCCTCGCCTGCAGGGAGAAATTCAACCGCCTCAAGTCCCTTTGGCGATCGCAATCGGCGCGGGTGTGGGGCTGATCAGCGGCATGGTCGGAGTTGGCGGCGGAATTTTCCTCAGTCCAGTACTGATCCTATTAGGCTGGGCGGAAGCTAAGCGCACCGCCGCCGTTTCCGCGCTATTCATCCTCCTGAATTCTACGGCCGGTCTCGCTGCGCGCGCAGATAAAGTGGTTCCGATCGTCAGTCAGAACGGCATCGTGCTCTTTATCGCCGTGGCGGGAGCCATCGGCGGGTCATGGATCGGAGCGAACCGATTGCCCGACCTCGGCGTGCGCCGCACCCTGGGTGCGGTGCTTTTGCTCGCGGTCTTCAAGCTCCTGGTTCGCTAACTATCGATATCGCTCTTGAAGCTTAATCAGAGCATCACTGCCCGGGCAAAGGTCTTCGAAGGGAAGGTTTGTCAGCGGTCCTGGAACCGTCGCCAGTTGCTCGGTCATGTCCTTCGAATCTTCCGAAACATAAAGCAATCCGGTCACCGATTCGCCCGCCATTTGTCGAGATCGAATGTAGCTGTAAGCCTTATCTCGGTCGGTTGCATCGTAATCCTCGGCGATCTTGCGCAGTTTGATTTGGCTTCCGTCGTGCAACATCACCCGGTGCTCTGAGCCAGGATCGTATTCCGCAGTAATTTCTTCGCGAGGCATGACGAAGTCGGTTTGGATGACTTCAAGCTGGTGCTTTCGCGAATATGCATAGCTCTTCGTGGAGCCAACGTGGTCGTTGAAAGTTACGCACGGCGAAATCACTTCGACAAACGCAAGTCCCTTATGCTTCAGACCAGCTTGCAGGATGGGGACGAGTTGGGCTTTGTCGCCTGAGAAACTTCTTGCAACAAAAGTCGCGCCGAGAGTCAGAGCCATGAGCACTCCATCAATCGGAGGCATCGAGTTCGCTTCGCCCTTTTTGCTCGTCGAACCCGCGTCAGCCGAAGCCGAGAATTGCCCTTTCGTCAAACCATAAACGCCATTGTTCTCCAGGATGTAGAGCAGATTGACATTGCGACGGATCGCGTGGCACAGTTGCCCGAGTCCAATGGAAAGCGAGTCGCCATCGCCGGAGACCCCGATCATAATCAGGTCTCCGTTGGCGGCGCTTGCGCCCGTCGCTACGGCAGGCATTCTGCCGTGAACGCTGTTAAAACCGTGCGCCTCACGTAGGAAATATGCCGGGGTCTTTGAGGAACAGCCGATGCCGGACATCTTGGCAACCTTGTAAGGCTCGATATCCAATTCCCAGAAAGCCTGGATGATCGCGGCTGTGATGGAATCGTGTCCACACCCGGCGCAGAGAGTCGTGATCGCCCCCTCATAATCCCGTCGGGTCAACCCAAGGGCGTTTAACTTGAGCGATGGATGGTGAACCTTTGGTTTGGCAATAAAGCTCATACTTTGACCTCCAATATAGCTTGGACCCCTGCGACGACACTATGCGCGCTCATCGGCATTCCGGCATAATCGCGGATCGACTCGAGAGTTTTGGAAGAAACTCCGGTTTCCAAAATCAAGAGATTTCTTAGTTGACCGTCCCGATTTTGCTCGACAACGAAATTCGTTTCGTGAGATTCCAGAAATTCGCGAACGTCGTCGCCAAACGGGAAGCCTCGAACTCGCATGTAGTCTAAGTTCAAGCCATCATCTGCCAGTCTATCCAGGGCTTCCATGCATGCGGCGTGGCATCCACCCACCGTAACGAGGCCTATCTTGCCTCCATTTTGCCGGATGACAGGCTCGGGAACTGCCTTTGCCGCATTTTGAGTTTTCCGAGCGATTCGATCCACGACTTCCTGGTATTCGGCAGAGTTTTCGGTATAAGCTCCGAACTTGTTATGGCCAGAGCCTCGGGTGAAGAACGCCCCCTTAGGGTGCACTCCTGGAAGACTTCGATAAGGAATTCCGTCGCCGTCAACATCGAGATACCGATGGAAACTCTTTGCGTTCTCCAAATCCTCCGCCGATAGCACTTTGCCCCGATTCGGCCGGAAGTTATCATCCCAAGTTAGCTTAGGCACCATCCAGTCGTTCATTCCGATATCGAGATCAGTCAGGACTAGCACGGGCGTTTGG
>JAIOPU010000056.1 GCA_021413725.1 Armatimonadota bacterium | reverse complement strand
TCTCTCCGGCGCGGTGGAGTCGAAGAAGTTGTGAAGCGCCTTGATCAACTGCGTGATCGGGAGCTTCTTGGTCTGGCTAATCTGGGTCGAAACGGCAAAGTTGGAGTCCGATTCGACTTCGAGCCAAGGACCTTCGGTCGGGATGATTCTCGCCGAAACAACGACTTGCATCGCGGCATCAACGCCCTCTTCGAAGTACAAACCAGGCGAACGGCTGAGCTGCGAAACAATGACGCGCTCTCGACCGTTAATAATGAATGTGCCCTTATCGGTCATCAGCGGGAGATCGCCGAGGTAAACCTCAGTCTCCAGCTCTTCACGATCTCGACCGCCGAATCTCACCGTGGCTTTAATCGGAGCTTCGTAAGTTAAATCTCGGTCGCGGCACTGCTGGAGGCCGTACTTGGGTTCGCCAAGGTTGAATCCAACGAGTTCGATGTAGTTTGTCTGAGTAAAATCCCAGATCGGTGAAAATGTTTTAAAGAGCTCAGGCAGCCCCTCTTCGAGGAACCATCTGTAGCTGTTGAGTTGCAGCTCAATGAGGTTGGGAACTTCGAGAAATCGGTCAATCTTCTTGGATGTTGGTTGAATTACGCGCATTCACTACTCCGGGGAACTTTCAAGTATACCCAGATTGATGTTTTGATGCTGAACTTGGCGTAGTTTTCCCCGAAGAATTTGGTGAATTCCGAACTCCTTTTAGAGACGGGGCAAGGCACCCGTGAGAAGCAAGATAATCGGCACAAAAAAAAGCCTCCCCAATGCCAAGGGAGGCTTTATAAGTCAGGAGATTCCTTAGGCGGCAATCTGAAGAGTCGAGGAACTGCCTTCGCCGTAAATCGTCGAAACGTTGCTGGCGGGCGAGCGGAGCTCACCGCGAGCGGCGACGACGCGGAAGTTGACCGTATTCCCCGGCGTGTAGCCGGTAAGAGTCACCTTGGTCTTGTTGCCGAGCGAAACCACGCTCCAATTCGAACCATCCGTGCTCGCTTCGACTACAAAAGTCACGGCGGGCTTGTTCCCGGCGCGCTTCCAACTGCAATTCACGGTGCCGTTGGCAAGAGGATTGGCGACAAAGTTCGTCGGCATCACCGGAACCACCGAAGTGGGGCTAGTGTCGTGCGGGACGAATCCGGCGGCGGCGATGTCAGCGGCGGTCAAACCGGGCTTGCTGAAAACCAAAGCCTGAATCGCCTTGACGGCGTTCAAAAGGTCCTTTCGATCCGCGTCCTTTTGCTTCACGGCAGCGGTATAAGCGTCGTGCGTCGTCAGAACATTGGTCAAATCCGCCGCAAATGCTGTGGCCGTCGTGTTGAGCGCGGACGCCTGTGCGGGACTAAGTCCATACTTCGTCTGAACCCCCACGGGCTTGAAGTAATTGTTCATTACATTGGTGTCATTCGCGAGAATCGCGTCTTTGCGAGATGAGAAGTTGTTTCCTGTCATTCTTTTATCCTTATGCAGGCCGCTGATCTTTGTGTGTAGATTTCAACCTGTAATATAGTTTTTGGCTATAGGCAGGAAAATCTCCAGGCAATTTTCAAGATTTTTTGTGAGAATCCTAGATTTGAACCTGATGCCGACAGAAAAATTGTGCATTTTGCGACGATTTTTGGTAGTTTTCGAGAAAAGTCGCTGTATAATAAATCCATGTTTCGTGGGTTGAAGCTCCTTCTTGTCCTGTGTGTGCTGAGTCTTGCCGGACTCGGGGTTGCGCAGGATCGTCTCGCGCAGGCGGCTGAGGTTCAGTCCTATTTCCACTTCAAACGGACGGGCTATTCTCAAGACCTTACGAGCCAGGAGGTTATGAATGCACTCAACGTCCCCGCCCCCAACGGGAGCCTTCTTCTCGATCAGGCGGTTTTTTTCGCCGGCAATGTTAGGAAACTCGATGCCTTCACGAACGGTCGGTGGGTGGAAGTGCACCAGATTGATGTTAACAAGGTTTTCAAGTTTATGTTCACCGCCGGCGGTGCGCCATATTTTAGTCTTTCGTGGCTTTCCGTGGGGCACAATGTCACGAACATTGTCAATGGTTACGATAAATATAGGGATTGCTGGCCCTACATCAACACTTATGACCAACTCAACGTTGTGTACAACGGATTGACCACGGTCCAACAGTCTTTGGAAATTATTGATGAGTTCGTAAATCACGTCGCCGGGCTCCGCACCAATTTCGTCCTGGACCATGCCTGGTCGGCCTATGAGGATCCCGAAACAACCCGGTTTTATCTGCAACAGCAAACCGGCATGATCAATTACTTTAACGACCAAGGGCGGGACTTCGTTGAGTGGGGAATGACGATCATGGACCAACGCGCAACCTTGCAGAATTGCGCCTACGCCAATGCCCACACTTTCGCACAGGACGCCCAACGCTACATTGACGGCTTTGTCGAATTCTCCCTCGGCTTCGACCATAGTGCCGCTCCCGCCAAGCTGCTCATCAACGACGTCGATGCGCGCGCCGGGATGGGCGACCCGATCACCAACCTCCAGTTCATTGTCAACGGCACCCTGTACGAAAGCATCCCGACCAACACTCTGCTCTTTTGGGGGCCGCAACAGGTTACGGTTACGGTTCGCGCGTTCCGCCCCAACGGGAACTACATCGAAAAGACCCTCACAACGAACTTGTATCAGGACTACTTCCAAGTAGACGTGGACCGGGATAACTTCCGGGCGACTCTCACTTTCCCGAATAACGAGAGGATTCAGAGCAGGGTGATTTCTCCGGGGTTCGGCACTGTAACTCAAAACGGCCCCATCCCCGGAGGCGCCACCACCGTCCAGTTCCCGCTGAATGTGCTGCAGACTTATGATGTAAGCGTGGTGAGTACGACCACGAATGGGAATCAGATGTCTTCCAATCGGACAGTCAATCTCAGCGCCCAACCTCTCACCTTTAATAGCGACTACACCTGCTACCCTGGCGACACCTTCACCGTGGCCGACTCGCCCGTGAAGTTCTACGGCGATCTTATCATTCCTGAGGGCACGACGCTCACGTTGAGGCGTGGGGTGGTTCTGCAGTTCGCGCCGAACAAAGGAATTAAGGTTCGCGGCCGCCTCGAATGCGACGCCGACCCTCAACCGTTGAAGCGAGTCTACATGGCGGCAATGAACGACAACTCCGCTCCGCCGCTCGGCGGCGCTGATAATTCTGGCGGAAATTATTGGACCGGAATCACCATCACCGGAGAGGGAACGACGAATCTGCGGAGTAGCTCCATTCGTCGTGCTTGGAACGCCATTTCGAATACTCCTTCGCTATCTGGTTGCAATATTTCCGAATGCAGGTACGGAGTTTCGCTGAAGCTCCCTGGTTCTGTGACAGGCTGTAATATTCAGTCGGATTATCCTCTTTATATTGGCAATCCTGCGACTGGTGGCGCTCAAGATTCTTTGGTGATCTCTGGCAATATTATAAATGGGGATATGTCTTCTGGTTCAAGTATTTGGGGCCGGGAAGAGAATCCTCTCCGGTTGACTTTGACGAACAACCAAATGTCTCCGATTCGGCTGGTTCATTATATTGGGTCTTTGACTTTCAGCGGAAACACCGGTTTGCCCGGTAGCGGCGCGAAGGCTTTACTTTGGCTTGGGCAGTACACCGGCAACCCCGCTCGGTTTGTGGGGCCGGTGACCCTCAGCAAGGAGGTGGACCAGCGGGTTATCGTTGACCGGGGGGGTGCCACCTTTGGCTACACTGGTCTCGTTTTGGCACCGGGTGGCACTTTGACTTTGGCCAATGGCATGCCTTTGCACAGTACCTCCTCAGCCATGATTAAGCTCGATGGCGGTGCACTCCTTGGCGGTGTTCTCACATGTTGGGGGGACGAGCGTGATTTTGGTGGCAGTGGCAGCGGCGGAGATTATTGGGGAGGTGTGACCTCATCGCAGGCATCTCACCTAACCGCAACCACTCTTCGCAGAACATCCGGCTTCGCGTTCAATAGTACCCAAGGCGGGGACGTTCTTCGTGATGTTCGCTTCGAGACCACTTACGGCGTGTCCAACAGCGTCGCGACTCCGGCGGCGGATGCTCGCGGATGTTGGTGGGGGAGTGTGAATGGGCCAAGCTTGAATTCGCCTCAGACCGACCGGGGCGCGGTGGTGAGTGGGAATGTTCTTTATGATCCTTGGCTTGGCACCGGTCGTGGGCTCAGTCTGAAGCTCCGCGTTCAGCTTCAGGACTATTCCGGAGAAGTGACTCGACAGGCCATGCTCGTGGAAGTTCACGGTTCGCAGCCGGGCGCGACTCCACAACTGATGACCCTGATCCCCGACAATCTGGGCAACCTCACCATCCCGGTCGAAGGTCGCGATGCTTACCGCGTTCGCGTTCGAGGTCGCCATTGGCTCAGCGCCCAAACCACGCTCAAAACCCCCAACATCGCCCGAATCAACCCCTCTCCCCCGATCCTTTCGCTGATCAATGGCGATGTGAATGGCGACGACGTAGTAGACCTCAGCGACTACACCCTGCTCGTGACTTCGTTCAACGCCGTGATCGGCGATGCGGCGTTCAATGCGGATGCGGACCTGAACGGCGACGGCGTCATCGATCTCACGGATTATACGGTCATGGTGACGCACTTCAACGCGGTGGGCGTTGGGCTTCGGATGCCTTAGGTAGTTGGCTGTTGGAGTATTGGCATGTGGCACCCCGCTGGGGTGCGAGTTTGGGTTGAGTTTTCCGGGGGTGTCGCGAGGCTCAACCCCCGGCTACCCTTGTTTGACCCCGCTGGGGTCGGGGTTGCGACGCTGACGATGCGCAGCAATCAGCCTTCGCGCATTCCGCCCCTCGGCGAATTTTTCGGAAGTGTTGCCTGATTAACTGACTCCGTAGGAGTCGCGGAGGGTAGCCAGGGTGACGAAGTCCCCTGGAAAGGTGCGCAAAAAATCTCCGACCCCGATAGGTGGTCGCGGATTGCTTGCGGGGCGGTTCCGGGATTTCCGCGACGCCCTGCCGGGGTCGGGGGAACGGCTTGTCGCTGTCCAGGGTTCTACGAAACCCTGGCTACCATCCATGACCCCCGTGGGGTCGGGCCTGCGACTTGCGGGAAGCTTGCTCTCGAGAACCCAATTTCCCCTCCCGGTTCGTACCTCACCGACCTCCCCCAAGGGGCGAGGTGAATTAGCTTCCCGCCCCTCGGGGGGGACAATGACCGCAGGGAATTGAGGGGGGAAATTTAGGCACTGGCTTGCGGGAGTAAAACCTCACCCCAGTTCCCTTCTGTCACAGGCCCTCTCCCTCGCGGAGAGGGAAATGGGGCCGTTTTTGTCCCGAATCTCTGCTCAGACCCCACTTTGAACCTAAAAACTAACTGCCACCTATTCACAGACGCAAATCTTTCATTCACAGCTCACGTCTGTGAATGAAAGATTGGCTCCTGTGACATCACAGCTCCCGTCTGTGATCGAAAGATTGGCGTCTGTGAATGAAAAACTCGCTCCTGTGAATGAAAGATTGGCGTCTGTGAATGAAAAATTCACTCCTGTGAATGAAAGATTGGCTCCTGTGACGTCACAGGCGAGAGTTTTTGCGCTGTTTTTGGTTTTCTTGTGATCAGGAGTTCGGGGCTCTCGCAGCTGATCGACCGCAATTCGGCGGATTCTGGAATCGGGGGCCGCACGCTCGCTGATCTTTTTCATAATTTCCTCGAAAAAGTTATTGTCTTTCGCGAAACACACGATATAATAACTGTCGTGAGTTGCTTGAATATTCGTTCTTTCCTGGTTCGGTTCGTGCTTGCGCTGATGGTCGCGCTTTGTGCTGCGGCCGTTCACGCTGATTCTGCTATGGGCTGGGCGAAGCCTAAGCGGATTCAGTTTGAGATGAAGCGCGGCTACTTTGCGACTCCCTCAACGGAGAGGTTTATTGCGCCGGAGGAGGAGATTAGTATCCCCAATGGTCCGCAGTACGACCCTCGACCCTTCCACACCACGGGGCACGTTACGGAGGATTTTGGGTCTGTTTTCACGACCGAGGGGCCTCCGATCACCAATGCGGGATTCAATGCCGGTAGTTCCAGCAGCGTTGCACCTCCTGACTGCACGATCGCGATTGGCCCGAGCAACGTCGTTTCGGTTGTCAACGCGGTCACCTTGTCCGTTTCGCTTCCAACTGGCACGCTGCTCAGTTCTGTGAACATGAACGCGCTTACCGGGTCTACCGATGTTATGTTCGACCCGCACATTAAATACGATGCCTATGCGGGTCGGTTTATTGGAGTTTTTGTATCTTATGCCAGCGGAAAATTAGCTTCTAAGTTCTGGATTTTCTACTCTAACGACTCAACGGGTCTGGGTATTTGGAATATCTTCTCCATAGATGCCCGGCTGATTGGAAACACAGATAGCAACACTTGGTGCGACTACCCTCAGATTGGTCTGACCGATAGTGCTATTTGTCTATCAGGAAGCATGTTTCCCGTTACCGGGAGTGCTACAGTTTATGCGAAGTTGAGGTTCATGAACCGAACCGATATTTATGCTGGCGGCGGTTTTACTTATCAGGACTTCTTCAATTTACTCGGTCCCAACGGGACTCTCGCCACTTTGGTACCGGTATCGTCCTGGGGTGCCCCTTCGCGGTTTTACGCGATGGGTGCCTATTTTGGCGGTTCCAACAAACTAGCCGTACTCGAGTTCGATGACACCGTCAACCACGGCGCGACGACCACTCTCATCGGGAACTATCAGGTAACCGTTGGCTCTTTCGCGATTCCTCCTAATGCGCGAATGCCTGGCACATTTGCAGCCCTCGACAGTGGCGACTGCCGATTGTTGCAAGCCGATGCCGTCAATGACGAACTTTATGCGGTGCATTGCACCGCGATCGCCGAAGGTTCGGGGAACGCTTGCGCGATCAAGGCCTACAAACTCAAAGTCACGCCGAATACCGCTCCCGTTGTACTCTTCGATAGCACGCTATTCTCGACCGGATTCGATTACATGTACCCAAGCATTGCGGGAACGAGTCAGGGCGCCGCTGTGATTTGCTTTGGTCGATCGGCGACCACCGAATACCCTAACATCCGGGTGGCGGGATTTAAGCACGGAGCCACAACGATTGAATCCAGCACGTTGGTCAAGGCGACCACGACTTACACTCAACCTTTCGGGACTCGATTTGGTGACTACTTCTGCAGCGCGCTTTCGCCGACAGACATCAAAACGGTCTGGATGATAGGTGAATACAATAATGGGGTCGGCAATTGGCAGACCTGGGCGGCAGCGGCGAAATTCAACCCGCACTGCTTCGTTACCATGCCCGATATCACAATCCCGACTTCCGGGACCGGAACCATTACGGCCCACGTCGTGAACTCAGATACCAACGCGGCCGTTTCGGGTGCCACAGTCACGTTTACCGTCCCTGGGATTTTGAACCAGAGTGCTACTTCCAATGCCTCGGGGGATGCTTCCTTCACCTACACGGTGCCGGTTGGGACCGTTCCGTACAGTTCCGACATTACGGCCAGCGCGACCCATCCGAGCTTGGAAACCGGCAGTTTAGTCAGCAAGTTCGTCGTTTCTAAAGCCAACACGACCACATCGTTTGGCAACTTCACGGGCGCAAATGGGCAAACGATCAACCTTTCCTCGACTCTTTTAAGGGCTACCGATAACGGTCCGGCGATTGGGCAAACTGTTTTCTATTTTGTCAACGGAGTCTTCGTCGGTCAAGGCACGACCAACGCCTCTGGCGTTGCACAACTTGCCTACACGATTTCGGCGCCAGTTGGCGCGATTTCCACACAAGCCTCGTTTGAAGGCTCGAATCTGTATAACGCCTCTTTCCTGAATGCAACTCTCACCGTCACCAAGGCCAACACCACGCTAACTGTGCCCAATGTTTCTGGACTGATCGGTTCCACCGTTGCGCTCACGGCCACCTTGCGCCGGACCACGGACAACGCTCCGGTTGCCGGAAAGGCCGTGTCCTTTGCGGTGGGAGGTACCGGGGTTGGTACCGTGTTCACCGATGCCGCGGGGGTTGCAACTTACAACTGGGTGGTTACATCGCAAGCTCCGGGAGCCTATGGTCTTGGCGCAACATTTGCGGGTGATACCACTTACAATTTTTCAAGCACGAATGCGACCCTCACTCGCGTCTCCGGCACGACGATCACGGTGAACAGTCCCGCGAACTACCGCACCTTTAATGTCGTTTTCAATGCAAGCTTAGTTAGGAATTACGACAACTCAGCCTTGGCGGGCAAGTCGTTGAACTTCACGGTGGATGGAGTCAGCGCGGGGTCGGCGGTCACCAATGCCAGTGGCATTGCTTCGATCAACTACACGATTCCCGGCACGGCGGCGGTGGGAAGCGGTCACACGGTGACGGCGGCATTTGCGGGCGATGCCACTAATGCCGCGAATAGCGTGACCGGCCCCTGGACGGTGGTCCCTCCCGATATTGCGGGAATCATCACGTTGCAAAACTGGCTCGGCT
>JAIOPU010000055.1 GCA_021413725.1 Armatimonadota bacterium | reverse complement strand
CGGTTCTCTACGCAGAAGCAATCGCGGCGGCAATCGCCTCATCAACCTGCGCAGTTTGATCCGGTAACAAGTCCAGAACAGGAATCCCATCCCATCGCGCCCGGTCAAAGCCACCAGAGACCACACTAAAACTTGCCCGCGAATCGCCGATTTTGGCCCCAACAACGAGCGGCCCGTGATTGAATATCGTCTGAGCGGTTCCCAACAACAGAAGCTGCGAAGCCCCGGTAAGCGGTTCTGAAAACCCGGAAATCTCAAGTTCAGGCAAAGCAAACTTGAGCATTCCGTGAGTGCAAGAGTATCCTGGCTTGGGCGTTGAGACCTTGATTACCTGAGAGGCGGGCATCACATCTTCGGGATTGAACTTCGGAAGAGTTTGATCGGCACTGAGATAATCCTGCGCCATCGGGTCCGCCACGACCCCGCCGGTGAGTCGCGCTAAATGCGAAGCGAGAGACAGCATAAAGTGCATCGTCGAACTCACCATCGGATCGTGCGCGGAAACGCTAAGCTGAATCAGAAGCCACGTTGCGGAGATGGATTGCCGCATATCCTCTGAGAGGTGCGCCGAACTCGGATGGCGCAAGAATGCCTCGGGCGAAAACCCCGCTTCCTCTTTGGGGAGGACGACCATTTTCAGGATCGACTTCTTGTCCAGAGAACTGGCAACGTACTGACCGCGCGCCAAAGGTTGAGCCAGCACATCCTTCCCGCTACCGCTCAGAGGAGCCAAGAACCCAGGCACAGCACCCTCCCCGGCCGGATTGAGAACCTGTAACAACGTCGGAAGATGCGGGGTCGGAGACAGAACCGAAAGATAAAACTGGTCGCTGATTCCGTACCCTGGCGTCTTACGCTTGCGGTAATCAAGGAGTGACTTGAGCTTCTTCAACCGTCCCTCCCCAACCCCTTGCTCTCTTGATCCTCTCCCAAAGCGCAACCCACTCTTCGCCAGAATAGTAAATCACGTAGCAACTCAAAATGATAAACGCAAAAAGTGGGATATTGAATCGATATTCAATAGATAAGTGAAGCCCGATGCCGGCGATGACACAATACTTTCGAGCAGGTTTCCAAAAAACCAAAGTGCCCAATGCCAACTCAATAATGAGAGTGGCGTAGGTCGAAAAGTACACCATTGGTTTCGTGTCAAAGAACGCCGGTGTATAAAACCGATTGAACTCGGAAAGCTGAGGTGGATACCAAGTTGCTTTACCCTCACGCCACAAACTACCAAGACTCTTACCCCAGACAGTTGTGATGTAAAGCACTGCCAATTGCCATTGCATCATGCGTTGCGGCCAGATCGAAATGAGCGGCGGCTGCGCCGGGGCGCGACCTGCCTTCACGGCAAAGTAGCGATCCAAAGATACTGCTGCGCCACACGGGGCAAGTGCCAGCAGGATCACCATGTTGCGATGGAGCGAATCTCCGCCATGCAAGATGATCGGGTTCCTCATGTGAAATGCCACCGTCAAAACGGCGAGCATGATGGTCGAAAACCTTGTGAAAAGGCCAAGGATCACCATGACGGCAAAGGCTATCATCAGCAAGTACCAACCGTAGACGAGGGTATCACTTTGAATCCACATGAAGGGATTAAAGCGCCAGTCAGAGCCATTCCATCGGGCGGCAACGGCACGGGGCACGAAGCCCTTTTCGGAGAACCACGCCTCGAATTGGGGCAAGATCATCAACCAGTTCAACAGCGCGACGCAACCAAACACTATTCGAAAAACACCAAGGGCTACTGGCGAAGCAAAACCAAAAATGATCTCGTTGATTTCGGCAATCCACTTCTTCATTTGTACTCCTCCTCACGCACTTTTGCTTGATCGACAATGTGCTCATAAAACATCACATCTTTCATTTCATTACTTTGGGGCTCATCCATCCATTCGACACGACGACTATAGGAATGAAGAAAAACTCGAATCGGAACTTCTCGAGTTTTTCGGTAAGTTTCTAATGCAATACGATGAGCAAAAACGGGCCAAAGATAAGTGCTGGTTTCAGGAATGATACGTTCACTGAATTTGCGGTACCGTTCGGAAAAATACTTGTCCCAAAGACTCATTGTGGACATTCTTGGGTACGAGTGGCTCAGCTTACGACCATCACGAAACTGCACTTCCGCGTCGATATAGTAGTCCAGATTGCTAGGATTCGGCGCGAACATATCCCAGTACTGCCAAACGCCAGTTGACGTCAGATAGAAATGTACTGGAGAATTGCGTATCCACCGGTCATTGGCAATGTAGACGTATTGCAACCCTTGGGGAGTAGGTGCCTTCGATAAGGCGATCGAATCGGGGTTCGGCAGGGTCCTCACCTTGAGCGCAGGCGGCGTTGCCGGGAGCGACCAAAGAAATATCACCGTGGCGTGCGCAAAGAAGAATATCTTTACGGGCCATTTCACCTTCCTGGTAATGTCGGCCATTTTAGCTAAGTATATCTAAATTTCGCGAAAATCCCTTGGAAATTTGGAGTTTATGCCGTACAATATGAGGAATTGCGACCAGGCTTGGTCGCCCAAGAGCATTTTATGAATAAATTCCCGATTTTCTTGCTTGCAGCAGTTGCTGTTGCCCCCGCCATGGGGTTTGCCCAAGGTGCGCTAAAATCGCCTTGGCGAGAGAGCGTCAGCGTTCCTCCAACTTCGGAAGTGAACCCGACCCTATTCCAACTCAATGAGTACCGCTCACAGAGTCTGAACATGAGCCTGATCCGAACTCAGGTGGCGAACGCCGCCAAAGATCGATTTGGTCGAGTGACGGGCAAGCCTGTCTCTGTGATGATCCCGAGAGCCGACGGGACTTCGAGTCGGTTCTTGATCACCGAATTCAATCT
>JAIOPU010000063.1 GCA_021413725.1 Armatimonadota bacterium | reverse complement strand
TTCAAAGTCGAGTCGCCGCGAATGATGACACTGAATGTCCCCGTCTGTGGAGTCACGATAGAGTAGTTTCCTGCCGCATCCGTCGTAAACGTAATCGGCGAGCCGATCATTGTCCCGGCGCCATCCTTGAAGTACGCGGTGAAGGTCTCCGTAGTCAGGTCGCCTGCGTACCCCGAAACTGCTAGGTTTCCGGTTGAACTGAGCAACTGATCAACCTTTACGTTGTCAATCACGGAGCAAAGTACGAATGGTGAAGTTGTATCCGCCGAGGCACCAGTGTTGATATCACACATAGCCAAGAAAATATTGTCGCTACCCGGAGTTCCGTATTTCGCTGTCGCAAGCAGAGTTGAGTCAACTGTCCAAGTCACCACATCGCCAACCTTCTTAATTTTCCACTTTCTCCACTGGAAGCTGAGGTTTCCGGCTCCGCTTGTTCCCGTTTGCAATGGCCATAGTGCAAGTTGTGCGGCCGGGATTGGTGCATCAGGAAAAGCCGTGGTGTAGTACGCATTTGTGTTGTTGTGCGAACCAGCAGCATAGGAGTACCCTGCTGGAGGACCGACCGCCGGGATAACGGCACCAGGCGCATTGTACATTCGGTAGTCAACCGACGATCCGCCGTCTGTTGTAGTTCCAAACCCGAGACCTGTGAGCGGTCCACCTGGGAATTGCACCTGCGTTGTCGGTGCGCCAAGACCAGCAAAAGTAAACTGAGTTGTACCGGAACCGGCTGGGCTACCAGGAGCGTTCCAGTTTTGCCAGCAATCGAACGAGAGCTCATAGTCCCCGGTGAAACTCTGACCCAAGGGAGCTACGCTACAGCCGCTAAAAAGAGCCGCTACTCCTAGCGTATTGAACATATTCGCCGTCAACTTGATTCCACGAGTCGAACCGCCGGTTGAACCGGGAGCGCTGGGAATTCCCAGAGTTGCGTAATCGAAGAAGAAGTCCGCATCGCCCCACATCTGGTCGAGGGCGAGATCAACCCCGGTCGAAGCAGGAACGGAAGTATTGAATTGCCAGTTCGCCGTAGAATCAACATCAAAGTTGTCTGAGAAGAGTGACGCGGACGCCATCGTCGCGACACAGCCCACGAGGGCAATTGTAAGTAAATTTTTCATGATAAAGTCCTGAAAGCACCATCGCCATTGACAGCGAGTGACTTTATTTTAACTCGGATTGCCTCAGAATCGCGAATTATTCGCGATTCTCCGGCAAAACCAGGTAGAAATACTTAAATTCTGATTCTCAACTCAAGGGAGCCGAGTTTGATCACGTCGTCCACCTGCAACTTTATCGCTTGATTTGCAGGAATTTTCGTATCATTCAAAATCGTCCCGTTTGTACTTCCGGTGTCTGTGAGATAAATTCCGTCTTCGCGAGCTTCAAATTCGCCGTGTTTGCCAGAAACAAAGGGATCGGTGATACGGATTGCGTTGCCCTCTCGCCGACCGAAGGCGTTCACGCCTTTTTCGATAGGATACTCTTCCTCACCGCCGACAAGGAAAGCAACCGCGGTCTTCGTGGTCGGGGCGAGAGTCATAGCTTGGGTCTTGCCGACGCTCGGCACCATCGTCTTGTTTGCGATTCCCGGAAGACTAAGTTTGAAGACATAGCCCCCGAGGCTGATCTCCTCGCCATGATTCAGGCCGTACTTTTGGCCCTGAGCGACGGCGGTGCCAGCAACCTTGGTGCCATTTGTGCTGCCCAATTCCTCAAGACTGAGGTTGCCTGAGTCGTTCGTAATTTGCATGTGGCGGCGGCTGATACGGCCATCATCCACCGAGATGTCGCCCTGACGGCCGACCACAGTAACGCCGGGACGCAGCGGATGTTCCCGCCCGCTTTCATCCACCAAAACCGGCAACTGAATTGCAGGGGCACCAAATGCGTCACCGTCCAAAGCTCGATCAAAAATCAAGCCACAATCCACGCAGAACATGACGCCAACCGGATTGAATGTCTTGCAAACCGGGCATTGCACCGGCTTAATCGTCACCGTGGCGTTGAGCGACGGGGCCGTACCCATGATTGTCTTATTGGGATCAATCGACGGGGGGGCGGAAATCATCTGGGTGCGCTGATCGGTCATGTTATCCTTTATTGACGGATTCGGAGTTGAATTCGTCTATGGTTCCTGCTAAATTGTCGGCTTGTTATGCCTTTGTTTGCAACCTTACGATACATTCCTCCGCGGTAAGCCCTGTGATCGAAACTGTTTTCTCACGCGAACTCAGTCCCTTCACAATCTCGACCGCCGACTTCGGCACCTTTAAGGACTTCGCTAAGACCTTCTCAACGGCTTGGTTTGCCTCGCCATCGGCGGGAACCGCGCGAACGTACACCCGAATAAGCTCGCCCTCGACGACCACATCTTCGCGCGAGGATTTGGGGGTGACTCGAACTTTCAGGAGAGATTGGCTAATCGGGAAACCTACTTCTTCTTTGCCAGCGCCCGTTCGACCCGTTCCAAGTTCACCTTGCCCTGCCCGTCATCGGGGAATCGGGCAAGCATGGCGACCCAGACTCGCTTCGCGCTCTCGAACATACCTTGTTTTTCGTATGACAGAGCCATAATGCGGTAGCTGTTGCGGTGCGGGTTCTGCTTCAAAGTGGGCTCAAGCAACGGCGGGACCTTGGCGTACATCTTTCGCTCGAAGTAAAAATTAGCCTCTGGGAATGCTGCGTCCGGATCCTTATCCGCGTTTGTCATCCGATAAGCCACATAAAGGGCCAGTTCCTCATCGTAGCGCTCCAGGCTTTTGAGCATCCAGCCCAAGTCGGTGACGCGCTCATAGTTGTCTCGATCCACGAAAAGTCGGATTCGGAGAAGTTGGGAAACTCGCGGAAAATCGCCCCGGTTGAACCAGCGATCAGTTTGCCGTTCCATGCGCTCATCCGCTGCTTTCCAAATTGCGGCTACTCGCACGAGAGTCGGAACCGAAGGCGTACTTTGCCTGCTCGCCACCCCCATAGCGGCAAAACTTGCTAATCCAAGACAAACCAAGACCTTACGCATTTTCTAGCTCCGCTTTCATCAATTCTTGAACGAGTTGGGCATTCGCCCGGCCCTGGCTTTGCTTCATCACTTGACCCACTAGGAACCCGATCACGTTGATCACTCCACTCTTATATTTCGCAACCGGATCGGGATTATTTTGGATCACTTCTTTACACCAAGCCTTAATCTGCTCATCATCACTGATCTGCGTCAAGTTGCTCTTCGCGAGAATTCCCGACGCTTGATCACCGCTCACCAACATTTCGCGGAAAATGTCTTTCGCCGTTTTGCCGCTGATTGTGCCGTCTTGAATTAGGACGATTAATCCAAGCAAATGGTTTGGCGTGATTTTGCTGAGGGCGTGATGGTCGTCGGCCAAATCTGCGTGGATGACTTGCCCGGTCTCGTTAAGGTACTTCGCGAGCTCGGAGTTCATCCAGTTACTGAAGAGCTTCGGATCTGCCCCAAGGGCTACTCCTTGCTCGAAGAATCCAGCCCAGTGTTTGTCGCCCGTGAGCACGCCCGCTTCTTTGGTGGTCATACCGTAGTCAGCCATGTACCTTCGGTACTTGGCTAACGGCAGTTCAGGAAGAGTGGCCCGGAGGGACTCGATGTACTCTTCGGTGAATTCCATCGGGATCAGATCAGGATCCTCGAAATATCGGTAATCGTTCTCCGACTCTTTCAGGCGCATCGCAAAGCTGGTTTCTGTCGCATCGTTCCAGCCTCGCGTTTCCTGAGCGACTTTGCCTCCACTTTCGAGAACCGCGATCTGCCGTCGCGTTTCAAATTGGATTCCTAATTGCACCGACCGGAACGAGTTGAGGTTCTTGAGCTCGGTCTTTGTGCCAAGTTCTTCTGCTCCCTCTAGGCGGATGGAGATATTTGGCTCGCAACGCATGGAGCCTTCTTCCATCTTTCCATCACACACTCCGAGATAGAGCAAAATTTGCCGCAACTGGACCATGTATTCGCGAGCCTCATCTGGAGTATTGATGTCGGGTGGGAAGTCGGTGACGACCTCCATGAGCGGGACTCCCGCTCGGTTATAGTCGACGCCAGACCCACCGGAGGGCAAGTGCATGAGTTTGCCGGTGTCCTCTTCCAGGTGGATACGACGGATGCCAATGCGCTTGATGCCGCCTTCGGCATTGGGCACGTCTAAAAATCCGTGATAGCCCAGGGGATTGGTCTCGCCGTACTGGCTTACTTGGAAACCCTTTGGAAGGTCAGGATAGAAATAATTCTTGCGGTGAAAGACGCTGCGCATGGCAATCTTACAGTTGAGAGCAAGGGCAGTGCGCAGGACAAACTCTATTGCCTTTTTGTTAGGAACGGGTAATGCGCCTGGCAATCCTAAGCAAACCGGGCATACCCGCGTATTGGGTTCTCCGCCGAATGCAACCTCGCAACGGCAGAACATTTTCGACTTTGTCTCAAGTTCTGCATGGACTTCCATGCCTACGCTGGTAATGTAATTCGCCATTCCTGCGCCCAGTTTACCGCCGCCGGGTACAACAATCCCTGTATGGCAATTCTAGTCCTCGTTCGTCATGGTCAATCCCTTTGGAATCTCGAAAACCGTTTTACCGGTTGGGTCGACGTCCCCCTTACCGATCAAGGCCGCGAAGAGGCGCGCCGGGCGGGAGAGAAACTGCGCGGATACTCGTTTCAAGTCGCTTATACCAGTGGCTTAACGCGAGCGCAGGACACCTGCCGCCTCATCCAAGAAGCTATGGGAGCCAGTCTTCCCACCATTCGCGATCAGGCCCTCAACGAGCGGCACTACGGCGACCTTCAAGGCTTGAATAAGGACGACATGCGGGCTCAGTTCGGCGAGGAGCAAGTCAAGATTTCGTCTACGAGTTAGAGCCGGACGGCAAGGTCATCTCTCAGAAGTCTCTTTGACTTCGACAAAAAATCCCCGCTGCAATTGCAGCGGGGATATTTTGTTTCTTGATCTCGCTTAGTCCGTGCTAGGGTCGATGAAGAGCGTTCCAGTCGCGGTTACATTGCCAATACTCGTTGCAGTGAAGATGACTCCCACTGATCGAGTGACTTGGGTTGTTGTTACCGTGAATGTCACCGAGTTTGTCCCTGCAGGAACAACCACGCTTGAAGGGAAACCGACGAATTCTGGCCGGTTAGCCGCGAGCGAGACTGTCAATCCACCTGCCGGAGCAAGCGCGTTGAGCGTGACCGTTGCCGTCGTGCTTTGCAGTCCAAGAACCGTTGCCGGGTTGAACGTTATGCTCTGCACCGACGATGGGTTCACTGATAGGCTGGCTGACTGGACGAAGGTCCCACGAGTCGCTGTGATTGTGATGTTCTGCGAGGTTGCCACTGCGAGAGTGCTGACTACAAAACTCACCACCTTCTGACCAGCTGGCACTGTGACCGTTGCCGGAACTGTCGCGATTCCAGGATTACTGGACGCCAGGTTGACGGTGAAGCCACCCGTTGGAGCGTTCTGATCAAGAGTTAACGTTCCCGTTGCTGAGATTCCACCCAAGACCGAAGTCGGGGAAATGGAGAGCGCGGAGAGAGCGATGCCCTTCACGAGCAAAGTTCCTGTACGTTGAACTCCTCCGACTGTGCCAGCGGTGAACACCACGTTAGCGTCGTTGGCTATGACCGTTGTGGTGATACCAAATGTCACGGAGCCAGCACCCGCTGGGATTGTGATAGACGTTGGACCATTCGCTGTCAACGGAGCACTGCTTGAGACCTGCATCGTGATTCCGCCGAACGGAGCCACATCGCCATTTCCAAGAGTTACCGTCGCCACGACTGGCGAACCGCCTTTCACGGTGCTCGGGGCAAACGAAATGCCGAACTCTAGCGCACGAACAGTGATCACTCGAATTGCTCGGTTGTATCCGTCCTTGTCACATGACACTGTTGCGTTTTGCGTGGTTGACATACCAACCGTGCGGATTTGGAAGGTCGCACTCGTGGCGCCAGGCGGGATTGTTACAGATGTCGGAACAAACTGTACCAGTGCCGGACTATCAGTAGCGAATGGAATTGTGAATCCACTTGCCGCGGCTGGGCGCACGAGGGTGATGCTACCGTCAATGACGGTTCCTCCCAGAACGTTGGTGCTCGTCAAATTCATTGCCGAGATGTTGTTGGACTCAATGACCAGCGTAGTTGCCGCTGCACTGACTCCCAACGTACCTGTAATCGTGGTCGTTTGATCGGCCGCCGTCACCGGTGGCGCCATGATCGTGAACGTGCCTTGGACATCACCCGCATTGAAGTTTACGAAAGTTGGAATACTTACGTGCAATCCAGTTTGGGAGAGAGTGACTTGCACTCCAGCGACAGCCTCACCATCTAGTCGAACGATGCCGGTACTTGTCTCGCCACCGTTAATCGTCGTCGGAGCGACCGATACGTCAAGAACGGTCGCCGGGTTCAGCGTCAATACCTGCGTCTGACCAACTCCTTCCACAGTTGCCGTTATCTGAACGACAGTTGGAGTTCCTACACCGTGAGTTACCATGGTGAAGGCGAGCGATTGCTGGCCTGCTGGAATGTTGATGATCGGGCTTGGGAACTCGACCAGAGCTGGATTGTCGCTTGACAGTCCAACGTTGACGCCGCCTGCAGGAGCAGGAGCGAAGAGTGTTACCACTCCTTGGATCGTGTTTCCACCGTTGATCGCAGCAGAACTAATTTGGAACGAGTTCAGCCACGGACGGACATTAAGTCGAGTGACCAGAAGGTCACTGTCATACTCAGCGCGGATGTCGGTGAACGTTGGTTCAAGGACGCGGTTGCTGAATACGGTGAAGTTGGCAAAGTTTGCTCCTTGCGGGATCGTAACTCGAATCGTGCTCGGACCGCCTTGGCTGTTAAAGCGGGCGATAGCAGGATTGCTGACTCGAAGTGTTACAATCGTTCCACCTGGTCAGAACCAAATGGAGGTCCGATCGGTTGCGTGGCAGTCTTGAAGGCGTTTGGCGTGAGCCAAGCGCCTGGCAATGACGTTGCGTATCCTGAAAGCCATACGCTTTGAGTGGTGTCAATGTAGAGGCCACTGACGGCTTCATCCAAGTCTCCTCCAATGTAGGAGCTGTAATTCAGATCCGTTGCCGTGTTATTCAATACAGTCAAGAATCCGTCCTGACCTGAAACCAACGCACCAAGTGGTGGTGGGAACGTTCGGTTTCCGCCAGTGTAGGTAGCATCGGTTGCCGCTTCTTGACCGTTAGCATTGCCTGCGGTCGTAATAATTGATCCTGGAAGTGTCGGACCTGGAAGTGGTGGCAGGTCATAAGTAACAACTCCACCAACATAAGCGTTGCCTCGGAAGTCAACTGCAATGCCTGTCGGGGCAGCTCGGCTCGAGCCCAAACTAGTTGAGTAAACAATTTGAGTTCCAGAAGGATTAAATTTGGTGACAAATATTTCTCCGCCACCGAAGGTTTGGATGAACGCGTCGCGGGTCTTGGGGAAGTTAAATCCTCCCGCAATTCCAGTGACATAGGCACTGCCTAGTTGGTCCACCGCAACTTGCGGGGAATTCAAATAGTAGAGAGGGTCGAGCAAGTTTGCGTTGAAAACGTCAATACCTGTACCCCCTGCCCCCGGAAAGACATCGTTGACACTGCTACCGAAAACTCCAGAGTAAGCGACGGTGCCATTGTCGTTGTACTTTCGAAGATAGCAGTCAATCATCCTCAACGTTGATCCATTCGGGAATGTTGGGCTAGAAACCTTAAAGACCGTGCTGGTTGTTGTCAAAAGGACGTTGACGTTATTCGTACCTACGGTACCCACGACGTAGATGCCACGATCGGCACCAATTGCAAGTCCAGTGCAGCTATCTGCGGTTGTGCTACCAATGTAAGCACTGGTTGCTTGAACTGCGGACATTGACAATGGGCTCGGAGTCAATGATCGACGAACGAGGAAACCGTTCATGCCGGCAGGAGGGGCGCCGAGACCAATAACGGTACCGGTCGTGTTGCCAGTCCAAACGAGGTCTACATTTCCTGTCGCCGTAGATCTCGGAAGAATTCCGAATCCAGTGATAGCCGTCGCCACAGTCGCGGATCCAACGATTCCACTCATAGGATGAGTGAGCGGGTCCAAAATTGCAGTTGGGCTGGTTTCAAACCTCAGGAAGAAGCCAACCTGAGTTCTGGTTCCTGCTCCGCCTGGGAACGAATTCGAGTTGGTGTCGCCGGATAACCACACGTTTCCGTATTGGTCAAGCTTCAAGAAGCTACAGTTATCTGCGTTGCCTGCACCTACGATGAACGCGCCGTATACTTGGTCATAGGCATCGCCATCAATAACGGCAATGTAGCCGTCCGAAGCTGTAGTCAAGTTTGGACCGTATGGGCCTACCGTGATTGGAAAGTCGATTGCCGATGTGGTTCCAGAAACGTAAACGCGCCCAGTAGCATCGGAAGTTATTCCTTTGACCTCATCGGTCCCCGCTCCGCCACCCATAAAGGTGCCGTAAACTACAGGATCAAGGATCAGGGATTTCGAAGAATCAAACTTGCCCACTCGGAATCCAAATCCTTCAGAACCAATGGATTTGAACGAAGCCTCAACTTCAACTTTCTTACCGTTGATCATTTGATAGGCGTAGAGCCCGGTCTGCTTCACATCGCCGATCCGAGACTGCATGACCAGCGAACCATCCTTATCAATGTAGGATCGCTCGGCACCATCAATCGAAAATCGGATTGTATTGGGGTTAGCTCCTGGATCCAAAACCAGGTCATAGCGAGGCATTCCGGAATCTAAGTAATACTTGGCGCTGATGCCCGGATAAAGCTGGTTTACCGATGCTTCGGCATAGGTCTTAACGCCGGTTGTCGAAAGCTCCGGATTATGAATGGGAACGAAGTCCATCTTCATTTTCGAAGGTGAAGTTCCAAGTGTGGTCACGTTTCCGTTCACGCCCAAGAACGTCACCTTCATAATTTGACCTTCTGTACCCTGAGCTAGACCCTCGTGCCCACCGGGGCGAGTTGTCGAGGCAAATCGGTGTACGTCAACGACGTAGCCAGTCTTGGTGACCCAGAAGTCCTGCCCTGCGCTGCGGTTGAAGAAGAGAGCGTCAGCATCCCACTGACCCTTATTCTCCATAAATCCAGCTGGCGCCTTCAATTTGAGTTCGGGCTTCTGAACGGCACCGGGGAGTGGGGTTGCCTTCTGAGCAAATGCACTTCCCGCCAAGCCGACTAAGCCTATTGCAAGAAGCCTTGCGCCAACAATTAAATCTCGAGTATTTGAGAACTTCATATCCTTAGTTCCGAATTATAGCTGAACAATCCGAGTACGCAAACGCACTCGGACTCTAGTTTGACGCGTTGAAAGCAAAAAAGGATGGAAAAACCCTTCTTTTTTTTGAAAAAATTTCAAAATTAGTTCCCAAAAGTTGCGGAGGCGATACTTATCTGGGCCGCAAGTCTCCCCGCAATGTCTCGAAATGCCGCGCCCTGGGGGCTCGCTGGGTGCGAAATCAACGATGGAACCCCATCCACGGCGGCATTTCCAACCCGTGGGTCCAAGGGCACCGATCCCAGATAGGGTGATTTGAGAGTCTCGGCAAGCTCTGCACCTGACGTCCCGGAAAACAATCGCGCGCGATGTCCGCAATTTTCACAGGAATATTCCGCCATATTTTCGATCACACCCAGGACGGGCGTATTCAAACGACGAAACAGACCGGCACACTTCCCAGCGATTGAAGCCGCGACAGATTGAGGCGTCGTGACAATCGCCACGCCGGCAAGTGGAGCAAGTTGCGCAAGCGACATCGGGGCATCCCCCGTGCCGGGAGGCAGGTCGACCAAAAGATAGTCGAGTTCTCCCCAAAGGACGTCCGCCAGCAATTGACGCACCGTGCCCGCAACCATGGGTCCTCGCCAAAGAACACTCTGCCCTTCTTCGAGAAGGAAACCGATCGACATGATCTTGATTCCGAACTTCTCGATCGGTACGATTTTCTGATCCTTGGTAAAGGGGTGCTCACCTTCGGCACCGACCATGAGCGGGATTGACGGGCCGTACACGTCTGCATCCATCAGGCCGACTCGCGCTCCTGTCTGGGCGAGCGCGACGGCGAGGTTCAAGGACACTGTGCTCTTGCCCACTCCGCCTTTGCCAGATGCAATCGCCACAATATGACTGACCATTGGCAGAAGGTCCTCACGTTGAGCAGGTTTTCCCCTCACCTGTGCGGTCATCGTCACTTCAACGGAAGTTACCCCTTCTAGCGCACGAATCACCTCCTCGCACTGCGCCTGAAGTTGCTCTTTGACGGGGCATGCCGGAGTCGTCAACTCAATGGTAACGCGAACGTCTCCACTCGAAATTTCCAAGTCTTTGACAAATTTTAGGGAGACGATATCTCGCCGAAGATCCGGGTCTTGGACTTGGCTGAGTGCCGCCAAGACCTGCTCATTTGTTGGGGTCATCCCAACATGGTACCGGACGGCTAATGCCCGAGTTCATTGAAATGCAAGACAACGATGGTGTAATCCGTCAGATCGACAACTGAATCCCCATTTGCATCGGCCTGCGACGGCGAATATCCATCCGGCCCCGGGGTAGTCCAGTCGGTATCCAGGCTG
>JAIOPU010000062.1 GCA_021413725.1 Armatimonadota bacterium | reverse complement strand
GAAATACCGTCAATCGGACTCCAGCCAACACTTTGGCCTACGAAGCTCCGAATCCTTTTGATATTCGAGCCACGGCATTCCCGGGACGATACACTACCGTTCAAGTTCGCTTGGATGACAAGACTCTGAAGTGGGTTCCCGGTTCAAACGTACAGTTTGACGAGGACAATTTCACGAGCATTAATTACGACCCGCTCATCCTTGCGATTCGAGGCCACATTTCCGATTACATCGCATTTGACCTGACCAACGTTCCCAGCGGAGAGCGTCCTGTTGTGGAATCGACGGGAAATCCAGCTGAAAAAGTTTTGTTCAGCGGTGACGGCATAGCAATCAGCGAAGGGCTTGGCTCCTCCAGTGTTTTCGAACTGCTTGACCCCGTCGTGATCAAGTCTGGAACGATTTCAGAAGGTCCGGTCATCAACGGCAAGAAAGCTCTCAATAGCTACAAACTTGACGAGACCGACCCGAGCCTGTCAATCAAAACCGCTCTGGTAGGAATTTGGCGCAACAGCACCGAAGTGATCTCTGCGACGGATACGGTTTCGATGGTTGCTTTTCCGAACAGCGATGACAACAATCGCCAGACTTTGGTGCTGTTCAAGCAGAACTCTGCCGGCAAGATCAGCGGAATGTGGCATGGCTATGTGGATTACGACGCCACGGACACGACAAAGGGCGTGTTCAAACTCTTCCCGATTGGTACGCTCACGACGGGTGAGACAACCGGCCAAGAAGTTAATGGAACGGTCTCAAACATCACTCGCGCGAATGGAGCCGTGAAGCGTGCGGATTGGGATGCAACGGGGACTCTACCGTTGAACTTCTCGTTCCCCGCAACGGGTGCGTTCTCGGTCGTTCGATAGAACCTCAAAAATTAGCCCCATTCATTTGATCGGGGCTTTTTTGCGTCTGGATTGCGGGTCTCAGTTATCCTGAATCCACTCTTGGAAGCTCTCGCTGGAAAGTCGCGTGTGGTGGGGATGAGTGGCGTCGGAGATGAATCGCTCCATGATCGGAATGAGTTCAGCGAGTCTCTGGGTGGGGTCCGTGATCTCGAGAAGTTTCTGTTTTTCTAAATTCTCAATCGGCAGGAAACCGGAAATGATGAATGAGAGAATGGACGGATCATCACTCGCCCGAATCTCGATGCTGAAATCGGGCCGCCCGATCGCAACTTTGATGAGCTCTTGAAAACTTTCCCGTGCTCGGAGCAGAAGCGCATCTGTCCGCTCTACTTGCTCAATCGCCTCCTCTACCAGAGGCTCAACGTAGCCGACCAGGTAGGGCTTGGATTCATCTAGGCGACGGATGCGGAACCTACGCTCACCTTCCACGTGGACCTCAAGTCGGTCGCCATCCAGTTCGTGGACCCGCGCGATCCGCACGGCTGTTCCGACCATGTAGGGTTCTGCGGTCTCCCCGACTTCCTGCCCGCTTCGAATGAGAACGACTCCAAAAGGTAGCTCAAAATCAACACAGTGCTGAACCATTTCGCGGTAGCGAGCCTCAAAGACGTGAAGTTGAAGCGTTGCATACGGAAACAACACGGAGTGCAGAGGAAACAAGGGCATCTCTTCCAGGTGCGCCATCACCTGGAATTATAGCGGTATTCCTTTGTAACATGCGTGTTGATAGACCCGGAAGTCTGCCCTCCCAAGGTAGAATGCTCTTTTAGCCCCGCGCAATTTGCAATTGAGGCACCTTATCGAATGAGTGTAGTGATGGATCCGAACGAATTAGAAAGTCTTAGGAAGAGAGTAACCGAACTTGAAGCTGAGTTAGCGCAACTACGTGCTAACCCGAATGCCGGAATGACCAAGGGCCAAGAAGGGACCATGGAGGCGGCAACGCCAATTACCGAAGGTGAAGCTACTCTCAAGCGTTTGGTCCAGAGAATTGCGATGATTTTGCAGGCTGACAAAATCGTGATCATGTTCCATGATCGCGAAAAGGGCGAACTCATTGGAATTCCACCTGCTTATGGTGTTGATGAAGCAATTTTGAGTCGATTCCGAGTTCGGGCGACGCAAGGCATCTCGGGTGAGGTCTTCCGAGAGGGTGAGCCGATCACTGTCCACGATGCTATCACAGACCCGCGCACCGAAGGCGATCATATTGCCCTACTGGGAGTTAACAACCTGATCACAGTGCCTCTGGTCATTGAAAAGCGAGATGACGAAAACCGCGTCATCGACAAAACAATGATCGGCGTTTTGCATGCTTTTAACAAGCGACACAACGAAGAGTTTAACGACGAGGACGTTCGACTTCTCGAGAGAATGGCAAAGAACGTGGGTTCAATCATTGCGAATCTTCAACTTTACCGAGAGGTTGTGGAAGAGCGTGAAGAACTCCTGCAGACTTTTGAATCACTCACCGCGGGGTTGATGCTCGTTGCGCCGGATGGGCATATCAGCCAGGCCAACTCCTCGGCTCGCGCCGTTTTTGGCTGGGGCAATGAGGCAATCGGCAAGGTCGCTGGGGATCTTCTCGGGAACCAGCCGACTCTACTAGAACTTTTTGCCAAGGTACAGAGCGGTCAGGAATGCCCCAGCATAGAAATTGACATTGTCATCGGTGGATCAGACCGAATTTACCAAGTCCAAGCGGCTCAGGTTAAGGGCGAAGATCAGAAAGATCTGGGCGTAGTTTCGATTCTCTCGGACATCACGGAAATTAAGAATATCGAGCGAATGAAGAGTTCGTTCGTTGCCATGGCCTCACACGAACTGAGAACCCCTCTCACCGCGATCAAGGGCTTCTCCAGCACCCTGCTTGAAGGTGTAGACGACGACATGTTCGAGAAGGAAGAGCAGAAGGAGTTCTTGGGCATTGTTGTCCACGAGTGCGACCGTCTGCGCCGCCTGATCGACGACTTGCTCAATACTTCTCGCATAGAAGCGGGAGAGTCGCTCAAACCGAGCTACAGCGAAGTCGATATCACCCAACTCATCTACAAGGTTCAGAAGATTCAGCAGCAATCGACGACAAAGCACGTTATTAAAGTGGCAATCGAGAACGACCTGCCGCCACTGATTGTAGGGGATCAAGACAAACTGGATCAGTCACTTACCAACCTTCTGAATAACGCGATCAAATATGCGCCTGAGGGCGGGGATGTTACGATCCATGCGAAAAACGAGGGAGACACCTTGCTCATCGGCATTGAGGACCAGGGTCTGGGTATTCCCAAGGACCACCTGGGGAAGGTCTTCGAGAAATTCCACCGTGTCAACAACGAGGACAATCGAAAGATTTACGGTACGGGACTCGGGCTTTACCTGGTCAAGCACCTGATCGAGTCCGTTCACATGGGCACGATTTGGGCCGAGTCAGAAGTCGGCGTAGGCTCGACCTTCTGGTTCAGAATTCCGACGAAGATCGATATCGAAGAAGCAAACCGGCTGAACGACTAATTCTGGATTCAGTTTGAATTCCTAACCTCGCCCTCTCTGGGCGAGGTTTTTCAGTTTGTCAGCTTTCTAAACTGGTGCTTACCCACCTTCAAAACCTTACCCACCAACTCGTCCGCCGAAAACCGCTGGGTGAGGTCCACGACTTTTTCGCCGTCCAGGCTCACCGCGCCGCTCTGCATGAGCTTCTTGGCGTTTCCGTTGCTATCTGCTAGTCCCAGGGCCACCACGAGGCCGGAAAGGCCGATCTTGCCGTCGTCGCCCACTGCGCTCGCGGGAATGGAGGCAGGCTCGGCTTCCACGGGTTGCTGACGTTGACTAAAGGTCTGGACAAAGTAGTCGTCAGCCTCTAGCCCTGCCTGAGGTGAGTGGTAGAGACTGACAATCTCCACCGCGAGACGACGCTTGGCATCGCGAGGGTTCATTTCGCCGGATTGGCACCTCTCCATCAGAGTTTCAATCTCGGACAGGGGGACATCGGTGCAAAGCTCGAACCAGTTCTGCATCAGTTCATCGGGGATGGACATGGTTTTGCCGTACATGTCGTTCGGAGAATCCATGATGGAAACGTAGTTTCCCAGCGACTGGGACATCTTTTCCTTGCCGTCGGTTCCCACCAAAAGTGGGCAGAGCAGGACGACCTGCGGTTGCTGACCGTACTCTTCTTGCAATCTGCGACCGACCAAGTTGTTGAATTTTTGATCGTTCCCGCCGAGTTCGACATCAGCCTTGATCTCCACTGAATCCATGCCCTGGCACAGGGGGTAGAGCAATTCGTGCATCGCGATCGGGCGATTCTCGGTGAAGCGCTTGGTGAAGTCATCGCGCTCCATGATTCGGGCGACAGTCATTCTCGAGCAAAGGCGAATGACGTCCTCAAAGCCCATCTTTCCGAGCCAGTCTTTGTTAAAGTAAATTTCTGTCTTCTCGCGGTCCAGAATTTTGTAGACCTGTTCGCTGACGGCAGCGACATTGGCCTCAACTTCTTCGCGGCTGAGTTGTTTGCGGGTCTTGCTTTTACCGCTCGGGTCGCCGATCATGGCGGTGAAGTCGCCAATGATGAGGCAGGCGGTATGGCCGAGCTTTTGAAAATCTCGCAACTTCCGCAAGACGACCGCCCAGCCGAGCGTCACGTCTTTGGCGGTCGGATCGACTCCGAGCTTAATGCGCAGGGGGCGTCCGGTCTTCAGTTTCTCCGCCAGGTCTTCTTCGCTGATAATTTCAGTTGTGCCGCGGCGTAAAATCTGAAGTTGTTGTTCGATCGTCATGGAGAACAGTTTACTTTAGCCACCGACCTGGTCAACTTGCACGTTCGCCAGCATCCATATGTCCGCTGGCCGAATAAGTTTGAGTTTGAGAGTTGCTCTGCCTTTGGTGAAGATTGCGTCGCCGGCAATGTTCACGGAAACGGCGGGTTTACCGTCCACTTTGTTTGCCTTATCGAATCCGGTGTTCTTCCACGCGGTAACCTCTTTCAATGGGCCGAGTTTGGCGCTCATTTTCGCGAAGGCGGCTTTCATCTCCGACTCGGGATTATTCTTGAGCAGCTCTGGGTGGCTGATTTTCTTGAGCATTTCCAGATCCCAAGTTTTGAAAACCGGCTCGACATCCTTTTTGCAAAATGTGAGCGCGGCCTCTTGAACTTGCTTGGCTTCTTGCAGCACTTTGGACATCATGAACATCCCGCCGAGGCAACAGAGGGCCGCGGCAATGAGGATGGCAAGCAAATTCTTATTCATGCCGATATTTTGACCGATGCCCACAGTTCGCCGCGACCGAGTAAGCTCAGAATTATGAAAAGCTTGATTGCGATGTTCCTGATGGTTATTGGCGGGATTGGGTTTGCGCGGGATTTAGACTCCGCGGGGCCAACCGACTGGAAGATCAAGGTGAAACCAAGCGCAGACCTTGCTCACCCCGCTTTGCTGATCACCGGTGATAACCGCATAGTTGACTTTAAGCACGCTCGGTACGATAGTGTAGGGAAGGATATCCCGCCCGATCAGCGCAAGGAGTACTCCAGAGGCTGAGGACCTGAGCGACTGGATGAGTTTTCACCACAATGAAAAAGATGAGTGGCTCGGCTATGGGGCAGGGATTTATCTCTCTCGATGCGACAAGTTTTCTATCACAGGGACTACGATCTTGCGGGGACAATGCGGATTGATGATGTCCAGTTGTAATAATGGTTCTGTGCGCGATAATAGCTTTAGTTTCTTGAGCGCGATTGGCGTGGGGATGTATCGTTCTAGTGGTAATAAGATCATTAATAATAGTATTGATTACTGTGTGAGAGGATACTCCCATGGTGTCTACAACCGAGGGCAAGATTCAGCCGGAATCTTGATCTACGAACAATCGAATAAGAATATTTTCGCGTTTAATAGTGTCACGCATGGCGGAGATGGATTTTTCCTGTGGGCAGGACAAACGACAATGGATACCGGCAAGGGCGGTTGCAATGACAATCTGATCGCTTACAACGACTTTAGTCACGCCGTGACCAATGGAATTGAGGCAACCTTTAGTAGGAATAAGTTCATTGGGAACTTGGTTATGGAGTGTTGGCATGGAGTTTGGGGAGGATTTAGCTATGATTCGGTTTTTCGGGACAATGTGTTTGCGCTGAATGGCGAAGCCATCGCTATTGAGCATGGACCCAATAATAAAATCAGCAGAAACATATTCCTCGACGACCGCGTCGGGATTCATCTTTGGGAGAATGCTACCATTGACCCGAATTGGGGCTACGGAAAGGTTCGTGACTGTAAATCGCACGATACTCTCATCACTGAGAATCAGTTCCTTGGGACCGGGAGAGCGATCCATTTGAAGCGAACAATAGGCACAATAATTTCTCGCAATAGCTTTAATCTACAGCATCAAGATGTGTTGAAGCAGGAAGAACAATCAGAATCAGTATTTCTAAGCAATACGCTCAATTTAGGGGGCATGGCACTTGACACCGTGGGTTTCGATCCATCGAATGCTATTGCATTCAGTGGTAAGCCTGTCACATTAAATTATAAAGTCGATAGTAATGGAGTTGAACTTGAGTCATTGAGTCAGTCGTATGATAGAAGATGGACGATTGCGATTGATAGGTGGAAAGCCATATTAGGCGGAACAGAATGCAAAGAATTGGCGAGAAGTGTCGGGTTTCACCAGCCTTATATGTTAAGTCTTGCAAGTGGTTTCGAGCGAGGCCGCAGGAACATCATTGTCGATGATTGGGGGCCATACGACTTCGCTTCGCCGAAACTAGTACTTCGAAAGAAAGCTAGTTCCGGTGACATGACTAGTTTGTCTTATTCACTCCTTGGTACTCGTGGTCCTTATCATATTATGCCAATTCCAAACGCCAAGGTTTCCCAATCCGATAATGATTTCAAAATAACCGTTCCTGAAAAACAGTACGCAGGGTTAGAAGTCAGCGTCAAAGTCGGTGGAAAGACTTACAAGTGGGTCAACACCGAAGTCGCGACGCCCTGGTCGGTCAAGTTCTACGCATGGGACCCGAAAACCCAAGACCCCAGAACTCAAGGCGAGGCCTTCGCCCAACTCCTGAAGGGAACTCCCCTCGAAACCGCAACCTCCAGTCGCCTGAACTACGCATCGTCCGGTAATTTCTTACCAAAACTCCCCTCCAATAACTTCGCCACTATTGCCGAAACGGAGATCAATGTCCCCGCCGGAACTTACTCCTTCGGTCTCACTAGCGATGACGGGTGTCGGGTTTGGCTTGATGGAAAGCTCCAAATCGATGAGTGGCACTATCAGGGGCCAACTCATTACGATCGAACTTGGAACCTGTCCAAGGGCAAGCACAAAATCCTTATCCATCACTTTGAAATCGATGGATACGCAACCCTTGCTGCGACAGTCCGTAAGAAATAGTATGAGAACTCGATCGGCTTGGTTCATGTCATTTGTTATCATCGCGGTGATGCTGGCTTATGGGCTCATGATCTTCCGCCGGGTCCCGGACATGATGCCGGTTCACTGGGACGCAGGCGGCAGAGTAGATCGTTATGGGAGCAAGTACGAGGCGATCTTCTTGGTGCCCGGGATCTCCTTTGCTTTGACGTGCCTGATGTGGTTCTTGAGCCAGCGAATTCCCTCCCTTCGCTCCGGGAATAATTTAGCGGTTTTTGGTTCAGTGACGGTTCTGATCAACTGCTTCATGGCCCTTGTCTACGGGGTCACTCTTCAAATTGGGCTAGGGGGCAAGGTTGATATTTTGCTCGTTCTGGCAATGGCGATGTTGTTGTTGTTTGCAGGATTGATGTACTTGATGAAGGACACCCGCCCCAACCCAGTGATGGGAATTCGGACCAAGTGGACCATGCAGAGCGACCGGGTGTGGGTCAAGACCCACCGCCATGCAGCAGCGCTCAATATTGGCATTGCCTTCGCGGGAATGTTTGCCCTTTTGGTGGCCCACATCTCGCCGCTTGTGGTGATGGCGATCAGTTTTTTTGGAATGCTAGAACCAGTTTTCTATAGTTACCGGATCTCCAAGGTACTCTAGAGAGGATGCGGAAAACCCTCGCGTTTTTACCCCTTTTACTTTTCGGCGGATGCCAAGCTCCGACTCGGTTGGACCCATCGCTGGATCCCAAAAGTGCTTATCTGGACCCATCAATAGTTCATCCCGTCACGCCCGAGATGAAGGAATTGGCGGCGGCAAAGTCTTCCGTTCCTGCCCCGAAGTTTAACCTCGTTGGTTCGGATAAGAAGAGCCACAGCCTGGAAAGCTTTGCGGGCAAACCGACTCTTTATTATTTTATCAACAAGGATTGTCCGTGTTGCGTTGACGCCACGCCTTTTGTAGACCGAATTGCAGTGGAGGTCAAATCGGCGGTAAACGTAGTAGGAATTCTTGATGGCACCGCAAAGGATGCGGAACTTTGGGCCTATGTCAACAGCGTCAAGTACCTCATTCTGGCTGATCCAGATCTCGCGGTCATCCATGCTTTCGGAGCCAAAACGGGAGTCTACATGGCGATTGTGGATGAAAATGGAGTCGTGGTCAAACTCTATCCAGGATATTCGCAAAGTGGTCTCCAAGCCATTGTTTCCTCGTTGAGTTCATTAGCAAGAATCAAGGAGCCAACGGTCAGCTTCAAAGGAGCGCCCGAACGAAGTACTTCAGGATGCTCGTTCGACGATAAGACCAAACGTTAGTTGCGAAACGCGTCGGCGATGATCCATCCACCGACGGCTCCAATGTAGATCAGATTGCCGCCCCAAAGTAAAGTCTGGATGGAAGACACGTTCGTAGTTACCTGAGAAGCCAAACTGAATAGTAGGGTGGCCGCTGCAACCGCAAGGACGACTCGCGTCGTTGAGCGATAGAATGCCTTCTGAAACAGCCCAATCGCTACGTAAATGAGTGCGGCTAGCCAGAAGTTCGCTAAGGCGACCAGCCCTAAGACCACAGTGGGTGGAATACGTGAAAGGGAAGAACCTTGCGCGAGAAAGAACTCATCAATGAGTCTGGCGAGGGCAAGGCTTGCCCCGATTGCAACTCCCGCAATGAGCAACATGATCATCACGGTGTTACTCCAAGTGCTGATGGGTGCAAAGCTCGCAAGGGCGGGTTCATGATGGGCGAGAGCAACATATCCGGCACAGGCAGCTGAGGCACCGCAACCCGCGGCAAGCGGACCGTAAGTTACTCCGGAATCCTGATATACGATTCTTTCCGACTTAGACCCAACCCTTACCGTTGTGCTGACAGCTCTCAGAGCCGACTCATATTTTCTGGCGAAGTCCTGATTATTAGGTTCTAATTGCGTGGCAAACGCATAGAACTCGGCGGCTTTGCCGCGCTCTCCGCGGGCGATCATGATGTCTCCGAGGAGGGCGTAGGGGACCGCGTGGTTTGGTTCTCGGGCAGTGAGCGCTCGGGCTAGTTCCTCGGCTTCGTTGAGTTTGGATTGCGCGACATACTGCCTCAGTCTCAGAATCTCTGGCTCGATGTTGATTTTCGGCTTGACTCTGGTGGGTTCTTCCACTTCTCGACCGCCGTAGCTTGCCGTTTTAACTCGCTCACCACTGGCTCTCGCCTGTGATTCCGAGGTGATCTTTTCGCGGACATCCACCAACCCGTCGAAGGCAGCCTTGCGTCTCGGGTCGCTTAGAACTTCGTATGAGCTTTGGATTTGGAGAAATTTCTCTTTCGCCCCTTCGCTAGGGTCTAGATCAGGGTGGTATTTTTTTGCCAAGCGGCGGTAAGCCGCACGAATGTCCTGTTCGCTCGCTCCTCTCTTTAGTTCTAAAATTGAATAGTGATCTGTCATTCGTTTGCAGCTTTCAATGCGTCTTGGAAACCGCCCCCCACAATATTGACCATGTTCGTCACATAGATATAAGCAATATATCCCGCAACAATCAGCAAAGCCAGAACGCCGACCACGTGACCCAGATTGATCGCCCGAACCTCCGCCTCTCCTTCGTAAAATTCTGCCATCTTATCGAGCATTCGGTCCAAATTTCCGGTTTGCTCGCCGGTGGAAACCATGTCGAGGACGATGGGGCTAAAAACTCCCGCAGATCGCAACGTAGCCGACATCCCGTCACCTTGTTCTAACCGGTGGAAGACAGGGGCGAGTCGCGCTCGCATATATTCATTTCCGCAAGAATCTGACGCCAAACGAAAGGACTCGTGCACGGGAACACCGGCCTTGTAAAGCGCCCCGAGCGCTCGCCCAAATTTGGCCATGGAGAACTGCTTGACCGTGTTGCCAATGTACGGGACATAGTAAATAAATTGATCCCAGAGGTACTTGATTCGAAAATTTGCTAATCCGACTCGGAAAAAGAGGAACAAAGCAATCAAGAGCGGCAAGAGAATGATCCAAACTTTGCCCTCCATGAGCGGAGCTTGGATGCGGCGACCCGTTGGGGCGAGTTCGCTGATAATCAAATTTGCTGCGCTCAAAACGACAATGGATGCGCCAACAATGAGTTTCGGATAGAACGTCGTTTTGCGGATGAGGTTGCGGATTTCGATTTCGCGCTCGGTGTAATCCGCCATCTGCGCGTAGGTCTCCTCAATCATTCCCGTGCGTTCGCCGACGCGCACAAGGCTCATGGTCAAAGGGTTAAAGACCTCTGGGTAGCGTTGCATGCCCGCACTAAGCGGTCGCCCGGCAAGGGCATGATCACTCAGCTCGCGCAAGATCTTGCGAAGCTTTGGCGATTGAGTCTGCCCAGAAAGCGTGTTTAATGCTTGAACAGGATTGATTCCGGCTCCCATCATCACCGACATTTGGCGGTAATAGAAGCTGAGTTGGGAGAGTTGGACACGTCCGAAGATGGGTCCGAGGAGTTCCGTGAGGAGCCAGGGGCGGCGCATATTGAGCGCGTCCGTCGGATTGTAAGCTTTTTCTTCCGCGCGAAAGGACTGTAGCGGGTTGCCGTAATCGTACGAGGGCGGAGTTTCGACAGGAGTTTCGGGGACGCGGACATGCACTGCGGCGGAGTCCAGAGGGGCTCCGGTGGACTGCTCAAGCTTCTGAATCGCCAAACCTTGCTGGGTGAGGGCTTGGGAAACCACTTCAAAGGTTGCCCCAAATTGCGTCCCCCGAATAGTCTTTCCGGTCGAATCTGTGGCCTGAAACTCAAAAATTGGCATGATTTGCGTTGCTGCTTCCTTCTACGGACGAAGTTAGCAAGCGATAATGTTCAAGAGTACATTATCGGCAGGAATTCAAACTACTTAACCATCGGTGGAGGCGAACCAGTTCCAGGAGGGGGCGGGTTCTCAATTTCGCTATCATCCTCGATGAATTCGCCTTGAATGGTGCCCGATTTCCATGAATCATCGCCTTCTTTGGTCGAAACGTCAAACCATGCTGTGCGTAAGTCGTCTCCTCGCGAAGACCTCATTCTCGTTCCGAGTTTGCCGCCCGTACTGTCCATCCGTAGGCGGTCTGTTTCTCCGTTGTACAGAGCAAAGTCGCACCAAATCTGTCGCCATCGCCCGCCGGGGAGTTCTTGACGCGCTTGGGGCGAACCGTTGATTCGGGCGTGTCGGTTACCTTTTTGATACCAATACTCGATCGTCTGGGCGAGGACCTTGACCGGATACTTTCTTCGGTTGCCGGGTTCAATGACCTGATTGTCCAGTTTTTTCTCTTCGTCAGTCGGCGCCGGTGGGCGCGCAGCGGAAATCGATTCTGGTACCACTGGACGCAACGGCTCGATCTCGACTTCTTGCAGAGTCGTGTCGTCCTGCGCCTTCACGAGCATAGACACACCATCCTGCAAGACAACCCGTTTCTCCTTGCGGTACACGGTTGCCTTGGGGCAGGTCATGTTGGCGTCTTTGCCGAAGTATTTCACATGGCCCGTCGCGACAATGACTCCGGTTTTCCGGTTGCTGACAATCGTGTCGGCTTTGACAATGATTTCGCCATCGGTCGCCGAGCCCATTTTGTAGGTGACGACATCGCCGTCGGTAGAGGCTCCTGAGTCACCTTTGAATCGCCAGAGGGTCTTTGTGGGGGCGGCGTCCTTGTCCTGCAGCGTTCCCGCCCAGGAAATGGGCCCAACTTCGAATGCACCTGTTCCTATCCGGTAGCGTAGTTTCGTGGCCTCAAGGTCTCCACCCAGGAACTTGCCTTTGATCGCACCGTCAATCCTCAGTTCACCGTCCTTCTGTATGTACCGCAGAGTGTCGGAGCCCAGATTGAAATTTGCGTTTTGGACTTTAACTCCACCTTCGCAGTCCAGTTGGCCAATCGCCTTTTGCCAACTTCCGTTGAGGGCCGTAAAGGTGAATGCCTTGCCATTTTTATCGGTATATTTCCCCTCGCGAATATCTTTCAGCTTAATCTGCAGGCGGTCGCGCGAGACTTCGATTCCAGAAACTTGACAAAAGCCGGCGAGTTTTGCGCCATCGTAAAAGTCCACTCGGGAATCTCCCATCGTAATCACGGGGACCATCGTGAGACTTCCCGAGTTCAGCTTGAAACTCGCTAGGGTGTCAAGCTTGAGGAAAGCCTTGAGGCGCGGAATCCCGTAATAGACCATGGCGAACCCCGCCGATAATCCAATTCCACTCCATATCCAGGTGCGCCAGGGCTTCATTCTCTAATTTAGACGTTCCTGACGTTCATTTTTCACCGAAATCATTATCGAAGAACCAAGTCCTTTTTGACGGGTGCTTGAATAAACGAGAGGGTCACGGCAGTATCCGGAACCGTCAAAGTTCCTTGAGTGGCACGGAGAGAGTATGTTCCAGGCAATACCCAGAAGTAATACTGCCGATCCGCCCCCACCGTGAACTGCCTCACGGGGATGGCATTGAAGTAAAGGACAACTGTCGTACCGACGGCAGAAGCCGCCGGGGTGACGCTTCCGTAGATGTTGCCGGGAACACCTGGCGGGGTATCGGAACTTTGCGGAATCAGCGAGATGTCGTCCATCGCCACCACCCCGCCCACGGGAGCGGATGCCGCTCCAAAGGTCGCGGCGAGGTACGCGTTCGCACTTGCCCTTCCTGTGATGCTTTGGAAATTTGCCAGTGCCGCAGGATCATAGGCTACGTCAAGAAGGTCGTAGTTTCCGGAGGAATCTGTCAGTACCTGTTGGCCCGCAAAGCTAATTCTGGCACCCGAGATGCCGCCGCCGGTGTCTGACGCAACGACCCGCCCTCGAAGAGAGACCTTTTGGTTAGTCAAGAACAGCTCGCCTAAGTCGGTGTTCCCCGCGAGTGCCGCGAACCTAAAAGTGAAGGCAATGGGGGCTTGCCCCACAGGGGTAAACGTCACCAGTAAACTGGTGGTCCCTGAGGGTGCGGAGATGACAAAACTGCCGTCACTTGCATTGGTAGCCACGCTTGCAAGAGAAGAAATGACCGTTGCAGAAGGGTTCGGTGGTGCATTCGTGGGCAACCACTTGACTACGCCGGTCACAGTGTAAGTTATTGCGGCGCCCCCGCCACCTCCCCCGCAACCGACAAGGGTGAGCATTAGAGCGAAGAAGATGAACAGGTGCTTCATGACTTTGCCACCACAATTCGGTATCGCTTGGAAGTCGAATTGGCCTTGAATGAAAAAGTGCCTTGACCGGGTAGAAGTGGCCCAGGTCGAGAGCCATCGAATACCCTGAGGTTTCGAGTTCCAATTGTGGGATTCAGATTCACGGTGTAGGTCGTTCCAACTTTAAGCCCTTCCAGATTCATATTGTAAATACTGACTTGGCCAGTGGGGCGCATTTCTCGGAAAAGCCTTTTCACGCCCATCCAGCCTACTTGTAAGCCACCTGAAGACGGGGGTAGTTCAATGTCCTTTCCCTTGTCAAACCCTGAGGTGGCTCCGCGCTGGGCACCGAGTTCACCGTATGCCTCGGTGCCTCCCCCCGTGATGGTGACTTTTAGAAGATAATCAGGCGGAGGTGGGCTCCCACCAGAACGAGACCGAAACTCTGCGGGAGGGAAGATAAGTAGGGCGCCTTCCGGCGCAAGCACTCGGACGAAAGCGGTTGCCCCGGGAGCCAAAGTCGTCACTGGAAGCATCGAACCAATCTCCGGCACACCTGATATAGGGTCTGCTGATCCGCGAGAAAAGCCGAAGAGGACGGCACCGACGGATTGCGCAGTCGCCGCATCAGCGAAACTGCTGACAAACCCAGAAGCAACGGTGACTTGCATTGCCGACTGCGGAACGCTCTCTTCTAGCGGATTTGCCACGAGGTTCCAACCTGGCCTTAACTTCACCGAGATCGGCATTTTGCCGTAGCTTAGAGCCGGATAGGTGAAGTCTGTGACCCCGTTGGTTCGAAGAAAATACCCCTGACCCGTGGTCCCGACTCCTACGCCGGGCGAATAGTCGTACTTGCCGAGTAGAGAGTTCCAGCGCGCCATCAAAGTGTTGCCCGGCGAGCCACCCGTGAAACTTGCGGCAAACGATGAACGCGGAATACCCGGCATTCCGACAAGATTGATGCCTGCCGGGAGATTTCCCAGGCTGATTGTCTTGTCCGCATCAACGTGAAGATTGAGCGCGAGGGCACCGGGTCCCTTGTTGACGATCTGGCTGTAAATCGGGGTCGTCGCATCAGCGGTTACTCGCAAAACTTCGCACTGAACATTGCGCTGGGCGGAAAGCCAATTACCGGTTACCATCGCTCCAAATGCGTAGTTCTTAGCGGGAATAGTAACGCTGCCGCTAGGCCATGTCAGCCTGACTGAGTATGAGGTCCCGGCTTGGGTCAAGACCCCGGAAATGCAGCCATAGAAGTTATTTGAAATCGGATTGGCGGTAGTAGCCACCGCCCCGGCAGGAAGGAAAACGCGTAGGACTTCATCCTGCGCGGGAACATCAACGGTGACGCGGTACGGGTCGCCGCCGAACGCGTCGATGAAGTTCGGAGCCACGGAACCGTAGCCTAGCGAATAATCCAGTCGATCGTCTTGGGCGGAGGCAAAGATACGCGTAAAATCAGGGCTCCAGTATGCAGGGTAACCGGTATCGGATAGCAGAGTCTCGTTCCCGCTGGTGTCGACCTTAAAGAGGTGAGATTCGATGCCAAACACTCCAAAGTCTGACCCAGCAAGCCCACTTTCGATGGCAAATGGCTTGACCATGAGACGAAGTCCCGGCACGAGACGTGAATCGAGAATATGCTGTCGCAGAGACCAATCTGACCAAGACCTTCCTTCAACCGTTGTAGCACTAACTCCCGCGGCAGCGTCCAGTGCAGTTTGGGCAAGAGTGTCTAGGGATGCCGTCGGCGTGACGTAATACCGAGACATCACCTCGGCGGCAAAGGTCGGATATTGAACCAAGATCTTCTCGAAAGCGGTACCTGCCATCTGATAGCGAACCAGGTAAAGGCCCCCCGTAGAACCGCCGATGGGTAATGCGGCGGACTTCAGATTCGGGGCGATGAAATCGCGGCCAACCAGACCCTTTTGGTTGCACCAGTCATAAGTTGGACTGAGATCGTAGGTGCTATCCAAGACCTGCTCGATTGCATTGGAATCCAAAGATGCGGGAAGTGCTCCTGGAGTGCGGCAAATCGCCATAGTTGCCGCACGCACGAGACCTTCTCGCCACGCGTCATTAGGCAGGGGGCGTGAACCCATGTGGGCAAGCAAAAGGGTGTGAACAAAGTTAACCGCTGCCGTTTCTGCTTTAATTCCCACGGAGTCCGCGTAGTAGGGGAACCGGATCATTTGGCTTGGAGTCGAACTTCCGTCGTAGACGTAATATCCTCCGCCCACCGCATCGCGCTCTCCGATCTGAGCATCATAGTTGACAACTCGGACAGTTCCACCGATAAAAGGGCTGCCGAAAGTCGCGTTTAACCTGGGCTTTACAGAGTCAAATACCTGTTGCAACAGAGATTGATAGCCGGCTGGGAATTGGCCGGATGGGCTTGAATCAAAGTCAATCGTTAGATCCGGATCGCGACCCCGTGTAGAAGGCGGAGGCGGAACTGAGATTCCGTTGCGGGTCAGGATAACGGAAACCGGTAGTGAGAAAAGTCCTGTCTGTCCCCTGCGCTCTTTGCGCGTGAGTTGAGCCAAATTTTTGGAAAATTTGCGAACCGCAGCATCCGCCGCCGACCATTTTGAGTCTGCACGGCCAGAAGGAATCTCAACGCGCAACTGGCTTGCGGAGGCAATTGAGGCCGCGAGGAGGAAGGGAAGAATGAGTTGACTTTTCATATCGGGCAAAAGGTGAAGGGTCTGCCGAATCGTCGGCAGACCCCGCATTTTTAAGCGGATTGCTTAGTTCGAATATACAAACGATCCAACCGTGCTCAAGGTTCGGCTATCATCACCGTTCGAGAGCCCCAGCACCACATAGTAGTAGGTTTTGCCCTCAACCAAAGCGGCACCATTGTAAGTGAGTTGGGTGTTCTGGGTTCGTGCAGTACCATTGTTCCACAGGGAAGTTACGCCCGGGCCGGGGAATCTGTCGTACAGGTAGACCACATAGTCGACCGCGCCAGAACCACCGGACCAAATCCACTTAAGGGGAGCCGTACTGACGGACAGTAGCTGAAGGTCCCCAAGCGTGTCAACTGCAACGGCCGTACTCTTCGCCCCTTCCGACCCCGTAAAGTCCGGGTAGCCCGTTCCGAGCGCCGTGATTTGGTAAGTGTAGTTTGTAAACGAAGTGAGGTTTGTGTCACTGTCCAGGTAAGCACCGCCCAGTGGCTCTCGCCAATAATCGACACCGGAAGTCGCGCCTGAGCCTGTCGCACGATAGATTCCGTAACCTAAGAAATTATTACCTTGAAGGGGAGTCCACTCAAGCTGAACCTCAATCGGGTTTCCGAGCGGCGAAAGTCGAGTCTTGCTCTTAGCTTTATACTTGGGATCAAACTCGCGCTTGACCTGCTCCAGAGCACCTCCTATGCGGGCATCCCGGGTGACCGCAGGCGATGTCCAAGAAATCGCGGAAAGATCCGAAGGGGCAGGAAGATTCGGGGTGCCGATGTCTCCGAGAACAAAGTCAAAAAACTTGTCCTCATGAGCGGTCAATGTGTAGTTTGCAAAGTCGTTCGAGTATCCAGGTGCTCCCGCGTTCAGCTGATAAGCGATGCCAGCAATTGCTCCGCGCATTGCAAATTTTCCGCTGGAATTAGTTACCGCCGTGAGGCTCGAAAATGCCCCGGCTCCGATGGCAAATATTTTTGCGCCCTTGATTGCGTTTCCATCAAGGTCTTTCACATAGCCGCTGAAACTAGCCGAAAGACTCTCGGGGGCGACGACAATGTTGACACTGATGGTCTGTTGATCCGGAATCAGAATGGCAAAGTTCTGCCCTGTGTAAACCGTACCGTTGTCGGCGGTGTAGCTGGCGTAGATATTTTGATCTTGCGCACTTCCGGTTGCTAAAACGTACGCGCCGTTCGTCGTAGTTCTCGTTGTTAGCCCGTCATTAGATCGAACCAACGCCCCACGGATGGGTAGGCCATCCTCATCCGTAACACGTCCGGAAACCGTCGCATTGGAACCTGCTCCCCCAACGCCTCCGCAACCAGCCAATAACATGAGCATCGCTGCCCCAACTAATCTAAAAGTTTGTTTCATGTCCTATACCTTGTACTACGTAACGACTCGCGCGGTTTCGCGTTACAGAAAATGTGACTTTCGACGCATCGTGGCTTACCCAAGATGCTCGGGGTTAAGTCCTTGGAGTTCAGGCAAGACGAAGAGGCCGTCCTTGCGCACAAGGACGCCATCGAACCAGATCTCGCCCCCTCCGTACTCTGGGCGTTGAATGAGGACGGTGTCCCAGTGGATTGCCGACTTATTGCCGTTGCCACCGGGAGGATCGTAGGCGTTGCCGGGGGTGAGGTGGAAGCTGCCCGCGATTTTTTCGTCGAACAAGGTGTCCTTCATCGGTTCTAGCACGTGGGGATTGAACCCGAGAGCCCATTCGCCGAAGTACCGCGCACCCTCGTCGGTGTCCAAAATTTGATTGAGCTTATCGGTTTGGCTTCCCGCCCGAGCTTCTTCAATTCTTCCATTGACCACCCGATAGTAGATATCCTTGAACTCTGTCCCTTGATACAGCGAAACAGTGTTGTAGGTGATTTCGCCATTCATGGATTCCCGAACAGGTGCGGTAAAGCACTCACCGTCAGGGATGTTGGCTTCGCCGCAACAAGCAACGGCACCCACGCCTTTAATCGAGAAGGAGAGGTTTGTTCCAGGACCTTTGATTTCCACACGATCCGTGCGGTTCATGAGGTCTTCAAGCGGCTTGCTCGCGACTGACATTTTGGCGTAGTCCAGACAGCAGACTTTAAAGAAGAAGTCCTCAAAAGCCTTGGTACTCATTCCTGCCTGCTGCGCCATGCCCGGACTAGGCCAGCGGGTCACGGCCCACTTTGAGTGGGGAACTCTCTGTCCGAATACAACTGGGGTGGAGTATTCCTTGCTCCACATGGCCATGGTTTCCGAGGAGACTTCGCTCATTTCGGCGTAGTTAGAACCACCCCGCAAGGCGATGTACGCGGTAGCTTGCTTCATTTCGTGAAGCTCAACATCGGCGATAGTTCGGGCGTTCTCGGCGGTCATGCCGAGCATGAGTTCGCGTCGGATCACACTGCTTTCGAGTCTGAGCATGACCTGGCTCCCTTTCGACCGCGCGATCCGGACGAACTCGGCGACGGCCTCGTCAGGGATATCGAAAGCGTGGATCAGAAGGCGATCGGAAGCGTCCAGGCGAACGGCGTGGCCGCAGAAAAGCTCGGCGAGTTGGGTGATTCGGGGATCAAGCATTGCTTAATTCTAGCCCAAAGTGACCTTTTCGTCTCGCTTTACTGAAACAAGCAGTATCTGGACACCTATCGCGAGGACAAAAAAGATCGCGGCTAACATCCCCTTTCTCGGGGCGACGGGATCAGGGTTCGCCTCCGCGGCGTCCACAACTTCATAGCGTGAGGGATCCCTTTGTTCGGCGAGAAGCGCGCGGACATAGTCCTGCTGAAGAAGCGATTTTCTCTGTAGCACACCAGTGCCTGCGAAGCTTTGAGCGCGATGAGTTGAGCCTTGGCCGCGACTAACTTCGTATTGGTGCCTGCGCCAATGGATTCAGTTTGCTTCCTCATCTCCTGATCGGCCACGGATTCGACGTCACGAAGTCGGCGCGAAGCAGCTTTGTACTCTGGGCTTCCCTGAGTGAACTTTCGGGCGGTGTCTGACATTTCAATTCGACGCTTCTGAAGTTCCTCTGCGAGTACGCCCATTGCCTTACTTGCCTCCACGCCTGCCGATTCAAGTGCGGTAGGGTCTTTCGAGCCAGCGGCACCGTAGATTCGTTTTAGACTTTGTTCTTGGGAGGCAATGCTCTCCTCGGCAGATTTTGCAAGGGCTTTGGAGTCAATAAGTTTGGTTTGGATATCGAGATAGTTTTTGCCCACGATATCTAGGGAACCCACCGGACCCTGTGCGAGGGCTGCTTCCATTTTCGTGGTAACTCTCGCGACCTCGTCGTCCGCCTTCTTAATTTGTTGTTCAACCAATTCGCGGTTTTTCTTGGCAACGTTTAGCGTCAATTGCGAGGCTCGCTTGTCAAGGTGAGCACGGACCGCGTCGACAATGGACTTGCAAAGTTCCGGATCTTCCTCGGTGCACTCAACCTTGAGGAAGCCATTCTTGTCGGTCCGAATCCCTATCGCCCGCGCGAGGCGGTTGTACGCGTTCCACTTGTTGGACATTCCCCATTTGGTTTGCAGATCTAACTTTTGGATAACCTCAAACAGGCACGTTCGACTGGTCATGATGCCGGTCGCCGAAGCGGGACCACTACCGACGAGAGGCGACGATGCAGCATTTTGTAAGACGGGGATAGATCCGCCGTCAGCATCTCCTCCTGCGGCACCTCCGGCGAGAGCCGCTAAACCGCCAGAGGCTTTTTGCTGAGCACTCGGAAAGTATAGAGCCATGTCGCTGGAGTATTGCTTCGGTAGCAAAAACCCCAGAGCATAGGCTAGAACTGCCACCGCAAAACTGCGGGCAAGGGTCAAAAGAATAAATCTTGGGGTGATCATGCGGTCAGAGACTCCCTAACATTAAACCCGGTGGCTTTGCCGGGGTGCCATTCAGGTTCAAATGAGCCTACCTAACTCATATTCATGGATATGAAAGGTTGGATTCATTTGCAATTCATTTGCGCGAAGTAAAAATTAGTTCTGCTGGAGACAGCAGGAATGAATGGAGACAATTTTTATGAATAAATTAACTTTCGTTTTCGTCCTTGCGGCAGGCGTCAGCCTTGCCGCAAGGGCAGAGAGGATCTATGGCATCAGCGAGTCAAATCAACTCGTTTCGTTCAATAGTTCTGCTCCCGGTACTCTTTTGTCAAACGTGATGGTCAGCGGTCTGATGAGCGGTGAACATATTGTTGGTATTGACTTTCGACCCAACGGCAACGGTCTCTATGGACTTGGTTCGAGTAATCGGGTTTATATTCTGAACGCGGGCACGGGTGCGGCGACAGCGGTCGGAGCAGGTTTTAGCTCAGTCCTTACCGGCACGTCCTATGGATTCGATTTCAACCCAACCGTGGATCGAATCCGCGTCACGAGCGATTCTGATCAGAATTTACGTCTGAACCCAATCACGGGCACAACTGCAGCGACAGACACGAATCTTAACTACGCCGCGGCAGACCCCAACTTCGGAGCAAATCCGAACATCGTGGGCTCAGCTTACACGAACAGCCGAGCCGGTGCGACAACGACAACTCTATATGGAATTGACAGTACAACGAACACTCTGGTACTTCAGAATCCGCCCAACAGCGGCACGCTGAACACGATCGGTTCGCTGGGAGTGGACACCAACGAATGGGTTGGCTTTGATATATCTGGCTCAACCGGGGTGGCATTCGCGTCACTCACGACTCCAGGTGCCAACGTGCACTCCTCGAATCTGTTCACGATGAACCTCACCACCGGAGCTGCACAGTTCGTTGGCACAATTGGAGGGGAAAGTTGCGACCGACTCGTGGGGCTCACTGTGGTACCGGAACCGTCCAGCGTCCTCGCCCTCATGGGTGGTCTTGGCGTAATGGCGATGCGACGACGCCGGGGAGCTTAGTCGGGCGGGATAAATTAACTTCTCCGCCCCTAGTGATTGGGGCGGAGATTCACTGGCTTCACAAATGACTTCGGCTTTTTGAACGCGGCTTGGGTTTCGGCGTCGATGATATCCATCGGCATTTCTGGAGCCATTTCGGCAGAAGTCTGCCAAGGAAGTAGAATTGTCACCCTGCGATTGCTGAAGTGCAATGGGTTCGCGGGGTTCTTTAGCTTGGTATCGGCGAGTCCGGAAACCTCTACGATCCTTTGGTTCGGTACGCCGTTTGCCTTCAGAATTCTCTTGATTGCCTGGGCTCGGTCGTTGGATAGATCCCAGTTATCATAAACTTGGCTCGGGTAGGGCATCGCGTCGGTGTGGCCGTTGATTTTCAGCTTCCGCTTCGTCTGCGCTAAAACTGGGGCAACACGTGCGACCAGAGCCTTGGCCACGGATCGAACAACCGCACTGCCAGATTCGAAAAAGACAACGCCCGAGCTCTCCGAGAACTCCATCAGAATTCCTTCATCGGTCGTCTGAAACTTGACCGCGGCTCCCAAGTTCCGGACTTGAGCATCGGGGGTGGACTTAATCGCTGATTTGATTTTGTTCACCACTCGCTCTGCCGCCTTTTTTTGGCTTGCGTCCGAGTTGCTGAGGACCATTTGTGCAGTTTTTGGCGATCCGTGCTTGCCGTAGTTGGGCGAGATTTTCACGCGCATCGCGGGTTGATTCTTGTTGAACCCGAGAGGATCGTTAAAGTAGCCTTGTATGTTCTTTTTATCCTTTTCGCTGGTGAGACCCATGAGCCACATCACCATAAAGAAGGCCATCATCGCGGTCACGAAGTCCGCGTAGGCAACTTTCCAGGACCCGCCATGGTGACCATGGCCGGAGACCTTTTTCTTCTTTATGATTATAGGAGCGTCTTTTGCCATAACATCCTTATGCGGCTTGACCCTTCACAGCGGCTTCGACTTCAACGAAGCCAGGGCGAACGTGAGGTTCGATGTTGCGGCGAGCGAACTCGACGCAGGTAATGGGAGATTCGCCTCTGGCGAAGCTAAAGAGCGCGGAACGGATACAGTTCATGAACTGGAACTCGTTGTTGGCGCGGGCTTCCATAAACTTTGCCATCGGCGCAAAGACACCGTAGGCGAGAAGAATTCCAAGGAATGTACCAACCAGAGCCGCCGCGACCGAGTGCCCCACCTCAGAGGCTTCGCCGCCGATCTTACCCATCGTGATGATAACGCCAAGAACCGCGGCAACGATGCCAAATCCTGGCATCGCATCACCCACCGTCTGGACGGCTTCGAACGGAATTTTCGCTTCGTGATGCCCAATGTCAAGGTCAACTTCCATCATTTCCGCAAGATCGTGGGGGCTGACCGCTCCGGTAAGGACTACCTTCATGGTGTCGCAGAAAAAGTCCCTTGCGTGATGATTTGTGAGAAAGCTTGGGTAGTTCTGGATGATTTCGCTTTCCTCGGGCTTTTCGATGTGGCGTTCCATGCCGAGGAGGCCTTCTTTTCGGGCGATGTTGAACAGTTCGTACATCATTTTGAGTACGTCGAGGTAGGCCTGCTTGGTGATGGGATCGGGCTTCAGGAGCCCAATGACCGACTTGATAACCATAGTGAATCCTGCCATCCCTTGTGCCGAAATGATCGATCCGGCACCGCAACCAGCGAGAATGACAAGCTCGTTGATCTGGATCAGAACACCGATTTGACCCCCGTGCATGGTGTAACCCACCAAAATCGCGGCGAAACTTATAAAAATTCCAATAAATACGAACATGCTGTCTTCTCACATGTCCTGTTCCATATTCCAGCTAGTAATTCCATATGGTTGGAGTCGGGAATAATGGTTGCGTGCCGAAAGTTTCGATCTTGCTGACCTGCTACAACCATATCGCGTACCTTGAAGACGCAATTCGTAGCATTGAGAGCCAGACCTTTTCGGACTATGAGGTCATTGTGCTTGACGATGGCTCCACCGACGGTACTCGGGAGCGGTTACAGGAGCGCGTTCCAAGCTGGCGGCTCGTTTTTCATGAGCAGAATCTGGGGACCTACGGGAGCCTCAATCGCGGCGTTGAGCTTGCGACCGGCGAGTTTGTTGCGATTTTTAACGATGACGATGTGTGGGAGCCGCGAAAGTTGGAGGCCCAGTTGGAGCTTTTTGAGAATTTCCCTCGTGTAGGGATTGTGCATACGAATGGGATTTTTATCGGGTCGAAGGGGGAGCAGCTTGCGGGGACGCCGCTAGGGTTTGATTATCCTGAGACTGAGACAGGGAGCCTGGTGTTGCGCCTTTTGCGGTCGAATGCGATGATTGCAAGCTCGGTCATGGTTCGCAAGAAGTGCTTCGATGAACTGGGAATGTTTGATCCGGCATATTTTGGGAGTGGCGATTGGGATATGTGGCTTCGGATTGCGGAGAAGTGGGAGGGCGGCTATTGCGTTGAGAAGCTCACCCGGTATCGCTGGCACGACGAGAATGCGAGCAAGAAATTGGATCGGATTTGGCACGATGATGAACGGCTACGTGAGCGGGTTGTAGCGCAAACCGCTTTTTACGAATCCTTGGGATTGCCGTCAGCCGAGTTGCGGGAAGCTCTGGCGCACAACTTTGCTTGTCTCGGAACGGTGCGGAAGCTCAATGGCAAGGCTGCGCTCGCTCGGCAGGCATATGCGAGTTCGATTCGTTTGTGCCCCCAGCGCGTCAAGAGTTATCTGCGGTGGATTGCGACTTTTCTCCCGAGAGATGCCTTCCTTAAGCTAAAATAGATCGACAGACTCACCATGCCTATCCGCTCAATTCCGACCGAAACCGTGCGCTATTTCAACCGAGAGGTGAGTTGGCTGCAATTCAATCAGCGGGTATTGTCTGAGGCAGAAAATCTTACCAATCCCTTGCTTGAACGGCTCAAATTCCTGGCAATTTTTGAGTCGAACCTTGACGAATTCTATATGGTCCGCGTTTCCGGCCTGATCGAGCAGTATGAGGGTGGAGTAACGGAGAAATCTCCAGACGGGCTGACACCCGGCGAACAACTCATTGCGATTGCGGGCGATGCGTTCCCCTTGCGAGAGCGAGCGGGGGCGATTTGGCGCGATGAGCTTTTGCCTGCACTTGCAGAGGCAGGGGTTGTTTTGCGAGATTATTCGCAACTTACTGCGGATCAAGTTGCGGAGCTTCAGGAGTTGTTTCGGCGCGAGATTATGCCGATTTGCACGCCGCTGATACTTCATCCGGCGCCGAGTGTTCCGTTTATTTCCAATCGATCCCTGAACCTGGCGATTGAGATTGAGGATGAGGGGGGTACGCAATTGGGGCGGGTAAAAATTCCGTTGCCAGACAACCGCCTCATCAAGCTGAAGGGCAAAAAGAGTGAATTTGTACTTGTAGACGATGTCATCAAGGCAAATATCGCCGAACTCTACCCTGGAGCGAACATTGTTGGAGTCCACCCATTTCGAGTTCTGCGGGATGCTGATATTGAGATTCGCGAACTGGAAGCGGCGGACCTTGTCACTACTATCGAAAAGACGATCAGTATGCGCCGGTTCGGCGATCCGGTTCTCTTGGAAATTAATCCAGAAATGCCCCTCCCGGTTCGTAAAGTTCTGATGCACTTGCTGATCCTAGAAGATGATGATGTTTTCGTGGTCAATGGGCTCCTGGGATTTTCGTTCCTTTGGGAGTTGGCTGGACTGAGCAAGCCTGATCTTAAGTTTCCCACTCACCTCCCCTACCAAGCTGAGCCCTTGTCGAACGGGTCGAGTTTGTTGGAGAATGTCGCCAAGGGCGACATTCTTGTTCACCATCCGTTTGATAGCTTTGGGACGATGCAGAATTTTGCCGATGCTGCGAGTACCGACCCAAGTGTGATCGGGATTAAGATGACCCTGTACCGGGTTGGCTCGGAGTCGCCGATTGTTGAAACTTTGCTTGACGCGGCCGGTGAGCAAAAGCAGGTTGCCGTTCTTGTTGAGCTAAAGGCGCGTTTTGATGAGAGCAATAATTTGGTTTGGGCGAGAGCCTTGGAGCGGGCTGGCGTTCATGTTTCCTATGGCTTTGCCGAACTCAAAACTCACTGCAAGCTCTGTTTGCTGGTGCGCCGGGAGTCAGCGGGGGTTAAGCTATACGCCCACATCGGAACCGGCAACTACAACCCTTCGACGGCCCGACTGTACACTGACCTGGGACTTTTTACTTGCGATCCCGAGATTACGCAGGACATTGTTTTGCTCTTTAACTATTTGACCGGGTACTCCAAGAATGTTGAGTACAAGAAGCTGTTGGTGGCTCCCCAGAATCTTCGAGAGGGAATACTGGATCGGATTGGTTCGGAGATTGCACTTGCGAAATCGGGACGAAAGGGGCACATTATTTTTAAACTGAACTCTTTGGTGGATCCTGAGGTTATCGACGAACTTTATGAGGCGAGTCAGGCGGGTGTGAAAGTGGACCTTTTGGTTCGCGGAATATGCTGTCTGAGGCCAGGGGTGGAGGGATTGAGTGAAAATATCCAGGTGCGTTCGCTTGTTGGGCGGTTCTTGGAGCACACTAGGATTTACTATTTTGCGAACGGGGATGACCCGATTGCGTACATCGGCAGCGCGGATTTGATGCGACGCAACCTGGATCGCCGGGTTGAGACCCTCGTTCCGGTTCAGAACCCCGAGCATTTGAGGCTCATACGAGACGAGATCTTTGAGCCATACCTGCGCGATAACACAAACTCTTGGCAGTTACAGACGGATGGGAGTTATGAGCGGGTGGTGGCGGGTCCTTCGGAGAAATTTAGTGCGCAGGATTATTTGATTCAGCATCCCATTTCACGTTTTGCTTTTCCTAAGCAATCCTAGAAAAATATTTAAAAATCTCCATAACGTTTCACTTTTCCAACGTCATTATCTATGCTCATTGGGGGATACTGAATAAGTTATGGACATCGCCATTTCGGCAACGGTTTTAATCGCTACACTTGCGCTCGCTCTCGCTCTTTCGGATACGGGGCCGAAGGAGGAAAAGCAGGATATACGCGGAGTCATCGGGATCGGGATTCTGGCGCTTGTGGCCTTCCTCCTCAGTCGTGCGGACGTAGCAGCTTTGGCGGACGGTAAGGCTAGCCTGCTCGGGGTGGCCGCGGGCCTCATCACCCTTGCCGGATTTAGCGTTCTTCCAAAGTCAGCCCGAATGGGCTGGCTTATTGGGCTGGGCTGTGCGATTGTGGGAACCACTTTTCTGAAGAGCCCAATTCTCGCCGACTTTCGGTGGCTCCAACTTGGGTTTCTCGGAGGCGTTGGACTTGGACAAGTACTGCTACAGGTCCGATCAGGCTCATGGATGCTCTTAGGGAGTATCGTTGCGGTGGGGCTGAATTTTTATACGAAAGAAGTAGATGGCCTGGGGCTCAATTTTGCCGTCACTACCACGGCGGCCGCGATATTTTTTGCAGGATTTGTGGCGGCGTTCATATCTAAGATTGCCCCTTCTAAGAATGCGGAACTGACTACCTTATTTGGCTGGCTCGTGACGCTGGGAATCGCGATTCTCGCGATTCCTCGCTTACTCGCGATGCACACTGTTTGGCAGGCGGCGCTCCTTGGTGTCGCTGCTGCCCTAGTCACTTGCTGGCTCATTCGGGAAGATGAGCCTCAAATGGGTACTTTTACTTTGGCGAGCGCCACACTATGGTTTGGGTGTTCCACTTTAGTTACGGGCTTTGACCGGGTGCTCGGCTTGCCAATTTTACTGGCCACCGGGCTTGCGACCTGCCTGATCCTTGATCGCAAGCAGGCGGCAATTGCGATGTCGCCGCTGGTTGCGATTTTGTTTTTCCGGCTTTTTCGCCTCGCGGACCCGGAGGCGTTGCGTACGATTGACCTGGGACAAAATTACGTCCTCGGTGGATTGATTGTCGGCATTCTCTTGTCCTCCATCACCTACGAAGTGAGCAAGACGGCCCGCGGAGTCGCCGCCGCCCTGGCCGGCATCTCCTTGGCGACTTTGGCGGTTGCGGCCGTGATTTTGATGGGAGGGAAGGGAAGTCTTGGGCTCATCATCGGGGCATCACTAACGCCGCTCTTCATCGTGCTCAATGAACGAAGAACCCTTGTTCCGTTCGCGTCTGGCTTGGCGGTAGCGGGTTGGGTTGCGGCGACGCACCCCATGTCGGTCCAATTAGCGAGTCTGGACAAGAGCGACAAAACCCAGCTACTGGTGAAGTTTTTTGTAGTCGCAGCAATTGCGGCGACGGCGGCGTGGTTTGTGATGAAACCAAAATCGGACGAGGTGCAACTTGAAACTGTTTAAAGCCGGTGGTATTGCCAGCGTAGTCGCCACAGTGGCGCTCGCGGTGGGCGTTTTCGGATACAGCGTGTCCACGGAGATTCCCGTAGGTTCGATGGAAGGAACGGCGATCCTGAAGAAAACGGGGAAGCCAGCCAAGAATGCATCCATTGTTTTGACAGCCAGCCAGGCTGACCTTGATCGCTATGAACTGGAAGTCGAGCGGCGGGTCGTGCGAACTGATGAGAATGGCCACTTCTTGATCCGCAACTTGCCGGTCGGTTCCTACACGAGTTACGCCAGTACTCGGACTGCCTACACCGATGGCACTCCGGTGGTGATTGCGGCAGGAAAAACAACGGCCACAGATTTGTTGCTGTTGCCGCAAGAGGCATCGCTCAGCCTCAATGTGCCCCAGCACGTCTTTCTCCCCAAGGAAACGGTCGTGATGAATTTCACCGGCGTATCCGACAAAAACGCGGCGAAGGTTGAAGTCTTTTCCATTCCGCTTGAGAAATTCGAGGGCACAAAGGGCATGCAAGAGGTTCTTTCTGGCCTCGTCAATGTCAAGACGCTCAGTGCAAACCCGAGCGCGGGTTTAACCTCGGTAAAGAAATTTGACGCGCCGATAGACGAGCGGGATGAGGAGGGAACTTTCTATCAAGACATCAAACTCCTTGACCTCGCAGAGGGCGTTTATTGGGTCCAGGCTTCGGTTTCCACTGAAGGGAAATCGCAGACTCGCGGAACGTACATTGCCGTCAGCAAACTCGCGCTCGTTGCAAAGCTTGGTAAATCGAAAACTTTGGTACAAGTCATTGATCTCGCAACCGGTGATCCGGTTCCGGGTGCTGATGTGAAGCGCTACACGGCGTCAGCCAACCAAAAGTTAGGAAAGTCAGGACCTGACGGCACCTTGGTTTTGGCAGAAAGCTCCAGCGCCCATGGACTTGGCCTTTTTGCAACCCTGGGGAAATCGACAGCATTTATTCTGACGGAAACTTACGCCCGCGAGGACAGCGACAATATTCGCTGGCATATCGTGACCGATCGTCCCATCTATCGACCCGGGGACACTGTCCATTTCAAGGGAATTCTGCGCGAGAAGAGCGGGGAGGGGTACCGAGTCCCAAGTGTGGCACCCGTTCAAATTCAAGTCGATGAGCCCGATGGTCAAACGCTCAGCAAGCAAACTGTCAGCCTTGGAGGAAGGGGTTCTTTCTCCGGAGAGTTCATCGCGAGCGAAGGCGTAGTTGGCCAATATGGCCTTAAGTTTGTATTTCAAGGCAAGGAGCATTACGCGGACGTCAACGTCGGAGCTTATCGAAAGCCGGAGTTTAAGATTACTGTCAAGCCGCTCAAACCCAGATACTCGAAAAACGATACGGTTCAAATGGAGGTGCGGGCGGAGCACTACTTTGGCGGGCCAGTGGCAGGAGCGAAAGTTAGTGGTTCGGTTTACGCCCGGCAGCGCTGGGGCGATGAAGGATTTGACTATGAGGGAGAGGGTGGCTACTCTTATTCCGGCGAGTACGTTACCCAGATTCCAGAAGTCGTAACGGACGATGAAGGAAAAGCAATCGTTGCCGTGCCTGCCTCAGAAATCTATAAAAATTCGGGTGACCCGGCATACTCGGGCTACGCTCCTGATAAGCAGGTGACCTTTGAAATCACCGCAACTGAAGGTGACGATAAGTACTTTGATGGCAAAGGCGAAGTTGCCGTTACGCAAGGCGATGATTCAGTGGACCTCCAAACCGCGGTCTACATTGCGGAGCCCAACCAGAGTGTCGGTTACACCGTCAAAGTACGCTCAAATGATAACGATGCGCCCCGAGCGGGCGTACCCGTCTATATTGAATTCGGCTACTACAATTGGACCAATCGGACCGCAAAATTTGTCTTGCAAGGGCAAACGACCGTCACCACGAATGCCGAGGGAGTCGCGACCGGTGAGATCAAGGTTCCCGATGCCCAAGAAGTGCTTCTGCGGGCAACGATCAAAGATAGCAGTGGTGCTTCTGTTCAAGCGGAGTCCAACATCTGGGTCACTTCGCAAGGTGGTGGTGACCGACCCGGCGGAAGTCTGGAAATCAAGTTGGACAAGAAGATGTACAACGTCGGAGATTCCTGTCTTGCGATGATTTCCACTGATGCGCCAGGCGGATCTGCGACAGTCACGGTGGAGGCCGAAAACGTCACTTTCCATAAAACAGTTCCCCTCACCGGCCGGACCGCTTCGGTTCGGATACCGGTTGATGCGGGCATGTTTCCGAATGTCAAAGTTTCAGTTTATCGAGTAAGAAAGAAGCAATTGCAGGAAGCCGAATCGGATATTTCGATCGCGATTCCGGATAAGAAACTGAAGGTCACAATGACCCCGGAGAAGACACCGTTGCGCCCCGGCGATACTGCGAATTATAAAATCAGTGTCACCGACCAAACCGGTAAGCCTGTTCAGACTGAACTTGCCCTGAGTGTGGTCGATGCGTCTATCTATGACATTGCATCTGACCAGAGTGACCCCTATAAGTCGTTCTATCCGAGACGCTACAGTGGCGTAACCACGATTTACTCCTTCCCGGAAGTCTATTTGGATGGCGGCGACAAAGGCGGCAAGTTTGCTGACGTCCGCACCGATTTTAGAGACACTGCGTATTGGGATGCATCGGTGGTGACCGATGCGAACGGCGTTGCGACCGTGCAGGTCAAACTGCCCGACAATCTCACTTCTTGGCGCGCAACGGCGACCGCCGTAAGCGATGACACTCGATGTGGTAAGCAGACCTGTCAAGTCGTGGTCCAAAAGGACTTGATGGTTCGTTTGACTTTGCCCACGATGCTTGTTAACGGTGACAAGGTTCAGGTTTCTGCACTCGTCACGAACAACACTGCCAATGCCCTTCCGGTCGACCTTGGCATTCGCACCGAAGGGCTTAAGTTCGAAGGTGCCGCGGATGCCGCGGTCACGGTTGAGCCGGGTAAGACAAAAGTCGTCTTCTGGACGGCAGCCCCGGTATCCAGTGGAGACTTTACAATCTCCGCGGGAGCGAAGTCTGGAGCGCTGCAAGATGCTCTGAAATTGCCGATTACGGTGCTTGCCAAAGGGCGTGAGAGAATTCAGTATGAATCGGGAATCTCGAACGAGGCTTCCAAAGTGATCACGGTCAGTAAAGACGCGACAAGTCGCGTGGGTTCCCTTTCCATTGAGGTGTCTCCGAACCTGCTAAGCATTGCTACGGACAGTTTGGACAGCTTGGTGGACTATCCCTACGGGTGTGTGGAGCAGACTATGAGTCGGTTCACGCCCGCAGTCGTCGTCGGTAAATTGCTCCGTGACACCAATCAAAAACGTCCCGATCTCGAAGTGAAAATTCCAAAAGTCGTGCGCCAATCCTTGAGACGACTTAGAGACTTAGAAATACCGAGCGGAGGTTTTGGCTGGTTCAAGCACGACACTCCAGAGCCAGAAATGACCGCACTCGTCTTGGACGGCCTTGCGCGGGCCGGTGAGGCCGGTGTGGACCTGAACAGTTACAAAGATATTGTGGATCGCTCCATCAAATGGGCGGAGGACGCCATGAAGGAGCCGATTAAGATGTTGAAGGCCGGCGCCAAGAAAGACGACTACCGTGAGCATCTCTATCTTGCCTACGCAGTACTCCAGCATCGAGCTTCGGCCATCGCTTTGGAAATGGCAGAGGTAGTCAAACTTGACGAAGACGACGTCTATGGGTTGGCGACGCAAGCCCTCGCCTACGAAAAGGGCGGACTTAGCGAAAAGTCTCTTCGAGCTGCGGAATCGCTGGACCAAAGACTCGCAAATCGTGCCGATCTCAGCTCGCAAACCAACGGTTGGATGAGCTACGGACTCAGAACCCAGGCTCGATGCTTACTCGCTCTGGCGCGGCTGAAACCGAACAGTCCTCAGATCGAACGGCTCATCGGAGTCATCGCGGCGATGCGTCGCGGGGATATCTGGTTGACGACTCGAGACACTTCGGCAGTGATTTTTGCGCTTACGAATTGGTCTGGTTTCCGAATTGCGACGACGGAGCAGTCCGCCCCAGAAGTGTTTGTCAACGGCAAGACTGTACAAGCCATGCCCAATCGAACGACAATTCGCGTAGCGTTAGCTGATTTGCAGTCCGGCGAGAACAAGATAGAAATCAAGCAGGCGACAGCGGGACAACTTTTCTACTCGGTTGCGATGATGCAGACGCCAGAACAGAAGGGCTTGCTCATGGCCGAACCGATGGAAGGCATCAGCATCAGCGAATCCTTCCATTCCTTGGAAACGATTCGGTTGAGCGATGGCAAGGTCCAGTTAGTACCGAGCACAAACCCTAAGACGACTTTTAAGTCTGGTCAACCGGTCAGGTGTGTTATTGAAGTCAATTGCACTCAGTCCGTAGGATATGCACTCATTAAGATCCCACGCCCCTCGAACTTGTTCCCGGTGGACTCGAGCGACACGGACTGGTGGAACTTCTGGTTCTCTGATATTCAAATCCTTGACGACCATGTCGCCGTCTTCGCCCGAACCCTTCAAAAGGGAGTTAACCGCTTCGAACTGAACTTCCGAGCCGAGTCGAAGGGAACATGCGTGGTGTTGCCCGCCGTGATGCAAGCAATGTACCGACCCGATATGTTAGTTAGCTCGGCGGAGAGCACAATTGAGGTGCGGGATTGAATCTGTTCGGCGGACTTTGCTGCGGGGCATTAGCACTTGCGGGGGGAGTAGTTGCGTCCATTTCTTCAAAATCAGGAGGGAAGGTGACGTACTCAACCTCCTTGGAGGGACGGTCGCGAGCCCAAAGAATCAACGCATGTAAGGGGATCACCGCAATCAACGGGATTGTCGTGGCCCCAGGGGAGACGTTCTCATTCAACCAGACGGTAGGGTCTTGGACGAAAGACCGTGGGTTCATGAAGGCACCGGTGAGCTATAACGGGACTCTTTTGCCCGCATTCGGTGGAGGTGTGTGCCAGACTTCCACGACGCTCTACAATGCCGCCCTGCTAGCGGGAATGGAAATTGTCGAGCGCCATCACCACCGGTTCATGCCAGGATATGTCGGTGCGGGGCTAGATTCAGCTGTCGCGTTCCCCGACATTGACCTGCGTTTTCGCAACCCGTACTCTCAGCCGGTGGCAATCAGCGCGAGCGCTTCAAGCGGTCGATTGTTGGTTTCGCTCGTCAGCACAGAGGAGTTTCCCCGGGTCGCGATTGAGCAAAAAATCAACAGTGTCTCAGAACCCATCAAAATTGTGGGTGCCCAGGGTGGTAGAATTCGGCGTATTCATGGAAAATTAGGGTTTGATGTCGCCATTTACCGTCGTAACGGAAAGAATTTTGAAATAATCAGCCACGACAACTACCCTGCAATGAACGAAATCGTTCAGAAAAGCTGACAACGTGCAAGATTGCTAAAAAAACAACTATTCTATGGCAGTGCGTCAACGCATACAATAAGGTAAAAATACTGACATTGTCAAAGGGGACTCCTCCGACAAGGATCTTTCTTGCTCATGAAAAATTCAATGCGCCCATTCAGGACCGCTTTAGCCTTGGTGCTACTTCTGTCAGCATACGCCTGCAGTGCCCAACTCAGCCTCTATGTGTCTCTCCAGGGGAATGACGCTTGGTCCGGGCGGCTTGATAGTCCCAATGCAAGCAATACCGATGGCCCATTCGCAACTCTAGAACGCATGAAGGCCTACTTGCGGACACTGAGGCGGACCACCGGGGTTCCTTACCCGGTGACTGTGTTTATGCGAGGTGGGGTTTATCGCTTCAGTGGTGCGTTCATTTTTGAGGCCGAAGACGCGGGTACCGCAACCCAGACGTTTACGCTTCGAAACTATCCCGGCGAGGTTCCTTACCTCCGAGGATCCGTGCCGATTTCGGGATGGGGACCCCTCACAGATTCTATTGCCCTCCAAAATATTCCTATCGCAGCCCGCCCCTTCGTGAAGCAGGCGACGCTTTCCGGTGCCATTCTCGCTAATCTTGGAGCTTGGTCTGGCCGCGGAATTCCGAATACCGGTGTGGAATCTCCAGCCGAACTCTATGATTTTCAACGACCCGCTCGCCTTGCACAATATCCAAATCGAACGGCGCCTTATCTGGTTTCCAATTCGCAGGGGCCGGGCTTTGAGACGAGTCCGGGGCTAGGGGCGAGAATGCAAAACTGGACTTATCTGCCCGACGCCTTTGTGCACGGATATCTTGGTGTAGATTGGTCGGACTGTCATGTCGCGGTTTCAGGTGTTGTGCCGTCTCAAGATAAGGTTCTTCTCAGTGGAACTAGCTACTATGGTTATAAGCCCAATGCACGCTTTAGGATTAAAAATGTTTTGGCTGAGCTCGATCAGCCAGGTGAGTACTACTTAGACCGCCTTCGCGGCCTTATTTTCTATTATCCGGTAAAGAAGGATGGGAGCATTAACACTGAGCTAACCCAACTTACCGCGATGCCGATTATGAGTGTGCTTGGAGCACCCAATCTCACCCTGCAGGGCCTCGTGTTTGAGCAGTGTCGACGCAATGCGCTGGAAATTATTAACTCTCCGAACGTCAATGTCGTTGGTTGCACCATTCGCAACATGGGTGCGACAGCCGCATATGCTCGCACAACGAACATTAAATTTCAGAGCTGCGATATTTACAATATTGCTGGCGCAGGAATTACAATCACTGCAGGTGACCGCACCACCTTGACTTCCGGGGGTGCTCGCGTGATCAACTGCCACTTCTTCAACACAGGTATGACCGACTATTGCTTTAGTCCCTCCATAAAAATGGAGGGAGTGGGCAGCGTCATCAGCGGGAACTCATTCCATGATAACAAGCACATGGCACTGTACTTTGAAGGAAACGACCACCAGATTATCAATAATACATTTACCGACTGTGTGACCGAGACCCTCGATGCGGGTGCGCTTTACGCGGGTCGCGACTGGACTTCGCGGGGTAATTACATCGCGAACAACTCTTTTACAAATATCTATGACCGACTTGTCGGAACAAATAATGTCTCTCACCATTCCGAAACGTGGGCGGTGTATCTTGATGACTGCCTTAGCGGGACAGACGTCATTGGAAATGTTTTCACAAACGTATCAAGTGCCGCTCAAATTGGCGGAGGTCGCGATAATCGGTACGAAAATAATATTATTTACAATCTTGGATTTGCTAATCCGTTTGTAGGACCTGACTTGCCTTCAGGATTTCATATTGATTCAAAGCTCCTGACGCCGGGATGGGACTCAACATGGAACTCGCTGAATCAAAGACTCCTGGCCGTGCCCTACAATGGAGCGCTGTACAGTTCGCGCTACCAGCATCTGGCAAATATCCTCCAAGATGAGCCTCGGGCTGCTAAGTACAACTCCGTCAAACGAAATATTTATGTCGGCGCGTTGGACTTTGGGTCTGGTTCCGAATGGTCGTGGTTCACTCATAACGACGAGGTCACTTGGAGCATGATGGGTATGGAAAATAACGTCTTTGGGGCGTCAGACCCTGGATTTGTGAATGCGGCAAGAGGAGATTTCAGGATTAGCCCTGGTTCTCCTGCAAGCATGATCGGATTTACTCCTATTAACCCCAAGACCATGGGACTCTATATTGACTCGTTTAGAACGGGTCTGCTCATTCACCCTGGCTCCTAAAGAGATAAACTAGGTCGTCTTGAAACGTATCGTAATTCTTGGGGCGACGGGGAGCATTGGGCAACAGACAATTGAAGTGGTTCGGCAACATCCGGAACTCTTGAAGGTCGTCGGACTCGTGGGCGGAACCCGCGCATCTGAGCTAATCGCCGTTGCAAGCGAGTTTCCCGAGGCCAAAGTCGTGCTTTTTGATGAGAATGCCGCTCATGGTGCGGGCCTCTTGGGCGGGATGGCTACGATCATCGACTTGGTTACCTCGACTGAAGTTGACCTTGTGGTTGTGGCTGTTGCGGGCGTCATCGGTTTGCTGCCGACGATCGCCGCGATCAAAGCGGGCAAGGACATCGCTCTTGCAAGCAAAGAAGTGCTCGTCGCAGCCGGTGAGATCGTTATGCCGCTTGTGGAGAGGCACAAAATTCGGATGACGCCCGTTGACAGCGAGCACAGTGCAGTTTTCCAGTGCCTCCAGGGGGCACCTGAAAATTCCATCCACGAACTCATATTGACCGCCTCTGGCGGGCCTTTTCGCGGAAAAGCCTCTCGGGATCTGCAAAGTGTCACTGTGCAAGAAGCGCTCAATCACCCGACTTGGGCGATGGGAGGCAAGATCACGATCGACTCAGCAACCCTGATGAATAAGGGACTCGAAATCATCGAGGCGAAATGGCTGTTTGATATCCCTCTTGACCAAGTCAAAGTGGTCGTGCATCCCCAAAGCATCATCCACTCTCTCGTGAAATTCAAAGATGGCAGCGTCCTGGGGCAACTCGGTTGGCCGAATATGAGGCTCCCGATCCAGTATGCCCTACTCTATCCCGAAAGGCCCCCAAGCGGAGTCAAGAACTGGAACCCCACAGAAGGACCAAGCCTCACTTTCGAAGAACCGGATTTGGAGACATTCCGATCTCTAAATCTTGCCCGTGAGGCCGAAAAGGCAGGCAAGACAATGCCTTGCGCCATGAATGCGGCGAACGAAGAAGCCGCGAATGCATTCCTTAGAGGTGAGTGTGGGTTCTTGCAAATCGCGGAAACCGTCGAGGAAGTGATGACTCTCCACACACCACAAAACGTGGATTTGGAAACACTTTTGCAAGTTGATCTACAATCTAGGGAGCAAACGCAACGGATTGTGCGTTCAAAGAAAGGATAGTATGGACAGCATCAAAACTCTTCTCGGCTACGTGCAAAGTGGCTTTTTCATCTTGCTCATGCTCACGATCCTTGTGGCAGTTCATGAGTTCGGCCATTTTTGGTTCGCTCGAATGCTCGGGATGCACGTAGAGGCCTTTGCGGTCATGATGGGTGGAAAGAGGCAGCCAGGGCTGGAATCTAGGCTAAATGTTCCCCAACTCCCGAGTCGCACAGTTTGGTTCGCCGCTCTGATTGTGGCGACGACCACGGCCTTTGCTGGCCTTGAACAGTGGAACGTACTATACTACTTAGGGATGATCGTGCTTGCGCTTCCGATCCCGATTTGGGTTGTGACGCGCATCGGGGCTCTCTATCACGTGGCACCGGAGGAATCCCTTAAATCCCTCCTAAAGACCTATGCGGTCGGTCTAGTGCTGCTTATTTTGGGCACAAAATTTCGAACTCCGGACGTTACAATTGTCCTGGGGGTCATGCTGGCCTCTGGAATTGTGGGGATTCTCCTGTGCTATTATCAGCCAGCCCTCAATAAATCCGAGGATACGCCTCAAGGACATGCCGAAATTAAGATTGGCACCGAGACGGTTCCGGTTCGATATCGTCCCTTACTCGCCCGAACTGACCGGCACGGCACCGAGTTTTCTCTTCTACTTCTGCCTCTGGGAGGGTTTGCCTCGATTCGGGGCATGCACCCCAAGGAGGATGGAAGTGAGGTCAAGATTGACAGAGGCTTTTATAGTCGTGGTGCACTTGCGCGAATCGCAGTTCTGTTTGCAGGACCCCTATTCAGCGTCCTTCTCGGCATCGTGATTCTTGCGACCACGTACAAGATGGGCGGTGTTCCGACAACGATTCCAGCGGTCGAGAGCTTCTCCGATCGAAGTCGAGCCGGAATTGCGGGAGTAATGCCCAACGACAAAGTGGTCGAGCTCAATGGGCTGGCCGTCACCAGCATCGACAAAGTCATCGACGCGATGCACGATAACAACGGAGAGCGCGTGAAACTGGTTGTCGAACGCAAGGGCCAACGATTAGCGTTCGATATCTTGCCCTACTTGAACCCCACCCCAGAACAAGAATACACAAAAGAGGGTCTTGCCACCGGCAAGGAGAAACGGTACTACAAACTCGGGATAGGCTTCAAGCCAAGTTTTCGTCCTGCCGCTTGGGGAGAATCTGTGCAAATGGCCGTCGCGAAACCGTTTGAGATGGTCAGTGGGCTCTTCAGCGTTGTAAAGCGACCGGACCTTGCCACAGAAAATTTGGGTGGCGTCGTCAGCATGGCCAAAACTGTGAACACGGTGAAGGAAGCGGGCATCTTGCCTCTGCTCCAGATTGCTGGCCTGATAAGCATGTCCCTCGGAGTTATGAATCTCTTGCCCATCCACCCCCTTGATGGGGGGCAAATCGTGGTCGCGGTTCTCGAACTCTTTAGAGGGCGCCGGTTGAGCCTCAAGACTCAAGGTCGGATTTCTGGGATCGGTCTCATGCTAGTGCTCGCGCTCAGTGCGCTGGTGCTCATGGCGGACTTGGGCCGGATCGGAAAGTAGTCGCCAGTTTCCTATGAAACGGATTCGACGCCGCATAGTTCTGCAGGGACTATGTGTTTTTGTCGGGGTAATTGCGATCGTGACTTATGGTTATTTGTCGGGGCGTTGGATCCCGAACAACCCCCGTCTGGACGATTATCCTGTTCGGGGGATTGACGTTTCGCATCACCAGGGTGTGATCCAGTGGGGGAAGGTTTCTTCGTCGGGCGTAGCTTTCGCGTACATAAAAGCGACCGAGGGAGGAGACTTTATTGACCCGATGTTTGCGACCAATTGGGCGGAAATCAGCCGGACAAAACTGGCCAAGGGAGCCTATCATTTCTTCACTCTGGGGAAGGACGGAACTGCCCAAGCCAAAAACTTTATGGCGGTAGTTCCGCCAGCGGAAGGAATGATGCCTCCGGCAATTGATCTGGAGTACGGTGGCAATTCTGCCAACCGCCCCACGCGAGCTGAATTTCAGCAAGAACTCATGAAATTCTGGATTGCGGCCAAGTCTCATTGGAAGCTTGAGCCCGTAATCTATACAACTTCAGACTTCTACGGTCATTACCTAAGCGGATTTCCAGCGCAGAAGATTTGGATTCGTGAGGTCATTCGAAGACCTCAGATTCCTTGGACTCTGTGGCAATACTCCGAGCGAGGTCGTGTTGCCGGAATAGGAGGCTTTGTCGATATGGACGTCCTTCAAAAGGGCAAGCGGTTGCCGTTTTTGGACTAGGGCATGATTGCGATGGTGGTGAATCGAATGCGATATCCTTCCTGTCCAGTCGTGGAATTTTCCTTACTTTCAAAGAGTATCCCAACGCGATTACCAGGCAACGGGCAAAGGCACGAGTATTCAAAGGAATCACTTGGGATGGCAATTCCTTTGGACCAGGTGTTGCCGTCGTCGGTCGAGGTCCGCACCAGGCCTCTTGCTCGTCGCGTAGGGTCCGAAGGGTTGGACATTACAAGGACGTTTGGATTGTAACTAAGGCGAAGAATGGATCCCATGCAGACTGGATCAGGGAGACTTGGTTCTGGCTTAACCATATCCCAGTTAGCACCTCCATCGTGACTTACGCTGCTCAACCGAAAATGTCCCTTCGCTTGGTTTCTTGCATTCAGCCGAAGTCCGCCGTCGCTCATCCCTGCAACTTGTACCTCGTTTGGTTGGATTCCATCGGGTTTTGGAGCATTGTTGCCTCTCTTCCATGTTTGCCCACGATCATCGCTGTAAACCGCGAATACATCATATTTTCCTTTGGCCCCCTCATTAAATGGGAACACGAGTCGCCCCTTGTATTTGCCCCGCTGAACCTCGACGCCGATTCCCGGACCGCAGGCGTCGGACTGAATGCCCGCTCCCTTAACAGTTGACGTGAGTTCGCGAGGCTTGGTCCAGGTAAGTCCTTCGTCGACGCTTGAAATGATGAAAGTCCGGCAAGATGCCTCCGGATCAAAGTTAGGCTGCGTCGTTCGCTCATTGAGCCCTTGCGGATAGCGCTGGTACATGAGCCAGATCACGTTTTTCGTTGCCAAAACGCAGGGGTTGTTAAGAGAAGCCGGCTCATCTCGCATGACAATGGTGAGCGGAGTCCAATTTTTGGATTTCGGCAGAAGTCTCCGAAGAACCAAGATGTTCGAGGATTGATCGTCAATCGATTTTCGCGCTTCGGCAAACGCGAGCAGTGTTCCGCGTCGAGTGCGAGTGAGTGCGGGTATTCGAAACACCTCGTACTTTTGGGTCGGATCAAGGGTGCCACTCGTGAAGACGTCTTGCATCGGACCGACCGAAGTTTGGGAGAAAAGCAGAGCAATCGAAATCGCAATCATCACCGCTTATTATGCTCGATTAAGAGAAGTTTACAAAAAATAAAAAGGTATGCTTGAATTCGAACGAGAGAAATTTTGAACCTTTTTCAGTTTTCGGTCGTCACCCCCTTGACAAACATTATCAACATGCGGGTATAGTATCCCCAAGCCGCGAAAGTGGCCCAAATAGGCAACATGAAAAATCACGACGTGACTGACGCAGGCGAAGGCATGCGAAGTCCAGACCTAACGATTCAATCATCTGTAGCCTGACGAAAGCTCCACGAGCTTACTCAGGCGACTCCACGAGAGCCTGAGGATAGTCAAAACCCCTCAAAGCACCTACAATTTAGATTCAAGGGCCGATTTCATTGCGTTATCGCACAAATCGATCGGGAATATCAGACTGGTCTCGCAAGCCAGAAGCGAATGCCGCGTGGCACTGACACCACTCGCAAGGAGCCACTTGCCCTTGAATCCAGATTTGCTCGCGCAAGCTCTCCCACGTTCAGGAGAAACGCAACGAAAATAACTAATTAGACAACTGAATATTGAAACTGACTAATGAATAGTAAGGTAGTACTGAGGTCTTCTTTTATCCAATAAGAGAAGGCGTAGCGAAAGCTATACCTTTGGGCCGAATGAAATAGGGTTATCGGTTATAGTGGGTTCAAATCCCACCTGGCTTGATCATACGAGCCAGATACCCTTTTCGTCCACTTGTCCAAAGGACTCTCATGCTCCTCACTCTCATTGGTGGTCCTCTTCGGGCCGTTGTTTTTGGGTTATCGTCTGTCACACGGAGGGTCGCTGGTTCGAATCCAGCCAGGGTGACCAAAATCACCCTGTAGCTCAGCTGGTAGAGCATCAAAACACCCATGACGCCCTTTGTCCGAAGAGTACTCTCAGTTTCGATATTCCCGACCCTAATGCAAGAAGAGGAAATATCATGAGGTTTACGAACTATATTAATTTGAAGCGACCGGCTCAGAACGGACCCCGCCGGGGTCAGGTTAGGAACAACGCGGGAGGTTTCGCATGGGCATTGAACCCGTGGAAGCAGCTCGAAAGGTTCCTGATCCTCGGAACTGAGGGCGGTACATACTATGTCGGAGAGCGCAAACTGACCCTGGATAACTGCAAGAACTTGCAAGACTTGGTGCAACTGCTCT
>JAIOPU010000061.1 GCA_021413725.1 Armatimonadota bacterium | reverse complement strand
TCTCCGGTGGCGAAGTACCTTCCGGTGGGCGAATGTATGAGGGAATAGGACCCGAGCCCATCCAGGTCTCCGTCACCAAGCCATCTGGACTCGTGTAAGTTCCAGAAGTCGTATACGTTCCCGTCGTATCAAGGGCTTGGAGATAGTTGGAACCGATGCGGAATGGGGCTTCGTGGGGCTGTATTCGCCGGTCGTGAACGTCGGCGCGGAAGTGAACTGCGAACTCCATGACTTGACGCAAACTACCGCTGCCATCGAATGTACAGGTGAGGTTGCCGTTCCACTCTGTCAGCTGAAGAATATTGCTGAACTGACGCGGCAAAGCGGCAATCACTTGTACGTCGCCCGAAGCGTCATTACCAGTCCGGGGAAGAGTACAAACGATCTGGTTTGCTGTCCAGGTCTTGATCGTCATAGGATGGTTATTCATCAGAACATCACCTTTTACGTCACCGAAAACTCCAGAAATCGTAAGTTCATCCTTCTGTTCATCCACAGTCAAGACCTCGATGGATGGGGCTAACTGCCCGAATGCCAAATTCAGGGTAAGCATCTGAAGTTTGGCCGTGAGATTCGTTTTTGGGTTAATCGTCTCGTCGTACATGGTCGGCTTATTGGTCCGCTTGTGAGTCGCCATTTCGGCGAGAATCGCCGGATAAGCAAAAGCTCGTTGTGGCGGGGATTCCGCATCAAATGCATTTCCGCCCAGCATGCGGTCGAACAGGTATGCGCCCGATGTAAGTCCGTCGGCGATGACCATGGTATTTGTCCAGCCCACATAGGCCGAAGCTCCCGCCTGTAAACATGCAAACTCAAACTCGAAAGCGTTTAGGCTTGCGGAGCTACAAGCATTCATATAAACAAAACTGTTCTCATTAAACTTCCCGGTCCAGTACTTTGCCACGAATTTCGAAGTGAATCCGTAATGTGTCTCGACGCGAACAATTGGCGTGTCACCCGCATCCTCATAGGTTCTGGCCATGTAATAAGTCAGGGAGCCATCCCGCAAATCAGCCGCATATCGATCGGGAACGCCCGCTGGTGTGGCCACCCACTTTGTGGCAGTCCAAGCGACAAAAACTTGCGGCCCACCGCGCACGATTGGCGTGTTGCATCCGTGTGTGGTCAAGTACAAGACGCCAAGCTTGTTGAATGATTTCAGCGCGTCTACGGTCGGCAAGTCTTCGACTACCGCATAGGTTTGTGTCCGAAACATATCTGCAATCTCGGCGTTGCCGTTCTCAAAGACACTCCCTACGGCCGTCCCAACCATGACGTTTTCCGAGGTTGGAAGACCGTAAGATCGGGTTCTTTGGTTGGTTCTTGCCAGAGGCGGCGGGACCTCGGTAGAAGGTCCTATGTTGTTTCCGATCACCAACGTCGTTCCATCGGTGAATCGGCCCCAAACACCGCCGGCATCAGAGAGTCCTGCCTCTTCGAATTGTGAATTAGCCCTCATCAGGTCCAGCATCTGCTGGTTCTCCGCATCGGGATTTGTCCCGTCAAAAGTCGCGAACTTCGTCTGGAGTTCCGCGAGAATCGCAGCGCGACTCGTTCCGCCTCCTCCACCGCCGCCACCGGCAGCACCCCCTCCGCCACACCCTGCGATGGCAAGCGCAGTGATCGCTAGGACGAGAATCATGGAAATCAAAAGGAACGGCCGACAAACTTTCATAGTTTTCTCACGCCTCTTCGCTGAGGCGTGATGGCATCGTACCAGGATTTTGTCAAGTTTAGTTACTTTTATTTATTTTTTAAAGAGTTTCCTCACCAATTCCTATCGCCATAAATGGTTTGCAGGTACTCAAGTTGCGCGATGTGGCTACGCGTGTGCATCGCCCCAAAAGTCACTGCGAAACTCAGCGGAACCGAACCCAAGCCAAATGGAGCCTCGATCATCGCGTTCAATTGGTCTAAAGTGAACCCCTCCAGTTCGGAAACGTATGCCTTAAAATTGGACTCAAACATGTCCATCACCTCTTCACGGGTGGAGAACTGCCGCTCCGCAAGCAAAAACTCCGCGTCGGCCTGAGCCATAGTCTTGGCAGGATATGGGGTGCCGCAGAGCATTTGCCGGATAAAGTCCAGCGCGAAGGCGCAGTGCGCAACAAGTTGGACCGCCGTTCGAGCTGTGGGTGCAGGCGTCCAGTTGATCCTGTCGTCGGGAGTGTTGCCGAAAACTCGGACAAGTTGGTCCCTTGCTTGGGTCAGATCTTGGACTGCGTAGGTGATCGTATCGTTCATAGTTCTATTTTAACCGATGCGCGCCGCAAGTTCAGCGACCCGCTCATCAATCCCGGAGACAACCTGAACCGACGTCGCCGAGCAGTATTTCATAAACTCGCGCAACGACTTCTCCAACTCTCCAAAGAACTTCCCGCCACAACGCCCATCCTCAAAATGCCAAGCGCGCAGCTCCAAAACCCCACGCCGACAATAAAACTCCACTCGCGCAACCAACTCATCTCCAAACAAAATCGGCAGAACATAGTATCCCCAGCGACGCTTGACTTCGGGCGTGTAAATCTCCCAGATGTAGTCAAAACCAAACAGATGCGCGATCATTTTTCGGTCCCACATGAACTGATCGAGCGGCCCTATGAACCGGACTCGCGGCGGCAAAGCGGGCTGATCCAAAAGCGCGAGAAACGCGCGCGGCGCGTGAGCTTGCATTCCTTCGACCTCCACCGGAACAACCTCTCCGCGACCCACCAATTCCGTAATCGCCGCCCGCTTACCCATCGCGAGCGGGCGATTCGCCCAAATTTCGTAGGATGCCGCTGGTCGCAAAATCCCCATCGCACGATGCCGCTCCAGCGCAAGCTCCCGGATCGCATCTTCCTGACTCAACATCGGCAAAAGAAGCAGCTCCGCGGGAACCACCCTCTCGGTGAGATCGTAAACGTGCTGACCACCCTTTCGGGTCGCCGTCATGATGAGGCCCGAGTGCCAAAGCGCGCGCAGAGTCTGCTTGGTGACACTCGGCCCAAACCAAGACCCCTTCCACTCCTCGCGCCTCTGCTGAAACTCAAAATCGCGAGGCATCAAGGCCCCGCGCTCGGTGATTTCCTTCAAAACCAAGTCCACCGCCTCGCGATGATCGCGGAAAATCTTCTCCTCAAACTCCTTGCGATGGATCGAATAAATGATACGGCGCATTGACCAGCCCTCAAAGGGAATCAGCGAAGCCTGCTTGTCCCAGCCATCATAAACCAGCCGCGCGTCGTAGGCCGTTTTTTGCCAATCGCCGATTTTGTAGCCCTTCACCCGAGCCTGCAAAACCAAATCATGATTACACCCCACCGGCGCAATCGGGTCAAACTGAACGCTCCGCAACCGCTCAAACGCCTCGCGCTGGGTGGAGCAAGGTGCAAAGTGGTGCCGAACCAACGCCCGCCGAGCATCGGCTTTGGACAGTTGGACGGGACTTTGCATTGGGATATGATACTAGACCCGCACAGTACACTTGGGTTTCCCGGCAAATTTATGGAATAGAACCAGTGGACAGGAAGTCCAGGGAGTTTTATGTCAGAAAAACCAGCAGCCGCAGCGGATGCGCCGAAGAAAAAAGGCAAGATGCCCATCATTCTCATTCTCGCCCTCGTGATTGGGGGAGGCGGGTTCTTTATGATGAAAGGCAAGAAGAAGCCCAACCACGAGCCCGAGATTAAATTGGGCGAAATCGTCGCATTTGAGAAGGAATTTCTCGTAAACTTGCGCGAACAGGACAGCTATCTGCGAACCGAAATCGCAGTTCAGCTCAAGGAAAAGGTGGACCCGAAGGCATTCGAGAAGGTCCTCCCCGCTATTCAAAACGCCTTCGTCATGCGTCTTGGCGGACTTTCAAAAGCCGACGTCGTCACGATGGAAGATCGCACACGCTTGAAGCGAATTTTGGCGAGAGACGCCAACGAAGTTCTGAAGCTTGTTATGCCTGCGAAAGAGGAAGTCGAAGAGACCAAAAAGGAAAAGGAAAAACGCGAAGAACACGAGGCCGAGATGGCGAAGCCGGGTTACAAGCCCGAATTCCCAGAATTCGACTCGGATACCGGCCCCATCCTGAAGATTTACTTCACGAGTTTCGCAACTCAGTAGTTACTCTTCCGGCGGCACGATACTCGCCTGTTTCTGAATCTCCCGGCTAACCAAATCCAGCCGGGCGGGCTCCATCTGACCGAGCAAAATAGAAGCCTTCTCGGGGTCCATGACCCCGATCACACGGGCGAGTTCGGCGTCTTTCCAATCTTTGACCGAAGCAAGCAACGCCGGGGCGGGCATCTCGTTCCAGAGCTTTGCCAATTTCTTGGCACCCTTCACGGGGTCGACCTGCAAAACCGCAACTTTCGGTTTAACAACCGGGTCTTCCTTCGGTGGAGCCACTTTCGGAAGTTCCTTCTTCACTTCCACGATCGGCTTTTTGGCCACCTTCTTCTTACTCGGAGAAATGCCAGGAATGTTAATCGCCCCAGACTTCGCCGCGAAAAAGACACCTCCCACCACTAGAATTAGAACCAGAGGAATGATGATAACAAGTTTCTTCTTCATGGCTTTCTAATGGCTTGATACCGCGCGATCACCTTGCGTACGTAATCCTGAGTCTCCTGGAAAGGCGGCACACCGTTGTACTTCGTCACTGCTCCTGGCCCCGCGTTGTAGGCGGCGAGTGCCTTCTCCGTATCTCCGCCGAACTGTTTCATCAGTTGTCCAAGGTATTTTGCTCCGCCCATCAAATTCTGAGCAGGATCGTTGGGATTCACGCCCAACGCCTTCGCCGTCCCCGGCATGAGTTGCGCCAGCCCAATCGCCCCCGCCCTGCTCACCGACTCTTGCTTAAAACTACTCTCTTGACCGACTAAAGCCTCTAGCAACTCAAAATCTACACCGGCCGAAGTCGCGGCATCCCGAATCATCGCTTGAATCGGTGCGGGAGCGCGATCCACATCCACACTCTTGCCGCCGCCGAACGGAGACATTGGCTCATTGCCATCGCCGATGGAGCCACTCATGCCCGCGAACGCACTTTTGTTCATCGCTGGAGCGCCAATTCCCTGCTCCGTCTTCTTTCCAAATTGACCGTCCAAACGCATTTGCAACTGCGCCATGCGGGTGTGCACCGCCTGATAGCCCATAGGTTGAAACTTCATGCTGCCCTCCTTCTCGTCGCCCACTCATCAAGCTCATTTTGCTCCTCGCGATTCGCTTCCGCGACATACTCCTCATGGGCCGTTTCGTGCAATTTGTCCATTACTTCTGCGTCTTGCCGTACTTCTAGCCATCGCTGACGCGCAAACTCCTCATCCTGTTTAATGATGGCGATGATCGACTGTTGAGTTGCGATTGCCTCGTCCAGGCGGTTGATGTAAGCCTGCATCGAGAGGCGGTCTGTGACCGATCTGAACACATCTCGCAGGCTGTCCTGCCTGTGCTCGATGATCCTCGTGAGTTCGGCTTCCGCCTCAATCACCCGCCTCTGCGTCTCCTGTAATTCCTGCGTCGCCTTCTCCTCCAACATGTGCCGAAACTCACGCACACGCCCAAGCTTAAATTCAAACTTACGCACCCACAACCTCCGTCAACTGATCCAGCGCAACCGCAAATGCGGTCGCATCCAGCTTGTTCTGTCGAAGAAGCGCATTGATTGCATCCCATTTCGCAATCGCCTCGTCCGCAAGCGGATTCGCGCCGGATTTGTAAGCCCCAATGTTCACCAAGTCTTCGATATCGCGATAGGCGGCAACAAGTTCGCGAAGGCGATTCGCCTTCATCACATGCTCCTCGCTCGTGACCATCGGCATCACACGACTCAGGCTCTGCAAAATATCAATCGGCGGGTAGTGACCTCGACTCGTGAGTTTACGATTGAGCAAGATGTGGCCATCGAGAATTCCGCGTGTCGCGTCGGCAATAGGCTCATTAGTGTCGTCTCCGTCGACCAAAACGGTGTAAATCGCGGTGATCGCGCCGGAACTGCCGCACCCCGCCCGCTCCATCAGCCGCGGCAAAAGCGCGAAGACGCTCGGCGTATATCCCTTCGTGCTCGGCGGCTCGCCGGTAGCGAGTCCCACTTCCCGTTGAGCCATCGCAAATCGAGTCACGGAGTCCATCATCAGCATCACGCTGAGCCCTTGGTCGCGATAATATTCTGCAATGGCGGTAGCGGACATCGCGGCTTTGATTCGAACCAGCGCGGGTTCATCGGAGGTTGCACAAACCACGACGCTTCGAGCCATTCCCTCTGGCCCGAGGTCATTCTGAATGAACTCCTTAACTTCCCGGCCTCGCTCTCCGACCAGCGCAATCACGTTCACGTCTGCTCCGCCTTGCCGAGCAATCATGCCCAAAAGGGTGCTCTTTCCAACCCCGGAACCTGCAAAAATTCCCATTCGCTGCCCAACTCCGAGAGTCAAAATCGAGTCTATCGCCCGCACACCGGTAAAGAACGGCCGCGAAATCATCTGCCGCTCCAACGGATTAGGCGGCGAAGCGATCACTGGGTAGTGCTTCTTAGTTCGCAGAGGGCCAAGCCCGTCAATGGGCACACCCAGCCCGTTCAAAGTCCGGCCCAAAAGTTCGTCGCCAACAGGAACTCCGAGGCAGTCGCCCGTCGCGTGAACATAGCAACCCGCGCGGACGCCGGTCATCTGTCCAAGCGGCATCAGCAACGTTCGATCTCCGCGAAAACCGACGACTTCAGCGGAAATCCATTCGCCTTCGGTGGATTCAATTTTGCAGATGTCACCGACTCGCGCATTCGGACCAAACGATTCAACCACGAGACCAACAACCTGGGTCACACGCCCTGAGATATCAATCGTCGTCATCTTGCTCACCGTCTCGCGCAAGTCCTGAAATTGGGGGGTAGGGGCGTTAATCATCAGGGTAGAGCTCCTTAATCAGGTTCTTCAGATGCACCTCAATCCTCGCATCAACCGAACCACCTTCGGTTTGGATTAGGCAGCCGGCATGGACAGTCTCATCAGGAACGAATTCAATACTTCTTATAGATCCCGCCGCGGCAAGCAACTCCTGCTCACGCCCATCAAGGAATCGTACATCCTGCGGATTCACCAGGATTCGCGCCGAACTCGCGTGAGTTATTTCTTGTAGAGTCTGCTTGACGATTTCGACGATGGCTAAGGGGTCTTGTTTTAGTTCTCGGCGAATGAGTTTCTCAGCAATCAGGACAGCTATGTTTGCAAGTTCGGGCTCTGCGTTCTCGAACCAGTCCGCCATTGCACGATGCATGGCCTCTCCCATCGAATCGAGTGCCTCCGCGAAAGTCGCAATTTGGGACTCGATAATTTGTGACCGTTCTTCAGCAGTCTGACGAAATGCCTCAATCTCACCGAGTTTTTTGCCTTCGGCGAACCCTTCCGCAAATCCCGCAGCATGTCCGCTGCTATAGGCCTCTTGATAGATTCGGTCTCGGCGGCTCATGAGTTTAGCGCCGGTTGATTCCATTGCTTGCTCAAACGTGGATACTTCCGGTTCCTCCACCGGCAACTGATCGAAGTAACTCGCGACCGAAAGATGCTGGGGGTTCAGTTTAGACAAACTGCTCTTCCTCCGTACCTCGGTCAATACTGATTTCACCGGCCTCCTCAAGTCGACGGATGACGCCGACGAACTTCTGTTGGGATTCTTCAACTAGCTTGAGTTTGACTGGGCCCATGAACTCCATGTCTTCTCTCAGCATCTTCACCGCTCGCTCCGACATGTTCTTGAAAATCTTCTCACGAACCTCGTTCTTGACGGACTTAAGCGCGGTCGCTAGTTCGCGGCTGTCAACCTCTTTGAGAACCGCTTGGATTGCGCGGTCATCAAGATTGACGATATCTTCGAAGACAAACATCATGTTCTTAACTTCTTCCGCAAGCTCTGGATTGGTCTCCGCCAGCGAATCCAGGATGACTCGCTCAGTGGAGCGATCTACGCGATTGAGCAGCTCAACCAGTTGCTTGGGTCCACCCGCCTTT
>JAIOPU010000060.1 GCA_021413725.1 Armatimonadota bacterium | reverse complement strand
GTGATCGAACCCAAGAAGTCCACAAGGTAATCCATGCGGGTGTTGCCGGGGACGTCCACTTCGCCAAGCATTACGCCATCCACGATGTCATACAAAGTCGGCATCGTCTTCAAGGTTGCCACCGCCGTGCTCTCACCCAGCAAATTCCACCCATCCCACCAATACTTGGTGTAGCTCGATTTACTCACCCTAGACTGCCGCTTTCGACCCATTCCGTCGTAGGTAATCGTGATAAGAGTGCCGTTCGTATGAGATCCAACCCGGTTCTCCTTGTCAAAGGTCATCGTGGTCAGCGTCCCTGCCTGGTTCGCGTTGGTCATGTTCCCATTCGCGTCGAACGTGTAGGTCGTCACCGAAGCACCAGAAATAGAAGTCACGAGCCGAGATGCTACATCATACGCCATCGTCACAACCGTCCCCGACTCGTTATTGGTTATGAGGTTGTCACGAGAGTCAAACGTGTAATCATAAGTGTGGGCCGAAGTCCCCGTAGTCAAATCCTGAGTGAGCCGGTCCTTTCCATCAAAGGCATAAGTAGTAATGGACCCATTTGAATCCCGAACCAACTCACGGTTGCTGTTCTTGTCAAAGGTATACGTCATCAACTGCAGAACGGGTACCCCATTCTTGTCACTAATCACCGTATTGCGGCCATCAGCGTCGAAGGTCCAGGCTTGAACCCTTCCACTCTGATATGTCGTGGTCGTCTTCATATTCCGCGCATCGTAAGCAATAGTGGTCACTTTCGCAATCGGATCGATAGTGCTCACGATCCGTCCATCCGCATCAAATGCAAAAGTTGTCACCCCGCCGTTCGGATCAACAAGTCGAGTGCGCTGGCTCGCCGCATCAAAGGTATAACTCGTCCGCTGGTTCAGAGGATTGGCAATCCCAATCATCTCATTGCGACTGGAATACACCATCGTAGTAAACCCACCGGCGGGGTCCACCAGAGCAGTATTTCTGCCATCGGCGTCATAGACCGAAGTCGAAATATGCCCAAAGCATTCATGGTCGTGACCATGCGGTCATCAGAACAATCTCCAATGACCATTTAACGCTCCCTTTCATTCTTCGCAGCTCTCTGAACCAAATACATTGCAATCACGTAGTGCGGCGAATCATAAGGGGATGTGTAATCCATGATAGTCCTTACCATATGCGCATCCGAGTCATCGTTCAACAATCCAGATTCATTTAGTTCAATTTCAAACTCCTGGTAGGATGCATTAAAAAACCACTGAGATGTTCCCAACCAGCAGTCCGCAACCGTGAACCCTAACAAAGGCCAATGCGCTTCTACTAAGGAAGGAGTAGCTCCACCGTAAGTTTCGATTGCTTCGTCAACATGTTGCTGGTTGAAGTCATTGGAGATCGTTAACTGCCGCCCCAGTGCAAGGGATCGGAGGAAAGTAATAGCACTAGGCACAGCCAACGCAACAATCTCCTTCGTAGGTGAGGCAACCATAGCGGAGGAAAGAGAAAGGAAAATTCCGCTCAAACAAGAAGTTGGATCAGCGAGTTCTGGGCCTCCACTAAGCATCATGTAGCGGGGCCATTCAACCGGCTGTCCGAAATTTGGGAAGGAGACGAACCCCACACAATCACGATATAATTGTTTATCAATATTCACATTGACCTCTTCAGAATCTTGGACCGGGCACAAACAATCCGAAGCATGTCAAAGGGACCCGTTTGCCATATTTGCAATCACACGATGGAGGTAATCGATATCCAAACACAATATGCGTATGAACGCCGTAGCATGTTCCGTAGCCGTGCGTTATCCAGAGGTCTGGTCCGTGTATACCTGCTGGATCTACAGTTATGATCGGTGCGCAGGGTACCACGTAGAATTCGCATCCAGGAGGCCCTTTCGGGTTGATCGGCAGAACGGGCGGGAAATAGGGGTTATCAGGCTCAATCCCGGGGCGCAATGGTTTTCTCGCCGGACAATAGGGAAGGCGGCTAATTTGTATCACTCGATCCATAGGTGATGATTCAACGGGTAGCGGATAAAAATAGTTCGCCACACATCGACCTGCACCTGTAAAGTAACCATCTCTTGAAGGATCGTTTATATCATAGGTACAAATTTGATAGCACGAGGTTCCAATCGCATAAACAGAACAGACCACGGTCGCACCAATTGCCACTACGGTACCTCCAACGAATTCAATTGCAGTTCCTATAGCAGGAAATGTTATCGCCGTTAACCCACTCGGATCAATCTTGGTAACTGGGTTCCCCCCGGTATAACCATACGCTAACTGTCTAGGCCAAATGGGGTCTCGCGTTACCCATTGCTTACTCGTACTTGAGTAATGCCTATACTTATTGTATTGTTCCGCAAAGAGTAAAGACGTATACCGACTCCCCGTATTCCCAGTCCAACCCGACGCATCGCTTCCCGAAAGCAACGGCCCGTACGGCTTAAACCGACGAGTCCCAGAAACCGCTGCGGAGGAATTGGTGAGGCCTGTGATCGAACCCAAGAAGTCCACAAGGTAATCAGTGCGGGTAACGGAAGATACGTCCGTCTCCGCCAACATCAGTCCGTCCACAATGTGGAGGAGAGTAGACATTGTCGGTGCGGGGAATGGAACGAGGGCAAAATTGCCGCCGAGCAGATTCCAATCATCCCAAACAAAATCAACAATATCTGCAGATTTCTGAGACTTCGTCTTTCGACCGATTCCGTCGTAAGAGACGTTGGTCAAGCCGAATTTACCGCCTCCGATGTTATGCGAAGCCAATCGATTTTCCTTGTCAAAGGTCATCGTTGTGCGTGTTCCGGCCTGATTCGCGTTCGTCATATTGCCATTGACATCGAACGTGTAAGTCGTAATTGAAGAACCAGAGATCGAAGTCACCAGCCTGGAAGCGGCATCATACGCCATCGTCACAACCGTCCCCGACTCGTTATTGGTTACCAAATTGTCTCTGGAGTCAAACGTATAGTCGTACGTATGCGCCGAAGTTCCTGTCGTCAAGTCCTGCGTCAAGCGGTCTTTACCGTCAAAGGAATAAGTCGTCACCGAACCATTTGAGTCTCTCGCAGACTCACGGTTACTGTTGTTGTCGAAGGTATACGTCATCAACTGAAGAACAGTAGCGCCATTCTTGTCGCTAATCACCGTATTGCGTCCGTCCGCATCAAACGTCCAGGCCTGGACCCGTCCGCTTTGGTACGTCGTGGTTGTCTTCATGTTCCGCACATCGTAGGCAATCGTAGTTACCTTCGTACTTGGGTCCATAAAGCTCACGACTCGTCCATCAGCGTCAAACGCATAAGTCGTAACCCCAGTATTCGGGTCTACTAAACGGGTTCTTTGACTCGCTGAATCAAAGGTATAGGCTTGAACAAACGGTCCCGGCCTTGTCGTCCCAACCGTCCGACTCAACGCATCAAAGGCAAACGTTGTGGTTCCCGTCGAATCAAGCATCGTGGTATTGTTCCCACGAGAGTCGTATTGCATGGTCACCCGAGTCGCGTCCGCATACAAGGTACTTGCAAGCCGCCCATTTGCATCAAAGCCATAACTTGTAACATCACCATTGGCGAACTTTCGAGTACTCGCCTGCCCTGCCGCATCAAAAGCGTAGGTGGTTATCTGCCCAAGTTGGTTGCCGATGGCAATCATCTCATTGCGATTCGAGTAGGCCATCGTAATTCGGCCCCCAAGCGCATCCACCATCACCGTCTGCCGCCCATCGGCGTCAAAAACATTGCTCGTGATGGTATTCAAAGCATCCATCGAAGTCACCACCCGGTCAAGCGCATCGTAGCTGTGCGTGGTCAAGAAGCCGCGTGGATTCTGAGTCGCGGTGAGATTTGAATTCTTGTCAAAGGTATTAGTCGTTACAAACCCGAGAGCGGTAATACTCGTCACGGGCCTTCCTGCCGCGTCATAAGAAGTTGTGAATCGGTTGCCCAAGGCGTCCACCGAAGCAATCTGTCGCCCCAGTTTGTCGTACACCTTGCTCGTCACATTCCCCAGCGGACTCTTCGCGTCAATCTGTCGGCCGAGCGCATCCAGCGTGAATGTCGTCACCTTGTTGAGCTCATTTGCCATCGAGACAACTTGGCCCGCCGCGTTGTAACTTGTCGTCACGCGCCCACCGATGGCATTCACCCGAGCGATTTGGCGACCAGCAAGGTCATAGACCGTTGAGGAGATATTTCCACCCGGGTCCATCATCGTTACCGGTTGGCTCGCCAAATTATACGAAACTGTATGAGTAAACCCAAGCGGGCTAATTTCCGCAATCGGCCTCGTGCTGTTAGTCTCATAAACCGTCGTCGAAATTCGGCCCAAGGCATCCATCATCGTCACCGGCTGACCATCCTTGTTGTAGCTCGTTGTGGTGCGATTGGTTAGCGCATCGATATTGGCAATGACCTGGCTAGCCGCGTCAAACACCGTAGTCGTGCGGAAACCTAGCGGAGTCTTAACTTCTATTTGCCTGCCCAAATTGTCGTAGGCGTATTCGGTGATGTTGCCGAGCGCATCGGTAGTCGAAACGATCTTGCTCCGCGCATCAAGGGTATTCGTTGTGCTAAAACCCCGCGCATTCTGCGTCGCAACCCGCCGCCCACTCGTGTCATAAATGCTCGTGGTCGCAAAACCAAGCGGATTGTAGCTCGTGAGAAGCTGCCTCGCAGCATTGTAGGCCATTGTCGAAACGCCGCCTGCAGCATCAATAAGCGTCGTCAAATCTCCTATGACGTTGTACTGCATCGTGGCGACGTTGCCGAGGGCATCCATGACGGTGGACTTATTGCCAAATCGGTCGTAGGTTATGGTAGTCCGTTGATTGAGTGGATTGACCTGCGCCACCATGCGACAACCATTCCAAATGTACTGCGACGTTTCAAGCATCGCGTTGGTGGTAGAAATGACGTGGTCGCCCGTGTCGTACGCCGTAGTTGTAGTTCGACCCAGAGGATCAGTCGTTGCGATTCGGCGATTGAGCGTATCGTAAGCGTGCGTAGTCACCGCGCCAAACGAGGACTGCACAGAAACTACATTTCCGGTTGCGTCGTAGCCCATCGAAGTCACCAGCCCACGCGGATCGGTTACTGTTTTGGTTGTGCCATCGGCGTTGTACGTCCACGTCGTGACGCGTCCGAGCTGGTCCATCCGGGAGGCCATCGTGCGGTCGCCGTTGTAGGCCATCGTCACAACCCCACCCATGGCGTCCAGGACGCTGACGAGGTTGCCCGCCGCGTCGTAGCCGAAGCTAGTGGCGTTACCGAGAGCATCGCGCTGTACCTGCGGCTGACCATTGGTCGCAAAAACCATGCTCAAAACATCGCCGTGAGGCATTTGCTGAAGGTTTATGAATCCATTCGTATCGTAGCCGTAGGTCACCACGTATCCGGCGGGGTACTCCACAGTGAGGGGGCGATTATTCGTTCCCATCGCGTACGAGGTGATCCCGCCTGCTGGGTTTGTCATCGTGCTTGAGTGGTTGGCAAAGGAGTAGTTCCAAGTTCCCGCACCTGCGGTCATGCTCGTCACCCGCCCCCGTGAATCGAAAGCATAGTTCGTCTGATAGCCAAACGGGTCTTCGATGCTCGTCATCAAATACTGGCCGCTGGTCAAAACATAGCCGTATTTGGTGATGCATCCGCTTGGGGACATCAATGTAGTTAGGTTTCGGTTTGCATCGTATTGGAGCGTGGTCGGGCGATTGCTCCAATCCTCAATGGTGCTCAGCAGCGAAACCGTTGCGCCTGCAACGTAACTAAAGGTAACGACTTTTCCACCGGGGACAGTGATGGTCTTTATGAGATCGACCTCGACCCCGGTTCCGTAGGCAATGGTCTGCGTCACGCCTTGAGCGTCCTTCATGGCCGTCAAGAGATATAGGCTTGGCGCGCTTGCGCCGCTTACCGCGTGATCGTACTCATAGACAAACCCAGAAGGCGTTGTTTCCGTGAACTTACTTCCGTTGAAGGTCAGCCCATTCCGAACACCCTGGGCCGTTTGCCCCGACATGTAGGTGGTGATTCCTCCACCTTGCGTCGAAACCGCATAGGCATACTTCAGAAAATTATCCCGCTCAACATAAACCCCATCAGAATGGGACACGACCCTTCCTTTAAGAGAAATTGTCCTTTGCGTGCCGAACTCCTTGTTCGAGTTGGTGGCTGTACTGCTGTAGTAGAAACTGATGTCAAGATTGAACTTCTTGGCCTTCAGGCTAATCTCAGGATCGACAAAGAGTTCACCAGTAGTTGGGACCGGGCGCGGAGAGTAGGGGTCGAAGACTCCTTCAAAGGACGGGTGGACATGACGATTCATAGATTTAGTCTCTAATGTGCTCTGCTAGCCTGAGTACTGAATACAATTTGGCCCAGGGGAGTTCACTTTGCTCATTTGGCAATCACTTGCGGGCTGGTGGGGATTCGGCACGGTCGTCTGATCTCCATTCACACACCAACTGGGCGGACAGGGCTTGAGTTCACACTGCGTATTCTCGGTCTGATTTTCTGCCATAGTTTTGCTCCAATTGCAACCTTACTCTACATCCTCGAAACATTGCTTGCATAAAGCTAAAATTGCTTCCAGAGCCAGATCCCGATAGAATCCTTTGCCGTCTGCTACATTGGGAAACAGCACGTGCATATCCGAAAGTTCCAGGCTCAGTAACTTTGACGGGTCTCGGCCTTCAATTAGTTTCGTTAAAAAGTTACAAATTTCCACCGCGGTAGCGCATCCGTTGCAGATGCAACGGCAATTATTCAGGGTTTGGGTTCGAAATGTCGCCGAAACCTTAATGTAAGGACCATCCCCCGGAACCCCACCGCACCCAACAACTTCGCGCATTTTGCAAGTTCAGCCCCTAAAGCTGACCTCCATGAACGTAGGTTGCAGTCAAATCCGTCGCTCGGAGGCGTCCCTCGGTTCGCATCCACCCATCAACGCGCTTTTCAAAAAGCTCCCCACCGTAGGCCGGAAACCCCCTCGAATCGGGGTGAATCTGGGTTAAATCGGCATTCAGTAAGTCCATCGTCCGCACAAGGTAGCACTGATCGCTAAACCCGTAACCCAGACAGTAGTTCCTTACTCTTTCGGTAGCTTCTTTTTCAACTTCAAGCACGTCACCATTCCAAATGGGATTCACCACTGCTATATCGTTATTTTCAGCTAAAGTGTTCATGCCATCTTCGCACCAATGCGAGTAGTGGAGCATCCGGCAATCCCCCGCGAAGTGGGCAAGGTACTCCGTCTCGCAGGTGAAAATTCCCACAAGTTCTGCCGCTGAGTAGGCAAAACCAATCCCTAACGACTCTTTTGAAAGCTTAAAATGCGTGAGCGCGGCTTCAATATGAGAATCTACGATGACGACCTCGTCCAAAATTCCCTTCGCGACGAGCTTTTCGGCGTAGCCTGCCACGGCTTTGGGATCTTCGACATTGTTGATGAGGAGTCTCCGGTGGCAAGGCGTGAGAATACGCTCGAAGATGTGCTTGCACTCCTCTAAGAGAATGAGGCGTCGCCAGTCCTTCTCCCAAACCTTTGTTTCTAGCGTTAAGCGGTGATTTGATTGCACTTTTAGCGATGCTACCCCGAGCAGGGTGGCAATAAGTTTATACTGTGGGAATGTCTGTCGCGGTTGCGTTCCTAGTCCATGATGATATTGAGTTCTTTGAAGCCGCCGCCGAGAGCTTTCGAGGAGCAGGTGAGCTCTTTGCGTTTGTCAGCCGCGTTTCGTGGAACGCCGACCAGGGAGACTACAAAGCGACCATCGCCCTTGCCGAAAAGCTGAGACTGACCGTCATTGAAGGAGATTGGACTGACGAAGGGATACATCGACGTGAAGCCTATGCCCTCCTCAAAGAGCGCGGCTTCACCCACTGCCTCATTCCCGACACCGATGAAGTCATTGAACCCGAACTACTGACGGCCCTTCTTAAACTCGCCGAATCTGATCTTGCCGACAGGGTCTACGTGCAGAACGACACGTACTGGAAGTCTCCAGAGTTCGTCATTCGCCCTAGGGAGCGCAGAACCCCGATGCTCTTTTTGAATTTGCACACCGTCGAGCACACGTATTTGCGTGAGTTTTCTGGCGGTCGAGCATTGGTTCTTGGAGAGGAGTACGGCATCTTGCACCACATGTCGTATGCGGGTTCCGATAGCCGGATTCGTCGCAAGGTGGGGACATGGAGTCATAAAGACGAACTTGTCCCGAACTGGTACTCGAAGGTCTGGAAAGGCTGGGACATGGACCCCATGAGCAACAACCTCCATCCGACGCACCCTGAAGCCTACGGCTGGGCGGAGCGAATTCCCGTGCCTGAGATTCTGGCTTCAACCTTCAAGGCCGCCGAACCCGTCTCCATTGAGGCAGACCTTTCAAAGATGTCCATTGTCATTCCGGTCTACGGAGCCGCCGAAGAACTCACCGAATGCTTGCAAACCCTAGCCCCGTTTGCATCGCTCTTGAAGGAAGTCATCGTCGTGGACAATGCAAGTCTCGACAACGCGAGAGAAGTTGCGAAGTCCTTTCCGTTCGTCACCCTCATCGAAAATGAGGCTAATCTGGGATTCGCGAAAGCCTCGAACCAGGGATATGCATGTGCCGCCGGGGACTATGTGCTCTTCCTCAATAGCGATGCGTTCATGCCAGAGGTTGCCCTGCGTGCTCTCATTCGCTCGCTAGAAACATCAGGCAGTATCGCCGCCGTCGGCCCATATTCCAATAATGTGGGCCACTTCCAGGCAACTCGCATCACCTACACACATCTGGACCGGCTCGGACTCTATGCCGACCTTTTTGCGAGCCTCGGGCAAGACGACATTGAGATTGATATGCTGGTTGGCTTTTGCTTGCTCGTGCGCCAGAGTGTGCTGAGCGAAGTTGGTGCATTCGACGAGCGCTTTGGGCTTGGGATGTTTGAAGATAACGACCTCTGCTACCGCATTCGCCGCGCGGGGTACAAAATGCTCATCTCAGGGACTAGCTTTGTCCATCATGTAGGCTCAAAGACGATTCACAACGCGATCCCCCAGCCTCAGCGGCTCCTTGAAGAGAATTCCCGCAAGTTTAACCATAAGTGGCAGGAAGACCTGCAGACTGGGTTTGTGAACTGCCTTCCCGGAACAAGCAGTGAGCGCATTGTGTTTAATCCTGCTCGCAAGCCAGAGAAGCTCCGTGAACAAATTGTCAAACTGGCCAAAAAAGCGCGGATTTCGCTCTGTATGATTGTCAAAAACGAAGAAAGAGTCATTGATGCTTGTCTTAAGAGTGCCATTCCCTTCTTTTATGAGACGATCATCATTGACACCGGCTCAACAGATGAGACCATCGCGATTGCACGGTCGCACGGTGCACAAGTCTACGAGCACCCGTGGGAGAACTCGTTCTCCGTAGCGCGAAACCAGTCCTTAAGCTATGCCACCGGAGACTGGATATTTTGGCTAGACGCCGATGACACATTGCCCCTGGCTTCAGGCGAAGCAATCCTCCAAGCCGCGCTCCAGGCGCCATCCGACGTGCATGGGTTTGTTGTGCCGGTGCAGTTCCTCGATGAAGGTGAGAACTCGGGAACCCGGGTCGATCACGTCAAGCTCTTCCGCAACTATCCCGGCCTTAAGTTTTCCCTCCACATCCACGAGCAAATACTACCCGCCCTCAATGAGCACCCCGGCCGCATCGCGCGGTGCGAAGCGGTGGTCTATCACTCCGGGTACGACACTTCGGAGGACGGCCAAAAGCGTAAGCGCGAGCGCGACAGTCAGCTGCTCGCACTTGACCTAGCCGACAATCCAGAGCACCCGTTTGTCCTGTTTAACCTTGGTATGACGGCTCATTTCACGGGTGAGCACGAACAAGCGATTCAGTGGCTCACCGACTCCATCGCCAAGGCGACGGGAGCCGAGTCTCACCTGCGCAAGGCCTATGCTCTCAAAGGCGTTAGTGTTCGCGAAGCCATCAGTCCAGAAGCAGCTATCCCCGTTTTTGTTGCAGGACTTGAGCGCGTCGGATGGGACCCTGAACTCTACTTTCATCTTGGCATGACCCACAGCATGCTTGGGAACACTGAGGCAGCCATCCAAGCATACGAGACTATTTTCGCTGAGGAGACGACGGGCTTTTACTCCAGTTACGATGTTGCCATAGTCGGACACAAGACGCTGTTCAATCTTGCCTCCCTCTATGCTCAAATTGGTAATTACCCCCGGGCCAAAGAACTTTGGTTACAATCTCTTGCCTCATCAGCCGGTTTCACTCCGTCAGCCTTTGCCCTTTTTGACGCCGCTTTGGCATGTGGCGATAATAAAGCCGCGCGAGACGCGACACAGCACGTTCGAAGCGTCGAAGGAATTTCAACCAACTACCTTTCGATGACCGAGAAATTCTTGCTCGCCACCGATGGTGTACCAGCCGCACTTCGAGCCCTAGAAACAGCGGTTGCGGAATGCCAGCACCGAGACGATGCACATCTCTACCTCGTGAAGTTCATGCTGAACCACGACCTCGAACACCTCGCCGAGCCAAGGCTCAGGCATCTCGCCAGCCGGAACATCCCCGATGCCTCATACTTCCTTGGCATCTTCCACTTGAGGCGTGGACAGAGCGAACTTGCCAAAGCGCACTTTGAGCGAGTGCTAGAGTTGCAACCCGGGCACGAAGACTCGCTGAAACATCTGTTGCAGCTGTAAAATCTGAACAAGTGGGGTTTTTAGTTTAGCCAAAGCTCAATAATAGGCACTCCTTCTGCTGTGGGTTCCCTGTGCTGTCAAATACTGATGGCATGGAACGAATCACGCATCAGTCAAAACTAGCCTACACTGTGGTCGAGGCAGGAGCCTTACTGTCGCTATCCCGCTCGCTCATGTACGAACTGATCAACGCGGGCAAGATTGACACCATCAAGATTGGACGAGCAAGGAGAATTACCTTTGAGCAGCTCAGTGCGTTCGTTGAGCGGACAATCCGAGAAGGGTAAGCAAGCGAAAAGCCCCCACATCAGACTGTGAGGGCTTAGGGAGTTAGGCAAGACATTTCGCTAGATCATCAACGGATCCCAGTTCATCGTGGAAGAACTGAAGTGGAGTGACTTCTCCATCGAAGGCATCTCGGAAACACATATCAGGAAGGTCGTGGATCGACATTCCATAGTTAGACCAGCAGAGAAGGTCAAGTTCCTTCATCCACTCTTCAAAGCTCATCTAGATCCTCCCGGCTCCTGCCGAGCTGAAACAACAGCCCTGCAACCTTCCTACTCGCGATTCTTGCAATGAGCCGGTCTACCGTAGGGTTGTGCCTTGCAAACGTCGGCTTTTTATCCGGCGCACGGCGTGAAATGGCAAGATCAGTATGGGGGTCCCACTGATACCTCCAGAGCCTCGCAGCTCTAAATGGCTCTTCTTTCAGATTCTCACCCAAGTGATGCAGAAACCCACCCGACAGCACAAGAATCCTCGGCGCACCCCATCGCAAGGGCACAATTGCCGCTCGCTGATGGGCTGGGTTATGAATCCCGCACACGAGCGTAGCGCCAGCAAGCACGATCCGCTCAGATTCGCGCTCAATAGCGTCAAGTTCAGCGGGAGAGTGCGGTCCAGGGCCTTGTGATGCCAGTATCCATTCGAGGCGCCCTTTCAGGAGCCTGGTATTCCCGTACATCCACAGGTCAGCGGGTTCATAGAACCCAGGCTCAACATCAAATGGTGCTGAGCGACGTGGAGGAGCGCTTGTGCTCCCCCGAACAGTTTGAAGATTTTTCAACGTTCACCTCAGAGCTAGTCTCTAGGTGAACTGGGCTTAAGGAAAATTGTCGTACGATGGCGCAATAATTACAGGGTGGACAAAAGCTGTCTCTCACTTTGTCTCTCACATACGGCAGATTTTGGGAGACTTCAGGAGACCTCTGTAGACTCAAAATTGCCCCATCGAACCTAAAAGAATTTCATTCACACTGAAGGGGTCGTAGGTTCAAATCCTATACCGACCACCAGCCTTCCCGGAGTATCAAATTCAATTTCTTAACGAATTGCTTCGAGCCTATCCGGTGCTTGTCCTCGAAGGCAATGAGGACGACGCTTATCTTGGGGTCAATGGTCATCCATATCTTCTCCAGATCGTCCGCGAAGAGTATCGCTTCACCGTTCACTTTGGCCATTGGCACGAGCATGTCGAACTAGATGACGAAGACTCAGTCCTGGGGATCTGTGCGGCAATCCTTTGCGGCCGGGTGAAGATTTTTGAACAGTACCGGAGCGAAACTCTGACTATGACGTGGTCCGAGGACTGGCGAGACGGGCAGTGGAAGTCGCTTAGCATGTCCAGTTCCTATCTCAATCCGTTCCACTCAGAAGAGTGGATTGAGCGCCCAGATGACGATTGGCGGACGCACATCCGTTGTGCTCGATTTATAGACGTTCCAAAATTTGAAGTTGCTCCGGAAGTTCAGCCTCATATGGGCGAAACTTGGACCGATGTTGTTCCCGGGTTACGAAGAACTCCAGAGCCATGGATGGCGAACATGCTCTCGGAATCCCTTGGAGAACCACCGGAAGGATGGACCTGGACCAGTTCAGATTTCAACAATTTTTGTTTCCCGGTACCGATAGGGTGGCGTCAGCTTCCCAAGCGGAACCCCGAGCAACAAGCGACTGAATATGGACCTGCTGACTCCAGTGCGGCCATCACCATACAGACCTATTGGTCGCCGCCAGAACCCAGTGAAATCGAAGAAAAAGTAGTCTCCCCCTACAGTTTTGAAAGGAGCCCGATGGAGATCGTCAAGGGGTATGTGCGCCACCAATGGCAGATTCAGTTCGCCGGTCCAGAGGACAAAGTCTGGGTCCAAGTGACTTTGCAGATCAAACGTAAGCTCGAAGACACTGAACTTCCGGAGCAACTTCATAATCACTTATCGGGCGCCCGTCGATTGTTGCCGAACCGATAGCGTCATGCTCAGTCCGCGTGCCGGTACCCATTGCCTAAATCCGATTCGGTGAGCCAGATCAATCGTGGTATGCGAAGAAGGTGTAGCGCACAAGGTTCACCCAGTTGTCGTCGATGTCGGAAGTGACGAATACCGTCACCCATTCCGGATTGCCGTCGGTTAGGTCACGCAAAGGTAAGGGCTGGGCCCGGCCAAGCGCGATGCGCACGCCGTGATCGGTGCCGATTCCACAGGGCCCACCATCGATTTTTCCCCCCATCCAGGTTTCGGAATTGGGGAAGTCACTCTGAGGCTCTTTCGTCAGTCCGAACTTCGGCAGTTCGCGGCTGGCTTGAGCCGATACCTGCCGCCAATCCTCTTTCCAAGAGTACGTGCGCCACTCTTCAGGCCCCCAAGACCCCGGTCCTCGAACGGTAACGTCTGTGGGCGAGCGACCTGCGAGGAATTGATAGGGGTCGGACTCGTGAGAGCGCAGGAGATACCAAGCCCCCACACCCATGACCACGATTGCGGAAAGGACAACCTTCCATAACCGTTTGCGGCGATGTCGCATGAATGAAGGACGGAGGTTTTCCCCTTAGAGTTCGTTACGCTCCATCTGGGCAAGTACTAACATTCAACGCACCCCAAAGTGCCTCTGCCTCATCTGCTCAGCAAGTCCACCACCTTCTGCGCGTCTGCAAGCGCCTTGCCAGATACCTCTTCGCTGTTGAGACCAACGGAGCTGAAGATCTTGTCCATCCCCCGATTGAGGAACTTCAATAGCGGCTTCTTCCAGACTTTCAAGTGGGCTTGGGCGTGGTCCAGGGCGGTCTTTCCGCGCTTGTCTTTCCGCGCTCGATCCGCGCCTGCCTCAAGCAAGAGTCGAACGCTTTCGAACTCGCCGTGTTGCGCGGCGATCATCAGCGCCGTTTGCCCGTCCTCATCCAAGGCGTCGATGTCTGCGCCGTGACGAAGGAGCACCCGTACGGAGGTCGGAGACCCCCAGTCGCCATACACGGCTTCATGCAGAGGCCGCGTGCCTCTGGAAAGTAGATTCGGATCTGCTCCAGCATCGATCAGCGCCTGGACCGTCCCCTCGACCACGTCGTTCTCTCGCCCGCCGTTACCGTCTCCTTGCCAGCAAGCGTAATGCAGGGGACTGCCAAAGTCCTTATCGATGAGGTTCGCGTCCGCTCCCAGTTCAAGAAGGAGCTTCACGGCGTGCGGGTTCATCCGAACCCCGGAAGCAGTCAGGAGCTTCTGTTGAATCGTAGCAGGGTTAGCTTTGCCGAGCAGAAACCGAAGGACCGGCATGTTGTCTGCTTCAATCGCATCGTCCATGGCATCAAATCCGAAGCTGCTCGCACCTGGCCGCACGCCCTGATCCCACAGGTACTCTGCTACCTCCACGCTCCCGACCTCGGTGAGGGCGTTCGTCCCGGACAAGTCGAAATCGACAGGAAAGCCCGCCTCTACGATCAGCTTGACGCACTCCAAGCTCCCCGCCGCGGACGCAGCAAACAGAGGGATCAACTGGTGGAACGAACCCGCCATCAAGTCCCGTAGCGACTCTGCCACCTGCTTGCTCATAGCCTCGGTGATCGTAGACGAGAACGACGTTGGCGGGCAGGCTGCCCCAACCCTGGCCCCGCGCTCGATCAGCAACCGGAGCGCCGCGCGGGGTCGCCAACCGAACAGGCTTCGTAAACGCAAGACCTCCCGTTGTCCGCGCACTCATTGGGATCGCCACCCGCATCAAGGATTATCCTCAGGCGCTCCGCATCGCCACCGCCCCAGAGCCGGAAGGAATGATCCGGCTCAAGTTCGTTCAGGTGCTCATCAGTCAGAGGATAGCCAGTTCCGCCCCCGCAGGCGTACCACACCGCGCTCACCTCGCCCGCGGAAACGGCGAATGGGTCGGCTCCGTGAGCTAGGAGGGCCTGCACGATTTCAGGAGTAGATTTCGGGGTCGCAACGGCAACCATGAGCGGCGTCACTTGATCTAGAAACGCCCCATGATCAGACTCCGCCGGCATTCGTAAGTTGGGATCGATGCCTTCCTCCAGCAATTGCCGAACACCTGCTGCATTTCCGGCGCGAATTGCGTTGATCAGCTCATTGCTCACGCTCTCATTGTACAAGGGGCTTAGGCGACTTTTTCTGGAGCATACGCATTGTGAAAGTTCTGAAGAGCTATCTCTTGATCAACAAGGATTGCCTCAACCGAGATTGCCCGTCTCTTTCCCCAAATCCTCTACCGACCACCACCGACTCCGCTTGCAAGTGGTAGCTTACATTGTGGGAATCTATCAGAGTGCGCTAGGAGCGGAGTTTGAAAAGCTCGGACAAGCCCTGAAGAAATTCCACGATGGCTCAAACACCTCGCTGGGGGAATTGACCGTCACCCACTCCAAGCGCTTGATTCCTAAATTTTTCATCTGGCTCATGAATCTCCCGCGGGAGGGCGTGAAGCTAGAGACGCACCTAGAAGTGACACAGACGGAAAACTCCGAAGTTTGGAATCGCCGCATTGGCACAACTCGATTGATCACGAGGCAACAACTGCGAAACGGGAAACTCGTGGAGCAAGCTGGACCCATGCAAATGGAATTCGACCTGAGCGAATCTCACGGGGCGATGATTTTTCACTCTTACCGCTCGCGCATTTTGGGAATCGCGCTCCCGGATCGAATCGCACCGTTCATTGATGCTTCCGCCACTCCGAGCGAGCAAGGTTGGGATGTTCTGGTGGAGATTCAATGTCCGAGGTATGGCACAATTTGTTGCTATCAGGGAGAAATGAGGACAACATGAACGTCGCGATTTGGATTCTGTTGGTGCAGGCCAGTTTGGGGGCTTTCGATACCCTGTATTACCACGAATACAAGCTCAAATTAGCTCACGATAACCACAACAAAGTTGAGCTGAAACTCCATGCAACGCGCGACTTTTGCTACGCGATTATCATCGGATCCCTGGGGTTTGCAACGTGGAACGGACTGTTTGCCGTCGCGTTGCTGGCGATTCTCCTGGCTGAGATTGTGATTACGCTTTGGGACTTTGTCGAAGAGGACAAGGTTCGTAAACTGCCCGCCGGTGAGCGGTGCATGCACGCGATCATGGGAATTGTCTACGGCTCATTTCTCGCCTTTTTGCTCCCGGAAATGTGGAACTGGTATCAGCAACCAACCGGGTGGGGCGCGGTCTATCACGGCGTCCCGGCGTGGCTCCTCTTGCTTCTCGCGATCAGCGTATTTCTGAGTGGGGTGAGGGATTTGATTGCGAGTTTCGGTTCGAAGCGAACTACGCAAGCTTAGCTAGAGTCCGGTCTCTTTCCCCATCTCCGCCATCATCTCGTCCTGCGTCAGGTCGCGCATCTTCTGCCCCATGGACCACTTGTAGCCAAAGGGATCGGTGAGCGCGCCGTAGCGGTCGCCCCAGAACATGTCCGCGAGCGGCATCGTGACTTCCGCACCGGCATCAATCGCCCGCTGGAAATCCTCATCAACGCTCTGCGAGCTGATGTGCAATGTCGTGTGAACCCTCTCACCCGGCTGCGGCGCAAGCACGCCGTAGTCGGGGAATTCGTCGTTCAGCATGAGGACAGAATCGCCGACCTGCAACTGCGCATTCATGATTTTGCCGTCGGGCGTGTGCGCGATATCTCGTGCCACCGCACCAAATGCCTTCTCATAAAACGCAATCGCCGCCGCTCCATCGCGCACGACGATGTAGGGAGTCAGGGTTGGAAATTTGCCAGCGTTATACGGTTCGCTCATAATTCCAGAGCATACCGAAAAAAGAATTGGTGCGGAATAAGGGACTCGAACCCCCAACCTACAGTTCCGAAGACTGTTGCTCTATCCATTGAGCTAATTCCGCAGTGGAAGAAACAGTATACCGTCCCGGCCTCCCTAGTGACGAACTGGGCGGCAAAAAGGGCCATCTCGTTTGAGACAGCCCTTTTTTCAGCCTACGAACTAAGCCGCAAGCGAGAGGGAAACTCCGCTGCCGCCGTCATAGATCACAGCAAGGTTGGAGGGCCCGGCAATGAGTTCTCCCCGGGTCGCCACGATGCGGAAGGTTTTCTTTTCGCCGGGAGTGTAGCCACTCAGTTTGATCTTCGTCGCTGTGCTCGTCGTCAGCAGATCCCAATTCACCGAATCATCGCTCACTTCGATGTTGAAAATCACACCTTGGGCGTTGCCGGTTCGGTTCCACTTCAGCTTCACTTCGCCGTTCTCAAAGGCGGTGGCAAGCAGTCCGGTCACTGTCTTCGGCTCTATGGTGGAAGGTGTCGCCGGGATCGGAATGCCGATTTCTGCGCGCTTGGCGTTATTGATTGCTGCGCTGGCCTGCATCCGCACGTTGTATTTGCGCATGAGCTTCACGAGGTTGCGTTGGTCGGTCAGGATGGTTTCGTAAGCCGCATCCGATGCCGCTTTAGCCGCAGCCGCGAGAGCGAGATCGTCGCTGTAGACCGTCAACTGGGCGCCAAACCCGGTAACCTCGCCGCTCGTGAGGTTGAGGCCCTCGCCATAACTCACAATTCCCGCTGAGAATTGCTCCGCTTGGACCTTAAACAGTTGCCGATTGGATTTGATCCAGTCCATCAGTTAAGCCCTCCGAAGTGTGTCGTGGCTCCTCTGGAGCTATGTCGAACTGGTCCGGTAATCGGTACCTTTCTGTTTGCTTTTTTCATTATGGGGTTCCCCCGAGGCCGAGCCTCAGCTAAGTAATTGATTCCATAGTCCAAGAAAAAAACATATTCGAGTAAGAAAAAAAGTTATTCGAGCTACAAAAGAACTTATTCGAGCAGGAAAAATTGCTTCTTGCTTAAGAGAAAATCTCTTTCGAAGGTTCGAAAAGGAAAGTTTCTTAAGAGAAAGAGTTATTCGACCGTTCGAACAATCGTTTCTGTCGTTCGAATAATCGTGTTTGAGCAGGAATTGGGAAGTTCCATCGGCAAAAACCCTCATCCGGTTCGTGCCTCACCGGCTTCTCCCTCGGGGAGAAGCAACGCATTCGGTAGATTTGTTGCAATTTTCCCTCTCCGTGAGGGAGAGGGCCTGTGACCGAAGGGAACTGGGGTGAGGTTTTCTTCTCCCAAGCCCACAAAAGACGCAAACAGAGGCGAGGGATTCTCCCTCACCTCTGTTACATCCCTAGTTCAGGGCTACCGAACTAGTTTCGCTTTCGTCGCATCATAGCGACTGCGCCGAGACCGAGAGCGAGGAGTGAACCTGGCTCTGGGACGGCACCGTGGGATGAAGTGACGAGGTTATCAAGCGAAGCCCAGACCGCTATAGAAGTTCCAGTAGAGTCGATGTACGGTGAGTTTTTCGACATCTTGACCCACAGAATTGGGGAAGCTGATACGTAACCATGGAAGTCTGATGCTGATCCTGGGGTGTAGGTATCCACCGTGCCATCGTTGTAAGTCAAAGTAACTCCTTGTGGCCGGAAGTTATCGCTAAAGTCAGTGTGGAACCAGTTTCCACCCACTGCTCGAACGTTGCCGCTTGTGAAGGTGATGAGTAGGTCGCTGCCATTATTGTTGACGCCAATGAAGTTGCCATCGCTGTAGAGTCCAGCAATGGGAGTAGCGGTAACGGTGTAAGCCATGTTCGGCGTTCCGCCATTCCAGTTTGCCGTGGAAGAACCGAGTGGGTTGTTGAATTGACCCGGGTCATTCGCGATAGCAGCTTGGAAAGCAGCGGAGCTGGTCATGATTTGGGCTGAAGCCGATCCGACTACGGAGAGCATCGCTGCAACTACAGCGAGAGTTTTGAGATTTCTCATTTTTTTTCCTTTCAAAATCCAATATACAAAAAGTAACTGGTCTCTTTAATCGTCATAAAAGGGGCATTTTGTGACATCGGGCGCAAAAACCTGGCAAAAACTTCTAGTTCTGCCCTTTTTTGCATGGAATGTTGGTTTTTTTGAAAAAGTGGAATATAATAGAAGTGATCCGCTCGGAACGCTTGTTTCCTCGGCTCAAAGAAAGGGAGACGAAAAATGAATAAAATTTTCACACTCGTGACTGTGTCTGCATTGGCAGCAAGCAGTTTCGGTTCTGACGCGGCGGCAGATTTCTCGCTGGCATCCAATCCCAACGGAGTATGGACTTATGGTTGGTCGTCAACGCTGGCTGGCCCCCTGACCCTCTGCGGGACCACCGCAACGCTTGGCCCGATTATTCAATGGCGCGGAGATATGGCGGCAGACGGCAATCCTTCGCTCTTCAAGAACACGACGGGATCAACCATCGTTTCTGGAACGGTCACTTTGTCGGCATTTCAACTTGCGCTGCACCCTGGTCCGAACGGAGAGTATTCGATTCTGCGTTACACTGCCGCTGCGGCCGGTCTCTATTCGGTCAGCGCTGGATTCATCGGCCAAGATGCCACAACAACCGATGTTCACGTACTTTTGAACGGCGTTTCGATTTACGATAACACGGTGTCGGGTTTCGGTAATTCGAATGCATACGCGGGAACTCAGAGTTTGCTAGCCGGTGACACCGTGGATGTCCGAGTCGGATATGGTAGTAACGGAAGCTTCTTCTACGACACCACCGGCGTTGATTTCCAAGTGTCTGCAGTCCCTGAACCGGCGAGCCTTCTCGCTCTTGGACTTGGCGCAGTAGCTTTGTTGCGACGCCGAAGAGCCTAAGAGTTCTTTTTGGGAAGATCGAAGAAAGCACCCGAGTTGTCTCGGGTGCTTTTCTGTTGCTTGGACGTCTAAACTGCGGACCTCAAATCCAGCTAGAATAACCCCATGAGAAATCTCCTCCTTCTTTCCGCTCTCGGTCTGAGTGCCTTTTCTTCGGCTTGGAACGACACCGGGCACATGCTTGTCGCCGCCGTTGCTCAAGAAGACCTGAAACCGGCGGTATTGGCAAGAGTTAACGAACTCTTAAAGATCAATCTCGCCCCCGAGGATAAGCCAAATAAGCCAACCAATACGTTCTACATGGCCGCCTGCTGGGCAGACGATCACAAGGACTCGGACAACGGCCCTTGGCACTATATCAACATTCATTTCCGCGAGGATGGAAAGCCGACGAAGAATGAGGCGCTGAACCAAAACGTGGCTTGGGCGATCAATAAATTCAAGGCGGTTCTGAGCGATAAGGCTGCTTCCGATACGGATAAGGCTCGTGCGCTGAAGTTCTTGATTCACTTCGTTGGCGACGTTCACCAACCGTTCCACGCCATCGCCCGCGATACCGAGGAAAGTCCCGACGGCGACCGTGGTGGAAACTCATTTAAGATCGCACCGATTGATGGGTGGGGAAATCGACCAGTGGATAATCTACACGCGTTCTGGGATTTTGGAGCCGGATCGTTCTTGGGATCGTCCAGACCGCTGAGTGGAGACGCAAACCGCGACCTCCAAAACCGCGCGAACAATCTTCGAACAAAGACGTATCCTCGGTCTCATTTCAAAGATGTCAAGGTCCACGACCCGATGAAGTGGGCAGAGGAAGGTTTTGCGATGCGCAGTCATCTATACAATTTGAAGCAGAACGAAGTCGTGCCTGAAAGTTATCGGACATGGGCCAAGGGAGTGAGCAACGAGCGAGTTACGCTCGCGGGCTATCGGCTGGCTGATTTATTGAATGAGGCCTTGGGCGCGAAGTAGGAGATCTCCTGCGGCATCAGCCCAATTAGGGAATCTGAATTCGAATCCGGCTTGCAGAAGGCGGGCTGGCACGACTCGTCGGCTCTTCAAGACGAGCTCGCTCTCGGTTCGCATGAGAGTTGTGCCGAACTCGACGAGCCACGCGGGGGCCGGAATTCCAAATCTGGCACCGACAACATCTCGCAAGACACGCGCAAACTCGGCTTGGGGCAAGGGATTTGGCGAAGCAAGATTGACCGCGCCTTCGAGTTCCTCACGCTCAATCAAAAACTGAATCGCATTTGCGAAATCAAGTTCGTGAATCCAGGAAACATACTGCTTACCGCTTCCCAATGTCCCGCCGAGCCCCTTGCGAGCCAGAGAGCAGAATACATCGAAGATGCTCCCTTTGTCCGGCGACATCGTCATTGCACTTCGTAAGGCGACCTTACGAGTGTGAGGTGTCTCAGCCTGATCCAAGGTCGTTTCCCAGGCTTTGGCGATCGCGATACTCGCGTTCCACTTGAACGGCGCGTCTGGCTCGTCGCCTCCGAGAATTCCCGTCACTTCATCGTTCGCCGCGTCCAAGCGATGCGCGTAGATCGTGGCGGTACTGGACTGTAGCCAAACTCTTGGTGGATTTTTTGCGATTTGAATGGCTTGCCCGATAACTCGCGTAGAGTCGATCCGACTGTCCATCATTTGCTTCAGATTTTCGGCGGTGTAGCGGCAATTTACGGTGCGACCGGCGAGATTGATGACGACATCCGCGCCGTCAATGTTCTCCGCCCATGGCCCAAGTGTTCGACCGTCCCAAAGGACTCCTTTACTTCGCGAAAGAACCACGACTTCGTCCCCGCGACTCGCAAAGTTACGAATCAGCAATGCGCCAACATGCCCAGACCCTCCTGCGATGACAATTTTCATTTGGTTTGGAACTAGGTTGGCTCTGAGGAGATAAAGAGTTTCGGTTTCACCGATTCGGCAACGCTAGCCTCGGGAAACGCGTGCTCCGGATAAGCCTCCGCGAGCCTGCGAATATCGATGCCGATGGGCATGATGCTTTCGTCGGCACGGTAGCCCAGCGTATAATTCTCGCTCTTCAGTTCATGGAGTAGGGTGGGTAAATCAACGCTGCCGTTTGCATAGTCTTGAACAATATGGGCAAGCAAGCGTGTAAAGAGTGCTCGACGGTAAGTAAAGTCCACGACGACGTCGGCATTCTGGCGTGATGGAGCGACGAAGACGTGATAGCTTGGGCGAACAAAACGCTGGTACCGGTCAATGATGTGCTCGATGTTCGGATCGCGTTCCTCCAGGTCCCGCAGGATTCGGCCGAGCAGGCGTTGATCGTCCGCGACGTCGAGAAAACACGTCATGTCAAGGCAGTCCAACACCGGAGCGGAAAGGACGAAAAGCCCTTCTACGATGATCACGGGCACAGGGTGGACTTCGGTCACATCAAGCCGTAGCTCCGACGTGGCGAAATCGTAGGCCGGGGTCTTGACCGATCGCCCGGAACGTAATTCCTGCAGGTGAAAAGTCAAAAGTTCGAGGTCTAAGTGATTCGGATGGTCAAAGTTGATGCGCCGGCGATCGGTCGTGCCACAGGGGCGAAAATACTGATCCATCGAGACGAGAGCCGCATTTTCTGGACCCGCCAGTTCTCCGACTCTTCGGGCTAAGTAAGTCTTGCCCGAGCCCGAACCTCCACCGATACCCAAGAAAACCGTCTTCATCAGGTTGCCCTAACTTAACTGTAGCACAATGGGCGTGAGATATCAGAGCAGTTGGGAGGCAAGCTCTTCCAGTTTTAGCACGGTGTTCCAATTTCGGCCCGTGCAATTTTGGGAGAGCCTCTTCCATGAGGGGAATGCATGCAACTTGCTGTCGCCGATGCATTCCGAACCGCTTTTTGATCGCGGCGTTCAAATGTCGGGCAGTCAATTCTGGCGACTCGGTCCGACATATGAAGTTCCCACTCTGGATGTAAGTCTGGCAGTCCTCGCAACCTATGTCGGTGAGAATTTGCTTCAGGTCGGCCATCGGCAATTTGTTATTGCCGCCGACATTAACCCCTCGAAGCAAGCCGATCGCAACGGTCATTTCATCCGCTCTCGGCATGACTTGCAGAACGTGCCCGTAGAGTCGACACTTTTGATGCTGCCTTCCGCGTCCGACATGATGCACCGATTCGGGCAGTGGGGAAGTCCGAGGTTGTGGCCGAGTTCGTGGACGGCGATTCGGTCAAGCCGTTCGGAAACCGTGATCTTTCCTGGCTTGCGAAGTCGAAAACTACTAATCACTGTCGTCCGGCCGGGCATTTGACCGAGGCCGAAAACGCCCCAGTCCGCGACTTTGCCTTTGGTGGTAGAGATATCTTGCGCGGTGATTCCAAGAATATGATCGGTCCGGAAGCGGGGGCCCAGCCAAGTGAGCAGGCGATCTGCGCGATATCTTGCACGCGGAGGATAGTAGGCAGACTTGGGAAGAGGGGTAGTTGGCGCGATATCAACTTGGAAACCATAGACACTCCTTAATCGGGCCGCGATGCTGGCCACTTGGGCTTTCGGAACCTTGCCGAGAGGAACGACGGTGACGGTTTTGAATTCGCCGGCATCTAGAGTTAGTCCAACGCCAAGAATTGCGGATAAGAGCAACACGACGCCAGTTTTGCACAGAATGGGGCTACCTCGCGATAGACCGGCAGCTTTACTGGATGCTGGACACTTTGTGTGCTCGCTCAGCGAGAAAATCACGCGAGAAAAAATGGGCCGGGCAATGCCCGGCCCAATCTCATGCTTCTAGTAATCCCCAATCGCGTTGAAGTTCGTGACCACGACTGTGTAATCAGTGAGGTCAATGACTTCATCGCCGTTGAAGTCGGCTCGCGCATCCCAGTTTGCTGAACTAGGTAGCGCGTTGAACGCGGTCGCCACGATCGTATAGTCCGTGAGGTCAATCACGTTGTCTCCGTTCGCGTCTCCGTTGACTAACGCCACCGCAATGCTATCCGCATTGGAAGCGTCCAGTTTCATGGCTTTTCCAAGCCAGTGCGAGCCACGGATAGTCAGAATGTAGCCGTTGCCGTCCAGGGGCACCAAGGAAGGATGGCTGAAGGTGCCCGTAGCACCCAACTTCTGCGTCCAGTCTTCCATGATGACTCCGTTGGTGTTTCTGAGTGTGAATCTTAGTTCCGGAACCGTCAAATCACCAACGTAGTCCGTCAGATTGATCTTGCCCGCCAGGGTCGCCTGGGTTTGGGCAGAATCGACCGCGACAAAGTTGTCGAACGTCGCGACTGAATTTTGGTGACCGAAGAATTGATCTCCAGACCAAGACCAAAGTTTGAACGACATTTCCTCAATGGGAGCGTTGACGGAACTCACGACATGCCATCCGCCGGAATAGTAATAACCAGTCATCACGTTGCCGACGCGAACGAGTCGCAAGGCACCCGTTGTTGCCTCGTACGGCAAGACCGTCAGATTGCCGTTGACGTCGCTGAGGATAGACTCGCCGCCCCATGTTCCCATGCAGGTTCGTTCAAGCGTGTACCCGTAACCCCCGACTCCAACACTGATTCCCGTTCGAATACCGTTGTTACTGGGCCAGAGAATATGGTCGAAGTCAAACTTGATATCGAAGTCGCCGACAAGACGGGGTACGCCCAAGAACTCGGCGGAGAAGTTCCCCATTGCCCAGCCTGAGGTGAAAAGTTCAAGTCGTCCGTTCTGTTCTGTCGCGGCGACCTCACCGACGGTGTTTACCGACCATAGTGCCGGATTCTTGGCGCCATCATTGAAGTTGTCGGAGTACGTATTGGCTCCACCCTGTGTGGGTGTAAGTAGTAACGTAGCGAATAATAAAAGAGTAATTTTCTTCATTTTCGTAAGTCCCTACCGCCTGCAGATTTGTTATCAAGCGATACACTTTCAGTCTATCTGCGAATCCAAGGGTGCGCCTGTCCCGTTTTTGTAGGACTACTTTTGTCGGACGGCAATGTTTGGCGGCGAGGCCTTTGCGGTCCCGGTTCCGGTGGTCTGCGACACTCCGTTTGAGTCACCTCTTGAACGATCTTTTCAGAGCCATCCAATTCTAGCAGAGTGCCCTCCTTTGACCATCTCCCGGTTCCGACATAGTCAAGGCTGCGTAGTGCCCACCGTTCAGCGACTCCGGGTTCGCGCAGCACTTTCTCTCGGCTCCAAATGAAGGTACCGTTTTTGTTAAGGGTGAATTGGTGCTCTGGCCGCACCCACCCTAACTGCTGATACTTCCCTTTTCGAAGCTCATACTTTGAGTATGTTCCGCAGATTTCCCCGTTGACGACGATGACCGGTAAGGTAAGCAAACCAGTCTTTGCATTACCCGCCGCGATCGGCTTGTCTGCATCACGTGCGCAACCGCAGGCTACTACAAAAATGAGAAGCGGCGCGACTTTCATCCTACTTATGCATTTTAGACGCCAATTTTGGGCGAATAAATGTAAAAGTCTTATTTGCTGGCTTTCTTATTCAGTCGCATCTCAAACGATTTCGTCCAAACCTTGCCATCGTTCGACTGTTCACCAGTTTCTAACCATTCACCGCTAGGCGACATGGTCATGACGTAACGCATCGTTCCTCCGGCTGGAGAGGGTGCTTGCCATTTGAAGCCTTTACCTTCGACATTAATCGAAAACTCGCTTCGCGCGCCGCTTCCCATTTGAGACATCATCCGATGCGTATTCAGTTTTTCATCCCAAAAAATCATAGCGGCTGCGTCATGCACAAGAATCTTCTGATCGCCGCGCATCATCCAGTGCATTCCTGTCACAAAAAGGGCCGCCCCTCCGGCTTTGATTTCTACCTTTTCCGAGGAGAGAACAGCGATCTTTTGTTCACCGCGGAAAAAGGAGGCGGAACCTTCCCATTCGCCTACTAAGAAAGCTAGCTTCCCCATCATTTCAATTTGCTTCTTGCCTCCGAAGTCCGGGGCTTGGCACGGAGCGATTGACGCCATCGCGATTCCAAAAATGAGGCTAGAGAGTTTGTTCATCATATTGAGAACGGAGGCAAGAGAAGAATGGTTGCAATTTGTCTCTCTGAAAAAAGTTCTCCCTCAATGCATCATGCTTCGAGAAAAGCAAAAACCGAAGGGAATTGAGGGGGAAATGTCTTATTCTTAACAACCCCGCTTCGCTCTTTCAACACCGAGTCAATCCAAAAACCTCCACATCCACACCCGGCGAAAACAGGCCGTGGGTGAAGGTGATGTTGAGGCCGGTTCCCGCCTTCACCAAAGTCTCCTTGAGGGTCCAATCGGGGACGGGGGCCAGCGTGTAGGGCGTGTGCGCGACTAGGCCGGTGAGGAGGCGGCCCCGGCGAAGGGCGTAGAGGCGATAACGCTCGGCGAGGAAAAACTCTAGGGTGCCAGGGGTGGCGGGGATGGGCTTTTCGGTAGGCATTGGGAGGCTTAGTTCGAGCCCAGTTTTGCTTTGATCGAACCGCTCCGCCCGATATTCGAGCACCTTGCCCGTTTGGACTCGCATTCGGCTTGGGAAGTAAGGCAGAGAATAGAATCGCCTTGCTCCGACGACCGCAAGCCGACTCGCAGCGTCGAGGCTGAAGAACCAAACTCCCGGGTCGCGACCCTCGCGATGCACGTAGGTCCGCACGTTGAATTCTAGGAAGTTCGTCGCGGACGGAATGCCGGGAATACCGCGCCACCTTACGCCCCGCATGGCAAACGGGACCAGTCCAATCCAAGCCATCTCCCGCCCAGTTACGTCGGGAAAGGTGTCCACTGTGAGGCCTGCGGGAAGCAGTTTTTGGACTTCGTCCGGTTCAACTGCGCCGTGAAGAAAAACCAAATTCTCCCACCGCTGAACCATCGAGTGCGCGCCCGTCGGGCGTTGTCTTTGGGCGAGATAGCTTTCTAGGTCAAGCACGGTTTCAGCGTACCAGTGCCTAGTCGGCTTTTTTCGCTCCCCAGTGCTTAGCGATGAACTCGAGGTAAATCGCGTGGCGGTCGCGGGTGTCCATGTCTCCTCCCATGCCGTGGGCGCCGGTGGGGTCGAGGGCTAATTCTACTAGCGGGCCTTTTCCAGCTTGCAGAAGTTTTCGGTAGATGTGGATCGTGTCTTGGAAGAGGACGTTCGTATCTTCGATGCCGTGGAGCAGGAGCAGGGGAGATTTGAGATTACCGGCAAACTTGGTGAGTGAATACTTGTCGAGATAGAGGGGATCGTTCTTTGGGGTATTCCCGATAACGCCGCCCGTGTACCAACTGTTATAGTTCTGCCACTCTGTCGGTCCGGCACCTGCGATGCCTAGAGTGAATACCTCGGGGGCAGTGTACATGGCGTGCTGAGTTTGCCATCCTCCGAAGGACCAACCGGTAAGTCCGACTCGCGTCATGTCGATGGGATACTTGGACTCCATGAACTTCACGCAATCGCTGAGGTCTTCGGTTTGTCCGACGCCGGGATTGTCAAAGTTTGATTTTCCAAATCGCGCATTGTATCCGCTACTGCCGCGTGGATCGAGGACAACGGTGACATAGCCTAGCGTGTAAGCAAGGTACTGATTGAACATGTACTCGGAGCTACCGAATGCACCGTCAACAACACTATTGCCTTGACCCAACGGGCCCCCGTAGACATAGATAAACAACGGACGCTTGGAACTGCGCTCATTGAGCCCGGGAGGCAAGAACATGAATCCTTGTACATCATCGCCGTGTCGGTTCTTGAAAGTAAAGAGTTCTGGTTTGAGCTTGATGTTCTTCCAGAACGCGTCTTTCTTGTGTGACTCGGTGATTGTTTGTTCTTTTCCGCCATCGAGGACAACCATTTCTCGCAGGTTATTCCAGGAACTGAAGACGCTTGCCATCTTATCCGACTTGTGGGCAATCGTCGGCTCGGTATAGACACCGGTCCCTGTTGTCAGGTTTGTCATCTCCCCTGTTGAGAGACTCACTCGATAGAGGTTTCGTCGGGCTAAGGATTCCTTGCTGGAGCGAACTAGGATTGACTTCTTATCGGCGCTGAGTTGTAATGGGTAAGTTTCATAATCGCCTTTGGTGAGTTGAGTTTCGGCTTTGGTGGCGCGATTGATGAGATGGACCTGTCTCCATCCGCTCTTATCGAGCAGCGCGACGACATTCTTACCATCTGCAGTGTAAAAAGGTTGAGTGAATTGGGGAGTTTGATGCTCACCATCGCTTTTGCCTTCCCAAAGAGTGGTAATGTTGCGGACCCTCGGGTTTACTTCTTGAATCTTCCATTCACGCTTATCGCGCTTATAGCTACTGTAGACTAAGTTCGAACCATCCGGTGACCAAGGGTTGTCACTGATGCTAAAGTACTGCCATTCTTCTCCACCTGCCCACTTATAGAATTCATAAGGTTTTTGATCGGAGTCCACATCATCCAGAGCCTTATCCGTGATATCGAATAAGTACATCAAGGTTTGACCTTGGAAGTCGTCTTCGGCAACACCTCTTGCCGTCTTCTTGGCTTGCGCAAATCGTTCTCGGTAACTGATCCAATCAACTTGTCGATCAGGTGCACCTGGCTTCGAACCGGTGACGAGCATCTTCGTTCCGTCGGGACTTAGACTGTACCCACCAAATTCCGCGCCGTCAGGGAGTTCGGGGTTAATTTGTCGGACAAACTCGCTGCCAAACTTGATCTTGTACACTCCGTTACCGCGCCGGAAAACAAAGCCACTATCGTCAGGCAAGTATTCAATATTGAATTCTGCTTCGCGAGTTTGGGTGATGCGTTTGGGTGCAGATTCTCCGACTTTCCAACGCCAAATGTCGCCGCGGAATAGCATTAAGAATTCATTGGATTTCTTTGCCCAAGCGATGCCTCCAATTCCGGGATAACTTGGATCGGGTTTCTTCTTTTTCTCTTGCTCTTCCTTAAATTTCTGTCGCTCGGTTCGCCATTCATTATCAGAGAGGCCGTCCCATTTTGTGATTCTTTCGTCATCTTTTTTGATGAAGTCAATCGCGAGTTTGGAGTCGCGGTCGAATTTTGCCATCATCTCAATGCTCGTAAGCCTCTCGGTCTTGCCCGATCGCGAGTCGAAGAGAAAGAGATCGCTGCTGCGGATATCGTACGGGTTCCAAGTGTAAGCCAAAAAGCGGTCGTCGTGACTCCATCCCTGGGGCGCGGCTGTCTTGCCGAGGTAGGAACGCCGCGGATACATGCTGTCGAAGTTCAGGTCGGTTTCAAGCTTCCGAACCGTGTCCAAGGCGGAAGGGACTGGCTGCGCGAACGCAACCGAAGACGCCAAGAGAAAAAGTAACCCGCCATGATGTTGGTGCGAGACCCGGATTGCTACGGCACGGGGCCAAAGGAAGGTTAAGCCATTTGGATGGTCCGACTCGCAATTCCAATAGAAGGACCTCGATTTTTAATCAAAAGATGAGCTTATCTTATGAAAAGACTTCGATCTTCAATCAAAGAACCTCGATACTTAATCAAAAGACCTCGATTCTTTGATAAAAAACCTTGATCTTTTGATAAAAGAAGAGCTTCCTTTATCAAAAAACCTTGATTCTTAATCAAAAAACCTCGATCTTTAATCAAAAGATCGAAGTATTTTCATTCAAAAAATTAGGTTTTTCGTAAGTTTTGGAGAAAAAGAAGTAAATAAGTGCCAAATCGCCTAAGCGCAGATATTTTCCGCCAGCACTTTCGCCCAGCGTGCGGCAGCAATTCGATCAACGATCTCCAAAGTTCCACCCGTTCGGTAAACCGAACCGGTGAAATCCTTGGGACGGCAATTTCGGACCGTAAAGACCCCGGAAATGTCGCCCGCGGGGGTGTGAAGCACGATGGGAATCACCTGACCTCTCTCATAATCTAGCGGACCTTCGAACGCGCAGCCTTCGAGTGAGACATCCATCAGATTGCAAATCGTGCTTGAACCATTAGGATTCACCGTCGCCGATAAGCGAACCATGGATGCTCGTGCCTGTTCGGTAGGGGGGTGCAGAGCGAACGGAGTGCGAACCGCAATGACCAGTGAATCGAGAGTGACCGCGGTTAAAACTCCGTGGGCCAAGAGATTGTTCTTCTGGCCAAACACTTCAATGATCACTTGCGCCCCAACTTTCAGCTCATTCGAGTCCGTTTGAGACAAGACCAAACTGGTTTCCGTGATTTCAACCGCCCAGGAGGAGGTTGTTTTCATTGTGGATTTTTCTGTCAGCCGTGAGCGGAGAGATTTAAAATTTCTTAGGAACCGATCGTTGACATTGGACAGCATGAATTTGTGGGAGACGGTAAAAGGGGGAAGTCATTGCTGACTTCTCCCCAATTTGACAAGAGTAAAGACGTGACAAGTAAGGCAAATGTTGCGCCTGTAGATTCACAATGTGATGTTTCCGGACAGACGCTCAATGCCAAATCTTTCCCGGCAAGTTGGTCTGAGCCGGTATGTGGCATCCTTGAGAGACGCCCCCTGACATGCTTAAACGCTTCTTTTCGTACTATCGTCCTCACCGACGGTTGTTTATCCTAGATTTTTCGTCCGCCGTCGTTTCTGGACTGCTGGAACTCGCCTTTCCACTCGCGGTGAAGGCTTTTGTAGATCGTCTCCTTCCCAGCGAGAACTGGGGACTCATCATCGCCGCCACTCTTGGCCTGCTCGCCATCTATGTTCTCAACACCGGATTGCAATATGTGGTCAATTATTGGGGGCACGTGCTCGGGATTGCGATTGAGACGGAGATGCGACGAAAGATCTTTGACCACCTTCAAAAACTCTCGTTCAGGTTCTATGACAATCAGAAAACCGGACACCTTGTCGCGCGGGTGACTAAGGATTTGGAGGACGTCGGCGAGGTTGCACATCACGGGCCAGAGGATGCGTTCATCGCGGTGATGACTTTTGTCGGTGCGTTCGTGCTGATGTTTGGAATCAATATGAAACTTGCTCTGATCACAGGGGCGGTTGTTCCCCCGATGGTGTGGATTTCATCCCGATATGGACGGGCGATGACCCGCAATATGCGGATTTTATTCGGCCGAGTTGGAGAGTTCAATAACCGCATCCAGGAAAGCGTCGGCGGAATCAGGGTCGTGCAGGCTTTTGCAAACGAGGATCACGAGCGAGAGCTTTTCGCCTTGGACAATGGTTTGTATCGCGAGACCAAATTGGATGCCTATCGGCTCATGTCGATGAGCATGTCGCTGAGTTACATGACGATGCGTCTTGTTCAACTTTCCGTTATGGTGGCTGGGGCGTACTTTGTCCTTCATAACCAACTCACCGTCGGCGGATTCATGGGCTTCTTGCTCTTGGTGAATGTCTTTTTCCGCCCGGTCGAGAAGATCAACGCCGTGTTGGAGACCTATCCCAAGGGTATTGCGGGGTTCAAGCGCTATACCGAATTGCTCGACACCGAACCGGATATCGCCGATCTCCCGGGCGCAGTCGAGGTCGGAACATTACGCGGGGACATTGTCTTTGAGTCGGCAACTTTCGGTTACGACGAACACAAGACGGTGCTTCGGGACATCAATTTGCACCTAAAGGCGGGAGAAACGGTGGCATTCGTCGGGCCAAGCGGGGCGGGAAAAACGACGCTTTGCTCTCTGTTGCCGCGTTTTTACGACTTGGACTCGGGACGAATCACGGTCGATGGAATCGACATTCGGGATATGACGCTGGCTTCTTTGCGAAAGAACATCGGGATTGTTCAGCAGGACGTGTTCTTGTTCGCGGGGACGATTCGGCAGAATATCGCCTACGGAAGGCTTGACGCAACGGACGATGAGATCATGGACGCGGCGAAGCGAGCGCGACTCTTTGAGATGATCGAACAACTGCCGGAGGGTCTGGACACTCTGACCGGTGAGCGGGGCGTTAAGCTTTCGGGTGGACAGAAGCAGAGGATGGCGATCGCGAGAATGTTTCTGAAGAACCCGCCTATCTTGATCTTGGATGAGGCTACGTCTGCTCTAGATACCGAAACAGAACGCTTGATCCAAGCATCGCTCGCCGAGCTTTCTTTAGGAAGGACGACGCTGGTGATTGCGCATCGTTTGGCGACCATACAAAACGCCGATCGTATCGTTGTGGTGGATGAGACCGGCGTTGCGGAACAAGGGCGGCACGAAGACTTAGTCAGTGCCGCCGGAGTTTATCAGCGCTTGCACGAAGCGCAATACGGTCCCGCCTAAGCTAGGATCGTCGTCGCTTGATGAGGATTACCGCGCCAAAAGCAAGAGCCGCGAAGGATGCCGGCTCAGGAACGGTTGGGTAATGGGTTCCTGATGCAGCGGTAACTGTCCAGCCGCTTGTTACTTCGTTTCCATTGGCGTCTACCACTTGAATTTGAGCCAGTGTAAGCGTGGAGGAGAAGTCGGACGTTCCCGAGAATGTCGATCCTTCGGGAACATCGTTGGCATCCACAACGAATTGATTGGAGAACTGCACATGAATGGTTTGCGGTGTTATCCCGTTGATGTCGTAAGATTGCGTCGCCCAGATTTCGTTATAGGAACCGGGATCAAACGCGAAAAACGATTCATCTGGATTCCCCGCAATACCCACGCCCATTCCCGCCGCGCCTCGATAACCTGAGTTTGTTCCGTCAACGTGGAAAATATATCGGGCCTTGTAACCCGCCTGAAGGTTTCCGCCAAATTGCAGGATGTCGTCGAAGCCCGAAAAGCCAAGGCAAGCCATGGTTGAAGGCGATCCCGCATAGTTCATCACACCCGTAGTGGAGTTATAAAACTCTGGGTTCGCGGGATTGTAGTACGTGTTGGAAACTGTGCCGGAAGCGTAGCAACGAAGTCGTCCATACTCCGCGCTGTCGCGAGTTGTACCGGTGAAGTTCATGGTTTGCGTGTTCCCATTGCTGTCTAAGCCCGTAAAGTTTGTGTTCGACTGAGCTTCGACGAGGGCGCCTGTACTGGATGACTCACCGTCAATGATTCCCAGATAGGACCCAACGTTTGTGGCGGCAGTATAGGCAATTGACCAGCGTGATTGCGCATGGGCTTGAGTAGCGATAAGAGGCGCTGCGACAAGCAACGCAACAACGGCGAGATCTCTGTTCAATCTTTTCATAATATTCAGTCCTTTGTAAGGAATCTGATTAGTATAGAAACCCAAGCGCAAAACAAACGCAAAAGTGTGAGAATGAGCCTCAAAACCGGCACAAATAGCGCGTCAGAAACTTGGATTCTCCCTGTAAAAATCGTATAATAGGGGGAATGGTCGCAAGTTCGGAAACGAGACCCTGGAGACTCAATCTCTTGGGCAGGATGGAACTCCTCAATGCTGATGGAATTCCGGTGCCGATTTCTGCGAAAAACGCGCTCGCGGCTTTGGCCTATGTCTCCTCTCGTGCGGGGGAGAACCTCGCGCGCGCGGAGGTGGCTGGGTTGATTTGGACGGGTTGCACTTCCAAAGCTGCTCTCGACAGTTTGCGAAACGCGCTCGTGGTTTTGCGCAAGGTCTTTCCTCATTTTGAAGCCAGCCGAGATTACGTTTCTATCCCCGAAGGGAAGATTGAATGCGATTGGTTAACGTTAGATGACCATACGACCTATCGCGGTGAATTCATGCCAGGTCTGGACCAGGAATGGGTCATCGAGACGCGCCTTGAGTTGAGAAATATTGCGTGCGAGAGTGCAGTATCGTGTGGAGAGCAAGCGTGGGAAGCGGGCGATCGGGCAGGGGGGCTGGAGTTGATCGAACGCGCTTGCGCGATTGATCCTTGGAACGAAGATGCGGCGGCCCTCCGCGTAAAGTACTTGAACGCGAGTGGCCAACGCGCCAAGGCTTTTGCCACCGCTGATGCCTACCGAATAAAAGTCATCCGCGAGATGGGAACGGTTTCGAACATCGGACCCGAGGTCAGCACCTACGAAAGCCACCCTCTCCTCACTGCAGCCGAGTGGCTTTTGGACCGAAACCCGGCGGACGCTCTTTCAATGTTAGTAGCCACACAGAGTCAGTGGCTGAGCATGCCGGTAGAGGCAGCCCGTGATTTTCATCGGAGAAGTTTAGCGGTGAATCCCACCGAGTCTAGCGAACGTCGCTTGGTGAAAGCTCAACATGTGTATCTAACTGTAATGGCCGGAAGATTGACCAACGAATCCGAAGATGCCGTGAGATCGATTGAGCAAGCGGTGGCGATGGGTGAGCCGATGGTCGCCGCCCGATTGGGTGGGGCTTTGGCTTATGGACATTTGTCGCGCGGCGATTTTGGCAAGGCGGTTACGTTTGCTGAGGATTCACTTGCATTTGCGCGGCAGACTAAAAGACCCGAAATTGCGTTTGAATTCGAGCAACAACTCGCCGTGGTCCTGCAACACGTGGGGCGAGTCGAAGAGAGTCGCAAGATACACCGCGCGCACGCGGAGCGCTCCGAATACTTGGAGACTTCTGCGATGCTTGCGCAACAGTTGATGGCGAGCCTTGATCCTCTTATTTTTGAAGGGAAGATCGATGTCGCTGCTGAAAATCTTCAACGCGCACGCCGCCTCTTCGAGGCCAACGGCGCGGGACGGATACTTCCCTGGCTACTTTTGGGTGAATCTATGCTTCACGAGGAAGTCGGAGACTACTATGAAGCTCGCCGTTCCTTGGGCGAGATCGTGAAAATCGGCTCTGCGGTCGGCGGACAGGCG
>JAIOPU010000058.1 GCA_021413725.1 Armatimonadota bacterium | reverse complement strand
GCACGCCGCCGGCCTCGATGCCGACGACATCAACCTTTACCGCAAGTGGACGCGGAGCGGAATTGCGTTCGAGCTCAAGAGTCTCGCCGCCGACAATCAGCCGCTCAGCAGCGGCGCCGTTCAGAAGGAAGACCCGGGCCTGCACGCGGCCGCACTGCGGTACTTCGGCTCGTACGACAAAGCTCTGCAAGCCGCCAAGATCAACCCGACCAGCGTGCGCCAGCGCCAAGTCTGGACCAAGCCCCGCGTGGTGGCCGAACTGAAGAAACTCGGCAAGAAGAAAAAGTCGCTTCCCGACACCGCCGTCCGCGGCAAAAATCCGCCGCTGTACGGCGCGGCCGTGCGACTGTTCGGCACCTTTGCCAAAGCCCGCAAGGCCGCGGGATTGAAGGCGAAGTAGCAGGGCAATTCTCTTTGCGCGTTTAGACCGTCTAGGCCTCCCCGACCCGTTTCAGCGGATTAGTGCCATTTCGCGCCTGGTTCTGCGCGAAAACGGAATAGTTTTTCGTAATAACGAAATAGGTGAATCGATTTTCCCCGCTACATTCATTGTTGACGGCCGAATGTATTGCTTCGCGGTCGAGGAATTCGATGAACCCACGTTCTTCACGTCGCAGTGCTTTTACCCTGATCGAATTGCTGGTCGTGGTTGCCATCATTTCAATCATGGTCGCCTTGTTATTTCCAGCGTTCGTTCGGGTGAGAAATGCCGCACGCAGCGTGGTCTGCTTGAGCAACCTGCGGCAGTGCGGACTGGGCTTTAGAGTATACGCGAACGACTATCGCCAGATTGTCGCGACGAACCGCACCAGGGGCGGCAATATCAAATTGTGGCCGTGGTTTCTTGTGGCCGGGCACGACTCGTTCGACAACATGACCGGTCGCAGCTACGTTCGCATTGCAACCACTTCGTGTCCGTCTTCTAAGTTCCATGACAAATATCAACAGATGGATGATTCTGCCGCCCAGTCCACCGGCTATGCTCTGTTCGGTACGGCTTCGCCTGGAACCCTCACCTCCCAGGCACAGTATGAAAATTCGGGCATGCAGGGTTCGTTCCAGATAAATAACCTCCCTTACCCAAACGGGCCATGGTCGTTTAGCTATCAGCGGATCAACGTAGTTCCCATGCCTTCGCGTTCGATCATGCTCGGTGATAGCTTAGCCTCTGCCGGGCAGGGTACGCCCGGAAGCACCATCGCCACGTTTACCGATCAATCCTGGGGCGGCTTTTGGGCCGGCGCTTTGTGCACCCGGCACGGTGCCGCTGCCGACAAATGCAACGTCTATTTCTACGACGGACACGTGGAAAGTTTGACCGCCTACGAAATGCGAAACGACACCGCTTCAAGAATCCGTTGCACGTACGGCGATCTGGGCGATACGTTGGTATTGCCATAGTCCGCTGCATCTTTTAAACACAAGCGGGCGACGACGCGAAGAAGACAAAAATACAATTTTATCTTTTCTTCTTCGCGCCTTCGTGTGTTCGCGGTTAAATGGTTGCATGTCACGCCCCCGCATCATCAGCCCTGACACCCAACGCGGCTCGCCGCAAGACCGCACCCCGCCCGGCCAGCAGCTCACCGCCAAGTGGCCGGTGCTGCATTACGGCAACGTGCCGAAGGTGAATCCGAACAGCGAGGACTGGAGCCTGCGCATCTTCGGGCAGGTCGATGAGCCGTACGAGTTGAGCTACGCCGAAATCCTCGCGCTGCCCGCGATCGACGTGGTGTGCGACATGCATTGCGTCACCCATTGGAGCCGACTCGACAACGTCTTCACCGGCCCGAGCCTCAAGTCGATCATCGAAAAAGCCAAACCCCGCGCCACCGCCAAGTACGTGATGTGCCACAGCGAAGCCGGCTTCACGGTGAACGTGCCGCTGAAAGAATTCATCAACGACGACTGCATCCTCGCCTACGAGTGGGACGGCAAACCCATCACCCCCGACCATGGCTGGCCGCTACGCGGGCTCGTGCCGCAACTGTATTTGTGGAAGAGCGCCAAGTGGATCCGCGGCATCGAACTGCGCAACAGCGATGCGCCGGGATTCTGGGAGCAGAACGGGTATCACATGCATGGCGATCCGTGGAATGAAGAAAGATTTGGCTGGTAACGTCGAGCCCAATGCCGTCATCCTGAGGTACTCCGAAGGATCTCGAAATAGGAACGGCGCTCAACAACCCGAGA
>JAIOPU010000057.1 GCA_021413725.1 Armatimonadota bacterium | reverse complement strand
CAGGCAACGTGATCAACGCGAATGTGAACTTGGTTTCGGGCAACATCATCGGAGATAACGTCATTGATCTTTCCGACTACACCAAGCTCGTTGTGTACTTCAACAGGGTGAGCACGGACTCCAGCTGGAGCACTCCTGACGGTGACGGAATTCGACCTTCCGATGCCGACCTCGACGGCAATGGTGTGGTTGATCTCACGGATTACACTGTCCTCGTTACAGCGTTCAACGCCATCGGCGACAACTAGCGCTTGCAAAATATAGGATGCCGAATGATATTTCGGCATCCTTACGGTGCTTCGATTCGTATATGCTTTTGACCTGAACACGGAAAAGTGTTGCACGAGAGAATAACTATGAGTAACATACCGCCCGAAGAACCCATTGAGAACGTCGCACCCCCTGCGGCCGCCGCAACCATTGACTATCCGCGAGCTGGAGGGGTGCTTGCACCGAGTGCCGATGAAGCGCAGAAAGCTATGCTGTGCTGGATTCTCACCATCTTCTTTGGATTCGTTCCAGGTTTAATTTTCTTCCTGACTTCGGATGGAAAGCCGTATCTAAAGCGTCAAGGCGCACTCGCGCTGACTTTGGGCATTGTCACGGCTGTTGGCGTTTTCATTTCAATTCCATTGGTGTTTGTCCTGATCGGCATTTTAACCTACATCGCGTTTCCTGTTTATCACCTTGTTATCTCCATTATGGGTGCGATCGCGTCCAAAGACGGCAAGGACTTCAGTCCGAAGTACCTCGACAAGATTTGTATGTCGCTGTTCAAACTATAAGCGCGGGCAAAAGCGGGACCCAGACGACACTCGTCGTCCGGGTCTTTTTTGCATTTCTGGGGGTAAAGTCCCGGGGTGGACTTGAAACTCGTACTCTTGCCCTCAGTTGCTCTAGTCGCCACCGGCGCTCAGGCTTACTCTCGCGAACTAGAAACTCACCATATCGAGCATTTCCGCAAGTTCGAATCCCAGGCAACTGGCTTCAATCGGTTTGTTTTGCGAGGCATTGACATTGTCCAGTCGCGCGCATTCACCGGCGGCAGCTATTTCATCGGAGTCAAAGCCGTCCCTGCCGAGTCTCCGATATGCTACCCGCTTATCCTGGGCGGAAAGCCCCTTCTGGATCCTCCGCGCGAGGCGAGTTATTGCAGCGGCGCCAGCTATGCTGCCTTCATGGAAGCGACCGACCTATATCTTCGCATCGCCCCTCGCCAAGTCACGGACGCCCAAATCGAAGCCTTGAGAATGCAAGAGCCCAATGGCGGTCGCCGCGAGGATGAAGTCAAGGCTTGGGGATGGTGGAATGCCGATGGGTTTGGCAGTCAATATTGCCTGGTACAACTCATGAAAGCGGGAACAAGAGTTGCCCCCAAAGACGCCTCTCCCGGAGACTTCATGAATATCTCCTGGAAGAAGGGCGCGGGCCATTCCACCGTTTTTCTTGGTTGGGAAACTAACGAATCCGGTGTGAAGGGCGTGAGATTCTGGTCGAGCCAGAAGGGAACCGACGGCTTCGGCGACATGTGGGCACCATTCGAGAATATCTCCGAGGTGTGCATCGTGCGGTGTACAAAACCAGAGGCGATTTTTGACTTTGACGCCGGGGGCTCCGTCAGTCGAAAAGTAAAGGGCGATAAGCTCACTCCATAACTGGGGCATCCAAAGTGAACGCCTGTGCTTTCCGTGGGCGGATATCAAAAGCCCTGGATTTGGGAAAAATCCCGTGGATCTGGCGCAAATCCTACCGGACTTGGCGCGAATCCTACCGGATTTGGAAAAAATCCCGTGGATCTGGCGCGAATCCTACCGGATTTGGCGAAAATCCCGTGGATCTGGTGCGAATCCTTGCGGACTTGGCAGAAATCCCGTGGATCTGGCGTGAATCCTGGCGGACTTGGTGATTAATACTCGGAACTTGGGCTATTTGCTACGGAAAGGTATGTGAATTCACCAAGCCTGTCACAATAGTAGTTAAGGTGCGCTCTGCGCCCCAAAATTATGCCCAAACCGCCCAACTCCTTTAAGAAAAACGCCCCCGAATTCCACAAAAAGAAAAAGTCCAAGAGTGCGCCCGAAGTCACCGCGCCTAGCCACAAGGTGGAGGAAGTCGAGGAAGTTTACGAACTGGTCTCCTTCAATGATCTTGGCCTTAATGCCAACATCGCCAAGGCCGTCTCAGACCTAGGGTTTGAGACTCCAACCCCGATCCAAGCAAAAGCCATTCCCGTCCTGATTTCCGGTCGCGATCTCATCGGCCAGGCTCAAACCGGAACCGGAAAGACCGCTGCGTTCGCCCTTCCGATTGTGCAGTCGATGGATATGAGTCTTATGGAGCCGCAGGCTCTGATTCTTGCCCCCACTCGCGAACTTGCGATCCAGGTTGCAGGTGGAATTTATGAGTTTGCCAAGGGCTCGAACCTTCGTATTGTTCCGGTTTATGGCGGCCAGCCGATTGATCGGCAGTTCCGCTCGCTCCGCGCAGGTGCTCATATTGTCGTCGGTACTCCGGGTCGAATTCTCGATCACCTCCGCCGGGGATCGTTGTCCTTTGCCGCCGTCAAAATGTGCGTTCTGGACGAGGCGGACGAGATGCTGGCTCTTGGTTTTGCCGAGGACCTGGATTCGATTCTCGCGGAGCTTCCCGCTCAGCGACAACTCGCGTTCTTCTCGGCGACAATGCCCCCGCGCATCCTTGCTCTCACCAAGAAGTTCCTCCACGACCCCGTTCACGTCGCGATCAAGTCGAAGCAACGAACGCTGGACACGACCAATCAGACCTATTACGAAGTCCCGAACGGCAAGAAGCGTGAAGCCCTCGCCCGTGTCCTTGATATGGAAACGCCTGGCGCGACCATCGTCTTCTGCCGGACCCGCGCGGATTGTAACGACCTCAGCGAAGACCTGCGAATCCGGGGCTACAACGCCGACGCCCTTCATGGCGACATGAATCAGGCGGAGCGCGACCGCGTGATGCGCCGTTTCCGAGAGGGGCAGAGCGATCTCCTGATCGCAACCGATGTCGCCGCGCGCGGCCTCGATATCGACCACGTTACCCACGTCATCAACTACGACATCCCTTGGGACGTTGAGCAATATATTCACCGCATCGGGCGAACGGGCCGCGCAGGACGTTCGGGCGACGCGATCACTTTGGTCACCGGACGCGAGCGACAGCAACTTCGAAACATTGAGCGGATGATTGGTTCCACGATCAAACCCGCCCGGATTCCGACTGCGGCTGACATCGTTGCAAGGCGACAAGAAGTCTTCCAAGACACGTTGCGCGAGACCCTTGCGGCGGGTGAGTATTCCAACTTCCTCGCCTCGGTGAACCAACTTGCGGACGAATTCGACACGACGGAAATCGCCGCCGCCGCTTTGCACATGCTGTGGCAAAGTCAGCATAGTGCCGCCGCTAACGTCGCCGAGGAAATGGCGCACGACGGCGAGCAGCCGGAACTCGGAATGTCCCGCCTGTTCATCGGCATGGGCCGCCAAGACGGCCTCCGCCCCGGCGACCTCGTCGGCGCGATCACGAACGAGGCCGGCATCAACGGTCAGGCCATCGGTGTCATCGATATTCTCGACAATATGTCGTTTGTGGAAGTTCCTTCGGCAAGCGCAGAAAAGGTCGTCATGGCCCTGCGCAATACGAAGATTCGCAACCGCGTTGTCAACGTAAAACTGGCTCGTGCCAACGAACAGCCTATGGAACAGGAGATGTCTCGTGGCGGCGGCGGGAAAGGAAAGTTCCGCAAAGACGGCCCTCGGCGATAGTCTCAGAGGCTTGGGAGATGGGGGAGCAAAAACCGGAAGTGGGTTTTGCCCCCAACTTTCACCGCCTTGACACGTTGACCCCGAAGCCCGAAACCCCCTGCCCTTTTTGGACGTGGGGATAGTTATGAGTAAAGACATAAACGATCAGGCAAAGGAAGTATTGGACAACGCGGCGGGAGCCGGGACTAGTGACAAGGCCGGAGGAAAGGTCAAGGAAATTATTGGCAAAGCCAAGGAAGCAGTGGGGAACGCCACCGACAATCCAAAGCTCAAAGCAGAAGGCGAAGTGGAGCAGTCGGAAGGCAAAATCCAGCAGATTGCGGGGAATGTGAAAGAGGCGGTCGAAGACGTAGGAGAAGCCATCAAGCATGCGTTCAAAAAGGACTGAAACGAACGAGCATGAAACACGTTATCCCGATTGAAAACAAGCTTGCGACCCAAGTCGTCAACATTTTGGACCCCATTCTGCTTGACCAACTTGAGCTCTACACGCATGTGAAGAGTGCTCATTGGAACTTGCGCGATGCAAACTTTATCGTCGTACACCGGTTCCTTGATGAGGTCGGCGGAATCGTGAACGAATCGGGAGACGTCATCGCGGAGCGGATCCGCCAACTGGGCGCGCCGGTTGATGCACCTTCGGCCCGATTCTCATCCGAAGATCGACTCAAGCTATTCCCGACCGGAGAACTCACAGCGCATGACGCACTGACGGGACTGTGCGTCTCCTTCGTCGCCTCGATCAAGGGGATTCGGGAAGGCATTGACGCAACCACCTCGGATGCAATCGACGAGCCCATCACCGCCGACATCCTCACTGGCATTGCTGAGGAGTACGAAAAGCTACTGTGGATGCTTGACTCTCATCGAGTCGGGTGACGCATGGGACTTGAGCTAAACTATAAGGGTGCATGCCCCCCTTGAGGAATTAACCCCCCGCCAGATTGTCGAACTTCTCGACAAGTACATCGTTGGCCAAAACGCCGCCAAAAAGGCGGTCGCCGTTGCCCTTCGCAACCGTTACCGACGACAGCAATTACCGCTGAATCAGCGGGACGACATCATGCCGAAGAACATTCTTATGATGGGTCCCACCGGAGTGGGCAAAACCGAGATTGCGAGGCGTCTCGCGCAACTGGCGCGTGCACCATTTATAAAGGTCGAGGCGACCAAGTTCACCGAGGTCGGATATGTCGGGCGCGATGTGGACGCGATGATTCGCGATCTTGCCGCCGCCGCCGCTCGGCTCGTCGAGATGGAGCATCTGGAGTCTAATCGGCTGGCTGCACTGGATGGGGCAACCTACAAACTTGCCGATCTTTTGAGTGAGCGAGCCGGGGTTCCGGAGGCGAATGAGTCTTGGTCGTTCGAAGAAGAAGTTTACAAATCCCCGACCCCCGAAGAACAGGCGGCGGCGGACGAGGGACGCGCGAAGCTGGTCGAGGAAATCAAATCTGGGAAGTGGGATAACGATCTGATTGAAGTCGAGTACGAAGAAAAGTCAAGTCCATTCCTGCAAGTTTTCGGGCCGCAGGGGATGGAGGAGATGGGGCTGGATATGAGTGCTCTAAACAATCCGTTCCAGTCCAAAACCATGCATCGCCGCATGAAAGTCGGTGACGCTCGCGAGTTTCTTGCCGAGCAAGAATCCAAGAACTCGATGGATCAGGCCAGCCTTCACCAAGAAGCAGTTCATCGCGCAGAGCAGACCGGCATTATCTTTATCGACGAGATCGATAAGGTGGCTGGAAAATCCGGCGGTTCCGGGCCCGATGTCAGCCGTGAGGGCGTTCAGCGCGACTTATTGCCGGTAATCGAAGGCTCCACGGTGCAGACCAAATTCGGTCCGGTGCGGACCGATCATATTCTGTTTATTTGCGCAGGAGCGTTTCATATTTCTAAGCCGAGCGACTTGATCCCTGAGCTTCAGGGGCGTCTTCCGATTCGCGTGGAACTGGACAGCCTTGGAGAGGACGACTTCCGGCGAATCCTCAGCGAGCCGAAGAATGCACTCACCAAGCAATACCAGCAACTTCTCGGCGTAGACGGGGTGGACATCACTTTTACCGATTCCGGGCTGGATGAGATTGCGCACTTTGCGGCGGAGGTGAATGCGAAGATCGAGAATATCGGCGCGCGCCGACTGCACACACTCATGGAAAAGCTCCTCGAAGACCACCTGTTCGCCGCCCCCGACTGCGGTCCGCTAAAACTGACCTTTGGTCCGGCGGAAGTCCGGGAGAAGCTTGGTGAGCTGATTAAGGATATCGAGAAGAACGAGCGCTTGCTCTGATTTCATGACTTCTTGTTCCATCGACTCGTAGAAGAAAAATGTGCATCATTCTAACTCCTCTGGCCCTCTTGCCGATGCTCTGCCTCGCCCAAAACCTGCAATTCGAAGTCCAACTCGACGCGACTTCGATGCCCAAAAACGTCGTCGCTCTCCCCGGCAGTTCCGGGACAAAATTCGCTCTCCGCGACTTGTACGGCACGGGAACCGCCACGACTTCGCGATACAGGCTGATCTACGACGCAGGAAAGGGCACTGAATGGGTCCTCCTCTATGCTCCCCTGACTCTCCGGGGCAATGGTAGCCTCAAGAGTGCGGTTCAGTTTGGGGGAAGCACCTTTTCCGCCGGCGTGGCGACGAAGGCTAAGTATCGCTTTGACAGCTATCGGCTGACTTACCGCAAGGTTTGGCGACATTGGAAGAATGGGTCGCTCTCCATCGGCGGCACCCTGAAAGTTCGAGATGCCGAGATTCGTTTGGAGCAAGGTGGAACTTTGGGTCAGACCAAGAACACGGGGCCGGTTCCTCTGCTTCATTTCCTCGCAAAGCAGGAACTGGGTGGCGGCTGGACGGTGGCGGGTGACCTTGACTTTGCTGCGGCTCCTCAAGGTCGCGCAACCGACCTGAATTTACGGCTCTCCCGAGCCTTGACGCCCACCGCGGAAGCATTTATCGGTCTTCGCTACTTTGAGGGCGGCGCCGACAATCCAACAGTTTATAGTTTTGCGGAGTTTCGAAGCATTGGAATCGGGCTAGCCATCAAGTTCTGAGATCGTTGCCAGTTCATTGATCACCTTTTGAACTCCGAGAGTAGCGGCTTCTGCAAATAGTCGGACATTCGGAAGGGGGAGGCTTGGCGGTGCGGGGTCAACCACGAATATTTGGCTCGCTTGGGTCTCCGTGGCAATATATGCGGCTGGATAAACGTTGAGGGTTGTGCCGACGACGATAAGCACTTCGACATCGCTCGCAGTGGCAACTGCCATAGCGCGGTCGAACTCAGGAAGACCCTCACCGAACCAGACGATGTGCGGCCGGAGTTGCAGTTTCGAGTCGGGGTGGAGGTCGCCGAGGACGAGGTCATCTCTCCAGGGGATGGTTCGCTCTTCGAGATCCTCGTAGGCCCGAACCTTAAGGATTTCGCCGTGAAGGTGAATGACCCGGCTACTCCCTGCACGCTCGTGGAGGTCGTCGATGTTCTGGGTGATGATGGTGACATCGTGGTCCTTTTCCAGCGTGGCCAGGGCGAGGTGCGCAGCGTTGGGTTCGGCTCGAATGACCTCGCGGCGGCGCATGTTATAGAAGTCAAGCACCTTGGCGGGGTCCCGTTGCCAGCCTTGGACGGAGGCGACTTCGGCAACATCGTAGCCTTCCCAAAGGCCATCCTTGCTGTCGCGGAACGTGCTCAGCCCGCTTTCGCGGCTGATTCCGGCTCCGGTGAAGACGATAATTTTGAGATGTGCGGCAGACATTGTTCTCAGTTTGGGAGACTTTTGAAAGCGACTTTCTGGCCCTGAAAATTGTCGATAATGAGTTCATTGCCTGACCTATAAAATTGCAGGGCAGGTTCTGCGTTCGCTTTCTTGAGGCTAGCTGCCTGTTCCTTTGCGACGGTTTCCTTGAGCTCCGCTCTCGACTTCGGATTGTAGGAAGGAATTTCAAAGTTATAAGCGGTGGTATTGAGCTTCAAGGTCTTATCGCTAAGAGTGGAGTAAGTCCCCGTCCAGACATAGAGAAGTTCTGTATCGCTCACGCAGGTACTGTTGACAATCTTGAATGTTTTGTCCGGACGGATGGTGAGGGTGACCGTGCCTCGTACGTGGTTAAATGCCCACTTGCCTATGGGAGCAAGATTTCCTGATTGTGATCCACAGCCGGCCAAGATTCCGATCGTAAGCAATCCGATTGAGAACTTCATCTTGTGAATATAGCACGTCGAGTTGGGGGGCTATAATTTCACATGGCTTTTGGATTAAATGGCGAACGGGTGCGGCTGGTGCCGCTGGATGAGGCACGGCACTTGGAAAACTACTACCAGTGGCTCAACGACTACGAGTTGACCGACGGGATCATCGTCAAGCCTCCGATTACGATGCCGATGGAGAAGGATTTCTTCGCAAACTTCGCCCAGGCCAAGGGACATACGATCTTTGCGATTGAACTTCTCGACGGCACCCATATTGGAAGCAGTGGAGTTCACAACATCAACAATCCCATCGGGACCGCGAACACGGGGAGTTTTATCGGCACCAAAGACCTGTGGGGCAAAGGCTATGCAACCGAAGCGAATCGCCTTCGGGCTTGGTACTGTTTTCACGTCCTCGGGTTGCGCGTGATCTACTCGGAGTATCTGGACGGAAACGCGGCCTCGAAGCGGATGCAAGAGAAAGTCGGATATTTGCCCTGCGGTGTGCGGCCGGCGAAGTACTGGTACCGAGGGCGTTTTCGAGATGAGCACTTGACTTTCCTGACTCGAGAGCGGTGGCTGGAACTTTATCCCCAGCACTCGGTATAGGCCTTTCGCCTCTCAGGGTTTGTTCGGGTGCGCGTCTAATATCCGTGCAACAACTTTCTACTCGTCCGAGAAATCCCTGGACCGCGCTCTTGCCTCTGGTCTTTTCTTTGGTCTACGGCGTCTCGCCGATTGACCTGATTCCCGACATCATCCCCCTCCTCGGCTGGGCTGATGACGGGGTTGTCGCGATCGCGATGTTGATTTTGAGCCTGTCGTTGCTCGTAAGAAGAACGAGGCAACCGAATCGGTTGCCTCGATAATCTCGATGGAATTGGGGCGGATGACGGGACTCGAACCCGCGACTTCCACATCCACAGAGTGGCGCT
>JAIOPU010000050.1 GCA_021413725.1 Armatimonadota bacterium | reverse complement strand
AATGTTGTTGAACTTGCAGTCGTGGGGGGAAACGATGCTGTCATGCCCCCGGTTGAGAGCATAAATCGACCCACATAGGCGGCCCCCGTCACCGACCACGGAAAATTCGAGTTGATCCCGTCGTACTTGATTGGAACAAATCCGAGCCCACCCGGACGCCGAAAGCTCGTTTGGAGTGACTTCCGCATAACTGACGGCCAACTCTGATACAAGGGGCTTCCGAGCGTAAATCCGATGGTGTTGGAGTCACCGACAGTGACAATGTCAACACCGCCAAAATCCAAGCTGCTATTAATCGCTTCAAAAAACCGTGTTAACCTGGATGTATCCAGGTGGGAAAGGGCTTCGAATTTAGTCTGGCGTCCTCGGACAGATACTTGAGCCAAGGCGAAACTAGAAGCAACGAACAATCCAAGCGAAATCAATGTACGCAATTTTACGGGCACGACAGAGAATAACATATCCTAAGTATCGGAAAGTTGCACGATTCTCCTCAGGGGACACGATTGATGTAAATTCGTCAGTTTTTGATGGGTTCGGGGACCCTCTTGACCTGCGACGGGAGTAGAATGATCCAATGAAGTCCTTCCTTCTCATCAATGCGGTCCTATTTACCGCTTTCGCTTCTGCCCAAGATGTCGAAGTCAAGTTTGAACTTAAGAGCCCCAAAACTATCGTTGCCGGGACTAAATTCACTGGCAGGCTGTTCGTGACCCTTCCTGAGGGCTGGCACGCATACGGGAAGCCGGAAGTCAAGAAAGTCGAGGACTACAACACCTACCTCAGCGTAGCCTTGGGTCCAAAAGAAAAAAATATCTCCATTTTCCATCCCAATTATCCTGTGCCTGAGCCTAGTCCGTTCACCCCTGGCGACTATATTTATTCAGGCACAGTCGAAATTCCGATCACGTTTGCCTTGGCAAAAGGTATTAAGAAGCTCGACACAAAAATCTTCGTGACGTATCAGATTTGCAATGACAAGACCTGTCTTCCTCCAAGAACCAAGGATATAAGATTAAGCTTAAAGGTAGAAGCCAGTAAACCTACGCCGAAGAAAAAGGGTCCGAGTCGGTGACTTCATTTGACCTCGGTGACTTTTCCGTCGGAGGGGATAAGCTCACGATAATTGGCGGTCCTTGCATGGCTGAAAGTTATGACATTTGCGCCTCGGTAGCACAAGAATTGGCCTCCATTTGCTCCGACTTAAACTTTAACTACGTTTTCAAAGCGTCTTTTGATAAAGCCAATCGCACGTCTCTGGGTAATACTCGGGGGTTTGGTATGGAGGAGGGACTCGCGTTGATCCGCAGGGTTGCAGACGAAGTGGGAGCACCCTGCACTACCGATCTGCATAAAGAAGAACAGGCCCCCGCCGTCGCCAAGATGGTGGATTTGCTTCAAATTCCTGCGTTCTTATGCCGACAAACCGACTTACTCGAAGCAGCAGCGGCAACAGGTCGCCCAGTGAACGTTAAGAAGGGCCAATTCCTCGCACCTTGGGATGCAAAGAATATTGTTGACAAACTCCGGTCTTTCTCGGCGAGAGGAATTATGCTCACGGAGCGCGGGACGAGTTTTGGTTACAACAATTTGATTGTGGACATGCCTGGCCTCGAGATCATGCGAAACTTTGGGGTGCCAGTCTGCTTTGATGGCACTCACTCCGCGCAGCGGCCCGGGGGTCAAGGAACCTCTACTGGCGGTGCTAGGGAGTCAATCCCGGCTATGGTTCGGGCCGCGACCGCAGTTGGGATTGATGCTCTTTTCTTGGAAGTACATCCTAACCCAGAGCAAGCTCTGAGCGATGCCGCCACGCAGTGGCCCTTGGCGAAGGCAAGGGAGTTACTCACGAGAGTTGCGGCAATCCGCAACGCCTAGCCGACCAAACAGGAACAGAGAATTGTGGTCGGGGTGACAGGATTCGAACCTGCGACCTTCTGGTCCCAAACCAGACGCGCTACCAAGCTACGCTACACCCCGATGGAGAGATTATGATACCCGGAAGCGGGCCGAAAGAACCTTAGGGCTGGTTCTTTCGACGCTCGCGCAGGAACGCTGGGATATCCAAATCTGATTCGTCAAAAATTTCGCTCACATCCTTGGGCTCAGTCCGTCGAGCAGCATTTGCTTTTTCCCAAATATCTTTGGGAGAAACTCGATGGATTGCAGACCTATCAACCGGGACGGCCGCCTCCGGGGCAGTCGCAACGGTCTCTTCAGCTTGAAACTCTGCAACGGCCATCGCCGGGGTGGCCGCTTCCACTGTCGGAGCCACGTATATTGGACTCGGAGCAGTTATCGTTGTCGGCTGAGCGTTGTAGGTCGCGTGAGTAACTTGGCGTCCGTCCCCATAAGGGTCGAACCCTGTCGCAAGCACTGTGATGCGGACGGTGTCGCCCATTTCTTCGTCCACCACGAGGCCAAAGTAAATCGCAGCATCGTTCTCGTCGCACATCCGGCTGATGTAGTCCATCGCAAGCGAGGATTCAGCCAAAGTCAAACCCGGACCGGCGGTGATGTTGACCAAGAGACCCTTGGCGCCGTGAATCGTTTGCTCCAGAAGCGGACTCGATGTCGCACTTTGTGCCGCTTGTAGAGCACGGTCTTCGCCCACGCCGTAGCCGATTCCCATGAGAGCCGGACCGGCGTTGCTCATGACCGCGCGGACATCCGCAAAGTCTACATTGATTTGCCCTGGGACGGTGATAATATCGCTAATTCCCTGGACGCCCTGTCGCAAGATATCATCCGCTACCCGGAAAGCCTCGGTCAGAGTGGTCTTTCTCTCAACCACGCTCATCAATTTGTCGTTGGGAATGGTGATGAGCGTGTCGACTCGTCCCATCAAGGACATCAGGCCCTGCTCGGCGAGTTTGCGTCGCTTAGGTCCCTCAAAGCTAAACGGTCGCGTAACTGTAGCGACCGCAAGGGCACCCGCTTCGCGGACAATGTCAGCCACGACCGGTGCGGCACCGGTTCCGGTTCCACCACCCATCCCGGCAGTGATAAATACCATGTCCGCCCCTTCGACTACTTTACGGATCTCGTTCTTGCTCTCTTCTGCGGCGCTTTTGCCAATTTCAGGATTGCCACCGGCACCGAGACCCCTCGTCAAATTGACCCCGAGTTGAACTCGCTGTTCGGCCAAACTCCTTTCGAGAACCTGCACGTCCGTGTTCATGGCGATAAATTCAACACCGTGAATTCCCGCTTCAATCATTCGGTTGACCGCGTTTGAACCGCCGCCACCGACACCAATAACCTTAATTACTGCGCTCGACATATCCGTACTTTTCCAAAAAACAATGGGGAAACCTTGGGGAAAGAGTCGGAAACCGACTAACTTTTTGCCTTCAAATGACCCTTAATTACGTTTGCAATCCTCAACTTCCAGCCATCAAGACCGACCGAAGGGGCTAATTCTTCATCCTCTTGTGCAAATACGAACCGGGCCAAGCCCACCGTTACTGAATTTGCGGGATCAATAAATTGCTTATTTACAGTACCTGCGATCTCCGGTCCGCCGCAACGCGCCGACATGTGTTTAATAACTTCCTCGGAAAGTTGCGGTAGTAGTGGAATTCTGGAGCCACCTCCGGTGAAAATGATCCCTCCGGGGAGCAATCCATTGAGACCGCTTCGCTCGATGTGGGCTTTCACCATTTGCAAGATCTCTCGCAACCGGCTTTCTATAATTTCGCAAAGAACTTTCCTGGGTAGATACCTCACCTCAAGTTGCCCAATTTGGCTAATTTCAACTGTTTCGGATTCGCCGACTCGCGTCGACAGGGCACTTCCCTCTTGAGTCTTCAATCGCTCAGCGATTTCAACGCTGCACTTGAGTAGTTTGCTGAGATCGTTGGTCACAGCACCGCTTCCAACAGGGATGACAGCACTGTAGGCAATTACTCCGCCGGTCATAATTCCTACTGAGGTAGTGCCAACGCCAATATCGACGACAACGCAACCTTGTTCCGCGCTCTGAGCATCCACCACGCCCAGACTCGCGGCAATCGGTTGTGGTACAAACTCTGCCGGCGTAACTCCGGAAATCCTAAGGATCTTTTGAATACTCTGAATGTGGCTTGTCAGGCCGGTAACGACATGGGTCACTACTTCGAGTCTTCCCCCGGTCATGCCCACCGGGCGAGTGACCCCTTTCTGTCCGTCCACGCGGAACTCACGAGGGATCGCTTGGATTTGCTCTCGATCCGGCGCAGGCAACACTTGGCGGCTATGATTCAAGACTTGCAGGACATCATCTCGCGTAATCACACGTGTTCGAGGGTAAATCGGAACGAGTCCTTGAGTGTTGGAGCCTTCAAGGTGGCTTCCATTGATGCTGACGATCCAGGCCTCATCGGTGGTGCTTGTTATGCTCCGAACTTGCCCGACGGCACTTTGCACGGCTTCAATCGTGGCCTCCATGTCCGTCACAACGCCTTTTGCAAGGCCGGCACACGGGACGGCGGCAAATGTGACTAACCGGAGACTTCCTGCCCCATCTGCATCAAATGCCGCTGCCGTAACTTTCGTCCCACCCAAATCTAAAACAAAAATCGTATCGCTCATTTTCGTGAGCCTATACTTTACTGTGCAGACGGTGCAATTTGCCCTGGGTCGGCTTGGTCAGCCTTCCGCTTTTTCCAGTCTGAGTACTTCGTCAGCAGGTGCCTTCGAATCAGACTTAAATTGTTAAAAATTCTTTGCCCAAAAATCAAAACGCCGACGAGGAACAAGTTGGCGCCTATTTTGTCGCCGAGCCAAGCCAGTAAAAATGCTAGGAGAACGTTGGAAATGAACCCCGTGACAAAAACGTCCGCTTGGAAGCGGTTA
>JAIOPU010000076.1 GCA_021413725.1 Armatimonadota bacterium | reverse complement strand
TGAGCTCTCGAACGACCTTGATGACGCCGAGCTTGTTAGCTCCGGCTTCGGTCAAGACGACGTTGAACTCAGTCTTCTCTTCGGCTGCTGGTGCAGCGTCGCCGCCACCCATCATGCCCATCGGCATTCCCATCATGGGAGCTGCGGCAGTTACGCCAAACTTGTCTTCGAGAGCCTTTTTGAGGTCGCTCAATTCCATCGCGGTCATGCCGCTAATTTTTTCTACAATAGATTCAACAGTTGTTGCCATATCTTTATTTCTCCGTGTGTGTGTTTTCTTTTTTATTCGGCTGCAGGTGCTTCGGGAGCATCTTCAGCAGGTGACGATTCTTCTGGGGCATCGGCGGCCGGTTCGGCGACGACTTCAGCTTCTGGGGCTGGAGCGGCTGCTTCGACTTTCGCTTCTTCCTTCTTGACCGGGGCAGGGGATGATTCGGCAACCTTGTCTGCGACCGCACCGATGACTCGGATTGGATCAGCATAAAGGGCTTCGATCACGCTAACCAGGTTAGAAAGAGGAGCGGCGATAACGCCAATGACTTGGGCAATGAGAACATCCCGGTGTGGGAGCTTGCTCAGGGCTTCGACTTCTTTTGCAGTAAATGCTTTACCGCCAAAGAACCCGCCTTTCACTGCGAGCTTTTTGCTCGATGTCGCGAAGTCTAGAAGGACTTTGCTGCATTCCGATTCGTTTTCATAAATGAAAGCGACGGCAGTGGGGCCGTTGTGAAGCTCATAAGGAAACTTTTGTACATCATCGCCCGCCGCGATTCGAAACAGGGTGTTTTTGATAACGTGAATGTCACCGCCCTTGGCTTTCAACGAGCCACGAAGCTTTTGAAGCTCCTTGGTGCTGAGACCTCGGTAATCGGCGAAAACCACGCCCGCAGAGTTGGAATACCACTCTTTGGCCTGTTCGATGACGGCTGCTTTTTCCGTTGTAGGCATAATTTTGCTACCTCCTGTAAGTTCAAAGGCTCCTGGACGTGGTAATCTAGGAGCCTTTGGCAGCAACTTGCGGTCACTGTTGAATGCTATAAATCTGATTACCCCTCGGCTGGCTTTCTCCGTTTAAGGCGTCTCCGCCTCCAGCTGTCTTGAGAGCACTGCAATTATACCCTGGCTTGCAATCGTTTGTCCAGGGCAAGAGCAAACTGGGACTCCAAGGTCGCTAAGCAAACAGAATTGATGGTGAGCTGAGCGGGTTGACTGAATACTTTTTCAGGGCTTACTTTGGGAATCTGAATAGGAATGCTCGCGTGAACAAGAACGGCTCGATCCGTCAAGCGCAAAGCGCATCCGCAAACCTTGAGGCCCGTCCTGGGGTCCACAATGTCGTTTGCACTGACGTGCGCAAAACAGTCGGGGCTGGTGGGGTTCGCTCGCTGACTGAGAACTTCTTCTCCTAGGGAGGCCGGTTGACCGGATTTCTGCATCGCTTCCAACAGAATTGGGACGGCCTGACGGTAGGCGCGAGTCACGCTTTTCGTGCCCTCCTCCAAGCCCAGGGAACGCAACGGCAAAGCATAAGCGACTGTTATGTCGTGCCCGTGCAGAACTGCGCGGCCCCCGGTCGGGCGCATCGCATAGCCGATGGGGCAACTCGGCAGGAGATCGCGGGAAGGACTTTG
>JAIOPU010000045.1 GCA_021413725.1 Armatimonadota bacterium | reverse complement strand
GGTTTGACTCACTATTTCGCGCCTGAAGAAACTGGAACAATTTTTGAAGAAATGGGTTTCGAGTATATCGGGCCAGTAGACGGGCATGATCTGCCGACTCTCCTTGAGATTTTCAGAAATATTCGCGAACTTGACGCTCCCTTGTTCCTGCACGCAATAACCGTAAAGGGCAAAGGCTATGATGTCGCAGAAGAAGATGCACGCAAGTGGCACGGCGTAGCTCCGTTTGATCTTGATTCCCACGAAATGAAATCTGCCGCGGGGCCGGTGACGTATACACAAGCCTTTGGAGATGCGATGCTCGAAATCGCTGCCGAGGATCCCACTGTCGTTGCGATCACCGCTGCAATGCCGGACGGAACTGGGCTCACTAAATTCAGCCGAGAGTTACCGGACAGATATTACGATGTTGGCATCGCCGAGCAACACGGTGTAACCTTTGCGGCGGGGATGGCAGCCGGAGGTATGAAGCCGTTCTGCGCGATCTATTCCACTTTCCTGCAACGGGGATTCGATCAGGTTCTGCACGATGTTTGTATTCAAAATCTGCCGGTTCGCTTCTTTATGGATCGTGCCGGATTGGTTGGGGATGATGGCCCAACTCACCACGGCGCGTTTGATATCAGTTTCTTGAAGTTCATTCCGAACCTCGTCCTTGCTGCTCCCCGCGACACGACCGAACTAAGCGAAATGGTCAGGTTCACTGCGGGATACTCGGATCATCCCATTGCTGTGCGTTATCCGCGCGGCGCGAGCGATGATCGACTCCCTGAGTCTCGGACGCCGATCCAGTTTGGAAAAGCCGAGAATCTCGGTGTTCCCGGTGGACTGAAACCCAGCGTTACCCTCGCCGCCGTCGGCTCGATGGTCTGCGTGGCATGGGATGCCGCAAACCAGCTTGCCGCCGAGGGAATCGGGGCGGAAGTCATTAACGTGAGATTCATCAAACCGATTGATACCGCGACCATTTTTGGCAGTGCCTCAGAAACTGGCTTGCTGGTAACCCTTGAGGAAAATGTCCGCGAAGGTGGATTCGGTCAAACGGTTCTTGATCTGTGGAATCAACAAGATGTCGTCTGCAAAGTTGACATTATCTCGCTTCCGGACAAGTTTATCGAGCACGGCGCCCAGCCGTTGATTCGGGCGGAGGCGGGAATTGATGCTGCTTCCGTTGTGACGCGTGTCAAGACGTTGCTCGCTCAAACTGTGAAGACTCGGTAATTTTCGGGGGTAAAACCTCACCCCAGTTCCCTCCGGTCATAGTCCCTCTCGCTCACGGAGAGGGATTAGAGCATCCCGACCGACTTCCGCATCGCTTCCAGTATCGCGGTGTTGCCGAGCGTGTCGTTCCATGAAATGAAGGCCGCTTGCCTTTGATCTAGGAGTTGCGCAACGACAACACTCTGATTCCCCCAAAGCTGTGGTACGGGGTTTACTTTGATCGGCTCAGGTTCGCGACCATTGAGTTGGACGAAGACCGGCCCGTTGCAGAACCAGGGGTCCGTGATGTGAATCCGCCCGTTTTCTCCAAAAATCGTTGCCCAATTATTGAGTTGCAGGTGAACTGCGCACCCGAATGTCGCCCGAAAGCCGGAAGGGAAAATCATTTCCCCAATACCGTAGGAGTCATATTTCGCGGGTTCGCCTGAAATCGTAGCGGCAGAGTCGAGAAGCTCGGCAGAGTAAGCGACCTTCTGAGGTTCCTCACCGGCGACAAATCGGGCAAGCGAAACCGGATAGCATCCCACGTCCATCAATGCTCCTCCGCCCACGGAACCATCAAACCGAAATGTCGTTTGCTCACGCTGGCTGATGTAGCCAAACTCGGCGTGCATCATTTTTGGAGCGCCAATGACGCCAGTGCCGATGAGTTGTTTGATCTCAAGGGTCTGAGGATGGGCGCGATACATAAACGCTTCCATGAAAAAGACATCCGCCTTTTTGACTTCGGCCAAGGCCTCTTTCGCCTCGGCTACGCTTAAAGCGAAGGGTTTTTCGCAGAGAATGTGCTTTCCCGCCTGAGCCGCCTTAATGGTCCACTCGCAGTGGAGATGGTGCGGTAACGAAATGTAAACGGCTTGGACTTTGGGGTCGTCCAGCACTTCCTGGTAACTTCCGAATCCCCTACCACCGAACTCGGCTGAAAAGGCGTCCGCCTTCTCCAAAGTTCTTGAACCGACCGAGACGAGTTCGCCGCTACGGCAGGGTGGAAGCCCCTCAGCAAATTTCTTTGCAATTGCGCCAGTCCCCAAAATTCCCCAATTCAAACTACTCATGGCTCTATTCTAATTCATGAGTCATGAAGTCTGTTTGTTTTTTCCAAACAACTGATGCCGCATACAGATGCCGACTAAGTTATCTTCTTATCCCGCGCCACAAACGCATACGCGTTGTGGGCGTGGATGGACTCGTGGTTTTCGACTTCGATTTCGTAGCTGGTGATTCGCTCGTCGGCCTCAAAGGCTAGCGCAACCTCCCGCACCATGTCCTCGACGAACCGGGGGTTGTCGTAGGCGAGTTCGGTTACAAACTTCTCATCTGGGCGCTTTAGAAGTGGATAGAGAGGTGCGGACCCGCAAGCCTCGACCATCGAGATGATTTCCTCTATCCAGACAAGTTTGTTTGTGCGAATGGCGACTTTGACGTAGCCACGCTGGTTGTGCGCGCCGCGATCGCTGATTTCCTTGCTACATGGGCAAAGCGTGGTGACGGGGATTTCGACCGTCGTAACCATGTCAAAAGTGCAATTCTGCGTCGCCTTGAATCCACAGGTGTACTGCATCATTCCGGGCATGCCTGATACAGGAGCTTTCTTCTCAATAAAGAACGGGAAAGTCACTTCAAGATGGGCGAAATCCGCTTTGAGCCTCTCTTTGAGAGCTTTAAGCATTTCGGGCAAAGCCTGGACGCTGATTTCCTTGGAATACTGGTTCAGAATTTCCACGAACCGGCTCATGTGAGTCCCTTTGAATTCCTTGGGCAAGTCCACTGTGAGTTGGAAATTGCCGATGGAGTGCTGCTTGCCATTTGCGCAATCGAGTACGGCGATGGGATACATCACATTGCGAACACCGACCTTATCGATGGCGATATTCCGCTCATCGATGGTGTTCTGCATATCGGGCAGAGAACTCATGCTAACCATAGTATCTGACTTGACCATATCTTGCTGATTCTACGAGGCTTAGACGATGATTGTTCAAGTAAAATGCGGAGTGTGGATATCTCACGCCGTGAATTCTTTGTTGCCGCCGGAGCCGTCGGCACCGTGGTGGCTAGCGCCCAGACTAAGTCCCCTTCGATGAAAGCGCCCAAACCGAAACCAGGTCAAAAGACAATGGCCGGGTTTGCTGCGCCGAAGTTGGAAAAGGTCCGATGCGCATTCATCGGAGTGGGTGCCCGCGGTTCCGGACACGTGGCGCAAGTCATGATGATGGAAGGGGTCGAGATCATCGCAATCTGCGATACGCACGCTCCCAGTCTCCGCGCCAGCGTTGAGAGAGTCAAGAAAGCGGGCCGTCCCGCTCCGCTGGAGTTTGGGAAGAACGACCTTGACTTCCAGAAAATGTTGGATCGCGACGACATTGACGCGGTCTTTATCGCCACCCCGTGGGAGTGGCATGCTCCGATGGCGATTTATGCGATGAAGGCCGGGAAGCACGCTTTTGTCGAAGTGCCCGCCGCCCTGACCGTCGAAGAAATGTGGGCTATGGTCGACACGTCCGAGCAGACTCGCAAGCATTGCATGATGATGGAAAACGTTTGCTATGGCCGCGAAGAGCTTCTGGTCTTGAATATGTGTCGTCAAGGCGCTTTTGGGGAGTTGCTTCACGGCGAGGCAGCCTACATCCACGATCTTCGCGGGCAAATGGAAGAGGTCGGGCATGGCACTGGTTCGTGGAGAACTCTGCACTACGCCAAGCGCAACGGCAACCTCTATCCGACTCACGGACTAGGGCCGGTCGCGCAATACATGAACATCAATCGGGGGGACCGAATGGACTACATGAGCTCGATGTCGTGTCCATCCCGGGTCAGAGGGATTTATGCCAAGGAGCATCTCAAAGACGGTAACCCACACAAGAATCTGAAATTCGTCTGCGGCGATATCAATACGACGATTGTGAAAACTGTCCTGGGCAAAACAATGATGATCCAATGGGACGAGCAGCTGCCTCGACCTTACAACCGGCTTAACTTGATTCAAGGCACACGCGGCGTCTGGGGCGGATTCCCCGACCGATGCGTGGTCGAAGGGATGTCAAAGAGCACGGACGACTGGGACGAGGCGGCAGATCTCGAGAAGTTTTACAAGAAGTACGAGCACCCACTTCAGGCAAAAATGGGTGAAGTAGCCAAGAAAGCCGGTGGTCACGGGGGAATGGATTTCGTCATGCTCTGGCGGATCATCACTTGCCTTCGGAATGGTTATCCGCTGGATCAGGACGTTTACGACGCTGCTTCGTGGTCCGTCATCAGCCCACTCAGCGAGTGGTCGGTGGCGAACCGTTCGCAGAGCGTGGACGTGCCTGACTTTACGCGTGGGCAGTGGAAGACGATGAAGCCGCTTGGAATCGTTGTCGATTAGGCGGTCCTAGGACTCTCGATTTTGCGAAACTATTAAGCACCAGGTACCCGTTCAGAAGGGGTACCTGGTGCTTACAATGTCAGTTAACAAAAATCTAGCTTTCTCTTTTTTCATTTGCATTGTCGTTTTCCCACTTTGTCATGCGCAAATTCAAGCGCGCAAGATGGTTGCGAAGCGTCTTTCTCAGCCCCCCGTCATAGACGGTGATGTGACCGATGCCGTTTGGCAGGAGTTGGAGGTGAGTGGACAGTTCTTTGACCCCGCGAAGGGCAACCTTGCCGAAGAGGATACTGAAGTCCGGATCGGCTACGACGACAAGGCGATTTACCTTGCATGGGTCTGTCACGACAGCAAGCCGGATCAAATATCGGCCAAGGAGATCACTCCGGGTGCTTCGCTCGAAGGCGATGATTTCGTGGGACTTTGGCTCGAACCGTATTTCACACGCCAGGCCCAGCCCTCGGTCTTTCGAGTCAATGCACGTGGGAACCGACATGAAGTTATTGCGGGCGGAAGGGCTGGGAAGCGAGAATGGATTGGGGATTGGCAGAGCGCGGCCAAGATTGTCTCTGACGGTTGGCAAGCGGAAATGCGTATTCCGTGGGAGATGATCGACTATCCTCGAAAAAGCGGTCCGATCAACATGACCGTGAATTTTGTCCGCAAAAATTTGCGCCTCAACAACCGCACCTATTGGAGCAACATCGGCTTGCAGGGTTTGCCTGAGCATGATGGAATTTGGGAGGGTGTTCAGCCTCCAACTTCTCAAAAGAAAGAAAAACCTCTGCTCCTAGCTTACATTTCAGGAGAGGCGGAGAGGAAGCAAGTTAGCGCCAAGATGGGTTTGGATATTAAGCAGAAACTGAGAAATGACTTGACTGCAGTCGGTACCCTCTTTCCCGATTTTGAGAATATCGAGCAGCAGATTGAGAATTCGACCTTCACCCACTCGGAGAGATTTTACGGAGATGCGCGACCATTTTTTGCGGAAGGAGCAGATCGTCTGAACCTGACAAGTCAGTATGGAATCGGTCGGCTTTTCTATTCGAGACGCATCGGGCAGATCGATGCAGGCGCGAAAGTCTACGGCAGGCTGGATTCCAAGACTCCAGTTGGCGCTTTCGTCGTCGCGGGAAAACAAGGCGAATACGACGGTGCTTTCCAAATTGAAAGGCAGGAAGGATCGACGTTGTCCACTGCCGCATTTGGGACGATAAGCCATACGCACGCAGGCAACGAGTTGGTTGTCGGCAGCACTCTCAGCAAACGCATGGGTAATTACACCGCGACAGGGGATGTTGCCTTATTGGATAACGACGGTACCAAAACCGGTAGCTATTCGGCTTCACTAGATTACTCAGTACCGAAGATTTTCTCGACGACTCGCTACACATCATCGCCGAAAAACTTCAATCCCAGGTTGGCGCTGCTGAACAAGATTGACGCGTTTGGCGCTTACAACTTTACGCAGTACGAAACTGAATTGCCTAAGGGAAGAATTCAGTACGTCCACGCTGACGTGTCGGTCGATGACTTTAAGCACTACAACGGTTCTAATTATCAAAAGGGGATCGAAGGAAGTTTCGGGATCCAAACTCGCGATCAGCAGAATGTTTCTATCTCTCGAGAGAGCCGTCGCTACGATACGGCTTATGATAACGTGACAACGGTGAACTACCACTTCCACCCGAATGACCGCTTCAACCAGTTCGGAATTGGGCACGCGTGGGGAGAGCGACAAGGCTCAAAGTATGCTCTGACTCGAGCAGTGATGAGCCGTCGTGTTCTGAGGAAGATTGACGCTGGTTTGCAATACACAGTTCAAGACTTCAACGGGAAGTACGAGCAATACGTATTCACCGGGTCCTATGAGATTGACGACCATCGATCAATCTCCGCGCGCGCGGTTAGGACAGGTGACAAGTGGAACCCTTACATCGCCTATCGCAACTCTGGCAAAAAGGGAAATGAACTGTTTGTCATTTTCGGCGACCCGAACGCGGATAGCTTTAAGAGCAGGTTAGTCGTAAAGTACGTGATGCCGCTAGGTTAAACTGCAGAGATGAGGTGGTCGCCGATTGTGCTGATCGGGGCCACCCAAACTTCTTCTTGTTCGGCGATCCAGTTGACTAAGTCCTCGTGAGTCTTCGCGTCAATTGCCCGCTCGCCTTCGCCGATTCCGTCGAATGAGTAGATCACCCACTCGCCGCGATTGAGGCTCTCCTGCCCGAGGTTGCGAAGTTCAATAAAGTTCAATCCTTCGCTTCGAATACACTTGAGGTACTTCGGAGCGATGTTGGTCGGATTGTTGTGACCCTCCATACCAGAGCGGCAATATATGAATTTTGCTTGCGGAATAAAACGATAGTCGCCACCGCCTGAACAGTTGGGATATCCCCAGGGAAAGGCAAAGGACTTGGGCTCAAAACCAGCTGTCTCTCGAAACATCTCGTTGGTTTGCATAATTTCGGTCATGACCATTTCTGTTGTCCAACGACTTAAACTTCCGTTGTCTTCTCCGCAGAGGACTAGGCATCCGTTGCCGATCTCATGCCCTAGTTTCATGTTCCAAGTCCAAAAAGGCACATCCTCCACCCAAGCGGAGCCATCTACGAAAAAAGTGGAGGACAGATTTAGCGAATTCAGATGAGGAATCGCGATTTCACGATGCGAAGGTTGCCCACCGTCATAGGTGAGGCTGAGCCCCGCCGAAACTCCTTCCGGCCAGATCGTGCTTTCCATCTACTTAGGGACGTTACGAGTTGGCAGTGCGAATCTCAGAGTTTTGCAGCTGTAAACTTCATCTTGACGAGATTGTTGATTTGAATCAGGGTGAAGCCAACCAAAATCGCGCCCATGACCCAGGCTGCGGCAGTTGCGTATCCGAATTGCAGGTACATAAATGCTTTCGACCAAATCTCGTAGCCAATGGTGTGAGTGGAGTACAGCGGACCGCCACCTGTGAGGAGGAATACGTTTTCCATCGCCTTGAATCCGCCGATGAAAACTCCCAACAGATTGATGAGAATCAAGGGTTTGAGGCCGGGGAGGGTGATATAGCGGATTTTCTGTCGCCAACTGGCTCCGTCAAGATCAGCCGCTTCGTAGCGCTCTTCGGGCACGTTCTTCAGGGCGGCGAGGTACAGAATTGAGCCCGGACCGGCAGCAGCCCAGACTCCAGGGAGGACAACCGCTAGCATTGCGAACTTGGGATCCCCGAGCCAGTCAAAGGTTGCAGTTGCATGGGAGCCGGTGAGGGAGTTATAGAAACCTACGAACGGATTGACGAGAAAATTCAAGATGCCCTTATCTGTTTTGTCATAAAATTGACGCCAGAGCAATGCGATGACCACCGGGCTCGTCATGGCGGGGAGGTAGTAAACGGTGCGGAAAAGAACTTTGCCGCGCGGAATTTCGTTCAGCATGAGCGCAAGTCCAATCGGCAACCCGAATCCGATGCCGATGGTCAGCGCCACATATATGAAACTGTTCATCAACGCTTTCCAAAACAAGGGCTGACTGAAAACGGATATGAAGTTATCGAGGCCGACCCAGGTCGATCCGCCGACGACTTTATAGTCCTGAAACGCGATCGTTAGACCCCTTGCGAGCGGGTAATAGGACCAGAGAATCAGAGTCGCGGCGGCGGGGAAGATGCAGAATGCCATGAAGCCGTAAACCCGGCTTCGAACACTACCCGCAGGCAATCGCTCGACAATATCTTGCCTCAGTCTCTTTGCTCTCCGATAGGAGAAAAAAGTGAGAGTGATCGCGATCAGGGTAATTGTGATCAGGATTGCCGCCGCCCAGGACCGTTGTTGTTTGAGTATTTCTGGTGGCGTGTAGCCGAGCAACTGCCGATCCATTTCGGTGCTGATATTACTCAGGATGAGCTTTGCAGGAGTGTTGGGCTCCAGCCGTGCTCTGTCTAAGGCTCCGTCTAGTATCTTGTAGACTTGTTGGCAATTCTTGCCGTATGGCTCGGGGTGGCCAGTCTGAAAGAGGTCGTTGCTAGCCGCGACGTACGCGGGATCGACTTGTGACGCGAGGTCTTCGTAACCAAATTTTTTGAGCCACTTCGGATTGACGAGGTTCCCCATCCCAAGGTCCACGAATCTCTCGGTGTTGATGCGAGCGGCATCGTCTCCGGCGAAGTATTTAATGAATCGCCAACAAGCCGCCAGTCGGATTGGGTCCTTGACCCGCGAATTGATTGCCCACATTCCAGCGTTGATCTCATTCGCGCGCCCGGCGGGACCAGCAGGGAGGCTAGCGACTCCAACAACGGATGGGTTGAGGTCGTTGATGCTTGCCGTGATGACGTCGTTGGTGTAGGCGAGCCACATGGACACCTTGCCTGTTCGGATGTCGTCGTTCATGTCGGAAGGGCCGTACGCGGTCGGCCCATAGGTCTTGCCGTCGGCTCCTTTCCAGGTGTCCAAAACTTGCTTGCGATAGAATTCTAGGGCCGTGACGCCGGCGGGGGAATCAACTGCGGCTTTCCAAATTCCATTCTCGGCAGGGACGACAACTTCACCTCCCGCTTGCCATAGAAAATTGATCCAGAAATAAGCCGGGCCGCCCGGGGAAAAGCAAAATGCGTGACGTTCTGGATGGGCTTCCGTCAATTTCTGACTGTATTTGTAGAACTCATCCCAGTCTTTAGGGGGCTTCGATGGATCCAAGCCCGCTTCCAGGAAGTGGTCTTTGCGATAATAGAGACCTTGAGCCACTTGGAACCAAGGGATGGAGTAGATGCGCCCGTCGTAGCTTTTGATGACTTTCAGGATGAGGGGATTTGCTCGCTGAATGGACTCCGGATCTTGTGCGATGAGGTCATCGAGGGGACGGCAAAACCCTTGCTCAATGTATTTGTAGTACTGTCGGAAGTTGACGTAGAAAATGTCAGGCGCGTTATCGCCAGCCATCGACATGAGGAACATCGCCTCGGCACGGTCTCCGACCATCTCAAGTCCCCCGGAGTTGGTGACCTCGATGTCGGGGTTCTTTTTTCGAAAGTCCTCGAAGACAGCCCGGCGAGCCTGAGAGCGCGGATTGGTATCTTCCTTGGGCGGAATTCCCATCGATGGGCCCGCCATCATTCGAATTTTCGTAACGGATTGCGCTTGTAGGCAACAGCAGAGTCCGAGGGCTCCCAAAAGTGTGACCAAGCGCATGGGTTCAGTTTAGCCAAAAAAAGCCCTTCGGGGTTCACCGAAGGGCTTTTGGAGAAGCAATGTTTGAGATTACTTGCGTCGTCGAACAAGTCCGACCGCGCCGAGGCCGAGAACCAATAGGCTTCCTGGCTCTGGGACGGGAAGGAATCGTTGGCAAACTTGGTCAATCGTGACTCGACCGCTACCAAAGAATTGGAACAAGATATCCTTGCTGACAAATCCTTGATGGACGCTTGAAGTGAACGGAACGTAAACCGATGCAGTGAAAGGGAGAACCGTTAACGAACTGAAACTCGTTGCCAGAATTCCTGATCCAACTGTGACCGGAATTGCAGGAGCAGTGTCCTTAACTTCCTCGGTACCGACGATATCAATTGTTCCTGATGCAACTGAACCACTGATCTCGAAGAATACGCCTTGGTAGTTGTACGCTGTCGGAGACAAGAAGTCAAACGTCCAAGTCAATCCTTCGACCGGGTTGTTTGCAGACATGTTGAAGTTCGTCAAGTTCAAGCAGAAGCTATTGCCCGTTGCCAATGTCGTAGCTGATGCTGACGTCAAGGTCGAGAAATAGTTAGAGTTTGTGAATGATTGGGCCTGGGCCGCAAACGCGGCGACCAAAAGTCCAAAGCTGAGAATAAGTTTTTTCATCTAAATTAGCTCCTCTTTCGTCGCGCCATGAGCGCTGCAAATCCAAGTCCGAGTCCGGCAATCGCGGTTGGCTCTGGCACTGGTGCTTCGGTGTAGAAAACCTGCATGACGCTAACCTTTGCAAGACCCGTGCCGACTGTGCCAGCAAGGTTTACATTCATGGTCACATCGTACTGGCTTTGAGTGCCGGAGAGGCTCGTAGTTGAGTCTCCGAGTGCCGTCAAAGGTGCGCTTGTCGCAAAGAAGTTTGCGGTTGCGTCAGCCGGGTGGACGGCAGCGATCGTTACAGTGCTGTTGTCTTTCGTGGCACCGTTGGGATCAAGAATGACGCTCGTCAAGTTGAATCCTGCGGTTGCGGTTACCCGGTAGGTGATTTGGGCAGTCTTGGCACCTACGCCAAGAAGGAAGTGCGACGGCATTTGGACGTAAAGCCCGCTTGAACCGATTGCTCCCGATGTGAAAGCCACAGACGAATTCACGAGTGAGTAACTCACCGCGTGGGCTGTGCCGATCAGAGAAAATGAAGCCGCAAGTGCGGCAGCTAGTTTATTCTTCAATTTTATACCTCTCCGAAATCAAGTGATCTCATGGCCAACTTCAGACACTGCTGAGTGGCGAACACCTATATTATAGGACAATCTTAGGTCAAATACAAGGGTTTTTGGAAAAAATCGGGACCTTTTTGGAAAATGCCGTGCAATTACTTGGGGTAATTTTACAAAATGCGACTCGCAGACGCGTTTCGGGCGCATTTTGGTATACAATTATATACATCTAAGTGAGGAAACAAGTGGCAAAGGAATCAAATTTACCAACGGAGCGCGACCGCGCCCTAGACTCAGCACTCGCCCAAATTGAGAAGCAATTTGGCAAGGGGGCCATTATGCGAATGGGCGATGGCACGAAGGAGGCGGTGGATGCGATTTCCACGGGGTCGCTGAGCGTAGATGTGGCTTTGGGCATCGGCGGAATTCCGCGAGGCAGGATTACGGAAATTTATGGCACAGAGTCAAGCGGTAAGACAACCATCGCTTTGCACACGATAGCCGAAGCCCAGAAAAAGGGCGGAGTGGCGCTGTTCGTGGATGCAGAACATGCTCTAGATCCGGAATACGCTCGTGCATTGGGGGTCGACATTGATCGACTCTTCATCTCCCAGCCGTCCAATGGCGACGAGGCCCTCGAAATCATGGACGCCATCATTGCATCCGGTTCCGTCGACATCGTTGTTCTGGATTCTGTTGCCGCGTTGGTTCCAAAGGCCGAAATGGAAGGCGATATGGGCGATACCCACGTTGGGCTTCAGGCTCGAATGATGTCGCAGGCTCTCCGAAAGCTCGGCGGAAACATCAACAAATCGAATACCGCCTGTATTTTTATTAACCAACTTCGCGAAAAGATCGGAGTCATGTACGGAAATCCGGAGGTAACCCCCGGAGGACGGGCATTGAAGTTCTGGGCTTCGGTTCGCATGGAAGTGCGACGGGCGGACGCAATCAAGGTCGGCACCGAACAAGTTGGCTCACGTACAAAGGTTAAGATCGTAAAGAACAAGGTTGCGCCTCCCTTCCGAACGGCAGAATTTGATATGATTTTTGGGAAAGGCATATCTAAATCGGGCGACTTGCTTGACATCGCCGCAGCCCGCGGGCTGGTCTCGCGAGCTGGAACTTACTTTAACTACGGTGACATTCGCCTTGGTCAGGGCCGCGATAACGCACGGAACTTTTTGGACGCAAACCAAGAGGTATTCAAGGAACTGGACACCAAAATTCGAGACCTATTCAAGAGCGAGAAAGTCACCGGATCAGCCGTTGCTGAAGTTGCCGAGCTAGCCGAAGTCGAGTGAACTCAGCCTATAACGAAGCACTCAATATGCTCGCAAAGCGCGACTTCTCCAGTCATGCTTTGCGAGTTGCTCTTATCGCCAAGAGATTTCCCTTGGTTGAGGTTGATGAGTGCCTCACACGGCTGATGGGCGGTGGATTGGTGAACGATCTTCGCCTTGCCCGAGATTTGACAGGAAAACTTCAGGCTGAACTCAGAGGGGATCGTGATATCGCGCAGAAGTTAGATGCGGCAGGACTCGGGGGAGTAGAGGTCGGGCAATTTGGAGCTTCCGAACTGGAAAGAGGGCGTTCACTCATCCGGCAAAAGTTACCCAATGAGGTTTCCTTGGCCAAAATGGGAAGGTATCTTTCGAATCGGGGGTACTCAGAGGAGACGGTTGAAATGATTTGTGGAGAAAGGGCGGAGGTTTATTCCGGCGAATGAACGAGACCCTTTCATTTTTGGCGGGCCTGTCTCTCAGTGGACTTGGGTATTGGTTTTTTCGGTCCAAATTGGCACTGAGCCAGAAGGAGCACGACCTTCGGTTGAGTGAACAACTGCAAGCAGCAGAGCGTGCCTTGCGTGGTGAGTTGCACGAAGCCGAGGCGAAACTGGAGAGTCGACGCGAGAAGATTGATACCAGAGAAGAGGCAGTCGCGGTACTTCAATCCTCGGTTCTCACCGAACTCCGAAATCTTGAGCACCTTCAACAGGAAGCTCTACATACGTTAGAGAAGGTTGCAAAGTTGTCTGCTGAGGAAGCAATTAACCAAATGGTTGAGAAACACTCAGCAGAGGCTGCACGACGAGCAACAGTGGCAGAGAAGATTTCTTTGGGCGATTCTCAGGCGAGAAGTCGCTCCATTCTGATTTCCGTCATGGAGAGAAGCCATTTGGCGATTGTCAACGAGGTCACCGTTGCAAATGTAGTGCTCCCCAATGAGGAGATGAAGGGTCGGATCATTGGTCGGGACGGACGAAATATCCGCGCATTTGAACAAATTACTGGGGTCGACATCATTATTGATGAAACTCCGGAATCGGTGGGAATTGCTAGTTTCGATCCCGTTCGCAGAGAGATGGCTCGGCTCGCATTGATTAATTTGATGCTTGATGGTCGAATTCATCCCGGCAGAATCGAGGAATCCTTTGAACAGGCGAAGACAGAAATTGGTCGGGTGATTGAAGAATCGGGCGAAAACGCGACCGTGAGGGCTGACGTTTTTGGTCTCCCTCACCAAGTGGTTAGTGCGCTTGGAAATCTTAGATTTCGAACAAGTTACAGTCAAAATGTTCTCGACCATAGTGTTGAAGTTTCACTGCTTGCCGCAAGCCTTGCGTCAGAGTTGGGATGTAAGATGGAGTTGGCCGGAATGGCGGGACTGCTTCATGACATTGGGAAGGGTCCACAATGATATCGCTCCGGAATCCCCAGAGGCCAAGTTGGTTATCATTGCTGACTCAATCAGTGCCGCGAGACCAGGCGCTAGGCGAGAGAGTTTGGATAACTACATGAAGCGTCTCACCAGTCTAGAAAGCATAGCGAATGGCTTTGCAGGCGTAGAGCGAAGCTATGTTGTTCAAGCAGGCAGGGAGATCCGTGTGTTTGTCAAACCGCTGGAGGTGACAGATGCGGACGCAAATCAACTGGCGGGTGATGTAGCGCGCAAGATTGAGGCTGAGATGGAGTATCCCGGACAAATCAAAGTCACTATTATCCGTGAATCGCGTTTTCAGGAAGTTGCAACATGACAACTTATACTATTCTGTTCCTTGGCGACGTTGTCGGACGCTCTGGTCGCTCGGCTGTCAAGCAGGGCCTGCCCCTACTTCTTGATGAGCACAAGCCGACGTTTGTAATTATTAATGGCGAAAATTCTGCAGGGGGTGTGGGAATCACACCTGAGATCGCAGAAGAACTGTTCAGCCAAGGGGCTGACTGCATTACCTTAGGAAATCACGCTTTCAACAAACGCGAGATTTCAGCCTATTTAGATTCAGGCAAGCCCATTGTTCGACCTGGAAACATGGCATCGAAAGTTCCTGGCAGAGGATTGGTAGTTGTTGAAAAAGGCGGGGTGAAACTTGCGGTCGCGAACTTATGTGGACGTGTTTTTCTGGAGGGTTACGGTGATCCCTTTGAAAAAGTGGATGAAATTTGTAAGACTCTTAATGGCGCCCACTTCTTTCTGGATTTCCACGCTGAAGCAACCAGCGAAAAGATTGCCATGGGTTACCACTGCGACGGTCGTGCGGTGGCTGTCGTGGGTACTCACACTCACGTCACGACTGCGGACGAGTGCATTCTTGAAAAGGGAACGGCATACATCACCGACGTCGGCATGTGCGGCCCATCTGGAAGTGTCCTGGGAATGGACAGAAACATCATTTTACAAAAATTCCGGACCTCGATGCCCGCGAAATTTGAAGTCTCGACCAATCCAGGTGTAATATCTGGGGTGGTCGTGAGCGTCCAAAGAGAAACAGGAATCGCGCAGTCCATCTCGCGCGTTAAGTTTATTGCAGAGTAAGTTTGAGAAAATTATGAAAAAGGTAGCAGTTCTTCTTTCGATAGCCGCAATGGGATCAGCATTTGCGCAGACCGTGATCTATTCACCCTCCCGCTCCATCGCAGACCAGTCGATCAGCTTAAAGTCTTGGGGTAGCGGATCGATCTCCGAAACCGACGAGGTTGCATACGAGGGCACTAAGTCGATTCGAGTTTCTAGTCGGAATTATTTTCAGGGCGGCAGGATCACGATGGGGAAGAGTTCCGCTCTTTCCTCGCTGTACGAAGATAAAGATAACCTTTTGATGCTTGCATTTAGAATCGCCAACAGCTCAGTTCGCATCACAACCACGGACGGGATGAAGAGCGAAGTTTATATGGCGGTTCCGGCTGGCGCAGATTCGGGTTGGAGGCAGATTGGAATTCCTTTGCAAGCGATTACTGGTTTCGGCAAAACCAATAAAGACGTCAAGGATGTGACCTTCTCAGGAGACTCGTTGGCTACATTCTATGTCGGTGAAATTCGAGTTGCGAATGACTCGACACCCATCACAGGATCGCTCGATCGGTCGGATATGAACTTGGCCCTCGGTGATGAAGTCGAGTTCAACGGTTCGGCTTTTGGCGGAGCCAGCCAACTCGTTTACAACTGGGACTTTGACGAATCCGACGGACTGCAGGTTGAGGCAACTGGAGCGACGATCAAACGACGTTTCCGAAAGCCCGGCAAGTATGTCGTGACGATGAACGTTGTGGACGTCTATGGGCTCAAGAAGCCTTTGGTCAAGAAGGCGACAATTACGGTTAATCCGTAGCCACACAGAAATAGGGCCCCTCTTCCGGAGGGGCCTTATTTTGTGTTTAAAATTACTCTTTGGGCGTAAAACTCGTGCCGCAGCCGCAACTTCGGGCGGCGTTGGGGTTGCTGATGCGAATTCCATTGTCCATCAGGTTGCCAGTGAACTCAAGCACCGAACCCTGAAGAAATTTCGAAGACTTGGTGTCGGAGACGATTTTCAGCCCTTCCATCTCGATGGCGACATCAAATGCAGTTGTAGCGGTGTCGGCTTTGATTACGTATTCAAATCCAGAACATCCCCCGCCTTTCACACCGATTCGGAGAAAGGCAGTCGGATCATCTTTTCGAGCGACTAACCTTTTTAGGGCACCCAGTGCCTTTGGGTCAATGACGACGGGAAAGTCAAGTTCGTTTGGCATGATTCTCAATGTTGGACACGGCTATGAAGTCGTTGCCGGGCATGAGGTCACGGAGCGTCAAGGGCGCAAGGACTCCATCAACCGCGGTTTGAATCTTTGAGTAAAGGTCGTGCAACGCGCAACTGCCTTTATGGCAACAACTTTCTTCCTGACCCACAAATCGATCGCAAAAGTCATCCTCAAACATTCGTCCACCAAGGGCGCTGAATGTCTCACCTAGATTGATCTGGTCAGGAGTTCTTGACAATGCGTAGCCGCCGGTTTGACCGCGCGTGCTCACAATAAGACCCTCTTTGCGGAGCAAAGTAAGAACCTTTGCGGCAAGCGGTTGGCTGATGCCTTCTCGCTCGCTGATTTGGGGAATGGTCAAGGTAGCACCATCACCCTCATTCGCAAGGGCAAGGAGACATCTCATTCCGTATTCTTCTTGGGCAGAAAATTTCATTTTTGGTAATACACCTCTTTCGACGAACTATCGGCTCAGACTGTGCCCAGTTTTAATTTGGCGAATCCTCAAATTTCGAAACCAGACATTATTGCCGTGATTTTGCAGACTGATGTGACCGGATTTCATTTGCCCGTAGAGGGGATTTGCGAACCAAGCGGTTTTGATCTTTTCCTTCCACAACGGACTGTTGATAGTGTACTGGACAACTCGGTATCCATTCATCCAGAACTCGATTTTGTTTCCAATAGCTACAATGCGGATGTTGTTCCACTGGCCCGAGAGGCGTTGAGTTTCTCGCTTCACCGGAAATAGACCATAGCTTGAGCCCGCCGAAGTTAAGAGACTCTTACCATCTGGGTGATTATCGTTGTCTAAAATCTGCATCTCTGGGCCGGTTGTATAGGTCGCAGGCTGATTCTCGGCAACTCGAAACATAATTCCACTGTTTCCACCCTTGCAAATCTTCCAATCCAAGCGTAATTCGAAGTCGTCAAACTCCTCTCGGGACATCAGATCAACATCATTTTGACCAGGAACGTACTCGATCTCACCGTCCTTCACGGTCCAGCCTGGAGTCGGTTCGGGTTTGTTAAATCCTCGGAAATTCTTTAGAGACTCCCCATCGAAAAGTAATTTGAAGCCCTCTTTGACCTCATCAGAAGTCAGCACATTTTGCTTATTGGAAAGCGGGGGAATGCTAACCATTTGGTTAGTCGGGATGGAATGAACGCTGTACCAAGCCTCCGTGCTCCAAAGAGGTAGGTCTGCGGTACTCGAAAGTCCGGGGTTTAATCGCAAGTGGACAATCCTTTCCGCTTGTATTCCGGGAACCTCTAGAAAAATCTGATTTCTCCACTTATTCAGGGTGACCGACTGCACAGGAAGTGTCTCACCGTCGGATTCATGCCCTGGCTCGTATTGCATGACCTCATAGTCAGCAAAACTTGTTCCCATGCCATCCATAAGCGACTGGTTTAGGGTGACTTGGAGTCCGTTCGTTTTGAGTTTTACACTTTGGATCTCGAACGCAAGTGCAACGTTTGGCTTGAGTCTGCATAAGGAGTCGCCCCCTGCGTAAAGACTGCCGTCGACCCCCAGGATAATGCGGGTGGTGATAGCGCCTAGTCCCTGAAAAGCACGGAAAACACAACCCTGAAGGATACCGTTGACTTTCTCCATCGAAACTCGGCTTAGGCCTCCGACCGTTCCGTCTCCGAACAGAAGTTGCCCCACTTTCGCGCCTGACGTTATTTGAACTGCTTCGGTTGGGTTTGGAGATAGCTCCTTGGGAATCCAGACAATGGGCAGGGATTGCTGTTCCTTGGTTCCCATCGCCTGAGATATCTGGCCAGGTGCACTTAAAAACATCTCTCCCTTTGACCCCACTGAGATGCAGCCGGAGTTGCTAAGAGCTGTATCTGTGGATTCGTACATCCCGGCAAGGTCAGTTTTCAAGAGTTGCAAACGATTCGGCGACGGGTTAGAAAGCGAGTAGAAACGGTTGTCTTTGTAGATAAGTCCATTCGCAAAATCTTGTAAAGATGGCGATATATCCCAACCTGTTGAAATGCAATTGTATTGGTCTGTCTCACCGTCTTTATCGCTGTCGACAAGTTCCGTTAACTCAGATTTTTGCAAGACGAACACCTTGGAACCGACGACTCTTAAACCGTGAGGGGTTCCGAGTCCGCGGGCAATCAGCTTAGACTTGATCGTAGAAGCGGCACCGGCTTTGAAATTCGCGATTCGGTAAACGTTCCCATCTGAAGTACACAAAATGAGATCGCCATTGGACGAGAAGTCCATTCCAGAAATACCTGACTTAAACTCTGGGGTGCGAATTGCCGTCAAATTATAGGAGGGGTGCACACTATCAAGAGGGCGTTGATCACCAGGGCGGCGGCGTACGACTTGTTCTTGAACCGGGGTCGTGTCGGGCTTCTTTTGGGAAACAAAGGGTGGATCTAGCGGTGTCGCTTGTTTTGTGCTGGAAAATTCTGGGAAGGTGCGAAGGAATGTTGTCCCTTTGGGTCGAAGTGTCAAAACTCGGTTTTCTTGGAGCGAAGGATTTTCTAACTCGGTGGCCGGGGCTAGCGACCCGTTCGTCGTCGTCCTACCATTGGCATTCGGAATCGGAACATCAACCATCAATGCTGCTGAGGCCGGCAAGTTTTCGACCGAAAATGACCGCTCAATCCCGATCCATCCTCCTGCGTTGCGCACAAGGGTGGGCGTCTCATGGACCGAGACCTTTACCCCTTCGATCATCATTTCAAAGTCAATCGTCACGCGTCCTGTTTTGATCCGATAGCCTTTCCATTTGGGCTTGGCGTCGTAAAGTTCGCTTCCGGTTCGAACTCTCCACGTTGGAGCCTCGGGCGGCATGACTAAGAAAGGGTTTTGGGATTGACCATCCCAAACTTTATAGAGGTTACAATTTGTCGCATCATAGGCGACGGACAACTCTTAGCTTAGAGCAACGGTACAGGCTCTCGGGTGTTTGTCCAGTACCGATCGAGATACCCACGCTTCGGCAGGTAGCAGTGTTCCCTGGTTTGCCTGCAGGGCCGCGCCTAACAGCCTGAGTGCGAGAAGGGGCAAGATCATCCATCCATTTTACTGGCAAATCGAAGAAACACCCCAAGAGTCATAATCAAATCGTGGAAATGGCCGTCAGACTCAGGCATCCATCGATAGGAACTCAATGGCATACGGAAAACGAATTGAAAGCTCGCAGAAGATCAACCTGAAAGACTATGACGCCGATGACGATGGCGGCCTTGATAAAGAGGCTGGGATTGCCAAAGCAACGGCCCTCGGCAAGGAGTTGGACGAGTTGCAAGATCTGATGTTCTTTGCCGGACAGCACTCGTTGCTCCTCGTGTTGCAAGGCATGGATACGAGCGGCAAAGATGGAACAATTCGGTTTCTCTTCCAGAATCTCAGCGGGCAAGGTTGTCGTGTCGCCCCCTTTAAAGTTCCTACTCCGGAGGAACTCGGTCACGACTTTCTCTGGAGAGTCCATATGCAAACTCCGAAGAAAGGGCAGATGGTCATTTTCAATCGATCTCATTACGAGGATGTCCTCGTTGTTCGAGTTCACAAAATTGTCAGCGATGAGACGTGCAAAGAGCGGTACGAACTGATCAATCGTTTCGAACAGCTTCTTGCTCGAAACAACACTATTATTGTCAAGTGCTATTTACATATTACCAACGAGGAGCAAGAGAATAGGTTGCTGGATCGCGAAAAGGAAGTAGAAAAATCCTGGAAGCTTTCCGTCGGAGATTGGAAGGAACGAGAGCTGTGGGAAAACTACGAGCTAGCCTATGAAGATGCGATTGGTAATTGCGCGCACAAGGATGCGCCGTGGATTATCGTGCCGGCAAATAGAAAATGGTTTAGAAACCTGGTCGTGATTGAGGCAATTGTTGATGCTCTCAGGCCGTATCGGAAAGTGTGGACAGAACATCTTGAAAAAATTGGAGAGACCGCGAAAATGGAACTTGCCGAGTACCGAAAACTAAAGCCGCTTCGAAAGAAATGATGAAGAATCTTCTGATAGCCGCTTCCGCGGGAATGACCTCTCTCGGCTTTGCTGGGGAAGTGTCTCTGAACGTCACAAAATTGGAAGTGCAAAGTATTTCGTAACCGTATTGCCTAAAAGAGCAGGCTTGAAAAGCACATTTTCCATGACAATGGACTCCGGCGGAGGGGAAGTGCGGTTTGTTGCGAGAGGCATCTATGACCGATTCGGCCGGCCTAAGACGGAGACCTTTTTCCGTTCTTCCCCGAAACTCTTGAAGACGATGAAGGTGCAGTATTTTCGACACTACCTCGTCTGTGATACGGTAAAGAATGGGGCAAAGAGTTCAGTCAAGATCAACTACCCTAAGAAGTGCGATCTGACAAGCCCGTCGCTTTACTGGTTTATCACGATCAAGCCAAAGCCCGCCACCACGGAAGTGAGGCAACAGTTCGACTCCGATCTGATGAAAATCATCACCAGAAAAGTAACATATGTCAAGCCGGAGACGATTGTCCTCAACAATAAACCGTTGCAGGGTTTCCGGATCGACAACAAGGACGGAGTATTCTGGATGGACAAGGCGGGAATGCCACTCGAAATGGACCTCGGCGAAGTTAAGCTGTTACGGCGCTAGCAAGCTGTGCCCGCAGGTCCTCTAAAGTTGTATCAAGAAGCGCGTGCCGCCAACCTCGAACGCTCACAATGCACTCGAGGCCATGGATTGCTTGGAGGAATCTCTCTAATATAAGGCAACCAATGTGAAGAGTCATCTCTCTCCCCTTTTCTATGCCGGGAATTGCTGCCCTTTCTTGATCGGTCATATTGAACATCCAACCCACGGCCTTACTGATTTCCTCAAAGTCCAGGACTTGTCCATGTATTTTTTCTGGTTGCCAGTTCGAGAGCTTTTCGCGGATGGAGATGAGATTAGTTCCTGTCGCCCCTAAGGTTACAATCCGACCACACTGCCCAGGCAAATATCGAAAAGCCAGAAGATCGTCGATTTGAGCACTTGCTTGGAGCCTCGCTCGAAGGGTGGGTGTTTCTTCGGATAACACGCCGTCGCGGAGTCCCAGTGCGCCAATTTCAAAGCTTCTTCGAAGTTCTGTTATCCAGCCGTTTTCAGATCGCCGCGCAGTAACGAGTTCGGTGCTGTTGCCGCCGGGATCAATGATTGAAATGCGGGAGTCCTCGGCGAAAAGACTGTCATTCGCGACTGCCATGAAGCCCAGAGTCGCCTCTTCCTGTCCGGAAATGACGATCACAGGTGTGCTTTGGCTGTTCGCGGCCGCGACAAAATCTCCTGCGTTTTTTGCGATTCTCAGGGCCATCGTGCCTCCGGCGAAGATGTTATCAGCCCCATATTCTCTTGCCGTATCAAACATTGTCCTCAGAGAGAGCAGGCTTTCCCTGGCGGAAGAAACTCCAATTTCTCCTGATTGCTTTACGCCGCGCCCAAGCCCGGTGACCGAGGTTGATTCGAATAAGGTTTCCCAAGATTTGTCATTTCGTTGCCGTGAAACGAGGAGAAGAATTGAATTTGACCCGACGTCAATGACAGCCTTTATCATTCACTCAAGTGTACATGGATTCAAAATATAATAAAATGAGTTGAAAATTGGTTGTCGCATCTGGTAAACTGCGTCAGATTAGTTTGGATAACTCATGACGACCTTGAACGACGACCAGCCAACGACCACTACTGAAGCGCAGGATTCTGCGTCCGTAGCGATCGCACCGACCCAACCGACACCGGAAGTTCCGGTGGACTCGACCCCTGCCCCAGAAGCCGAAGTGGCTTCCGCACCTGAGCCAGTTGTTGACGCCGCGCCCGCACCAGAAGCGGTTGTTGAGCCAACCCCTGCTCCAGAGCCAGCGGTCGCCCCGACCCCAGCTCCTGTTGCCGAGACTCCTGCCTCCCCTGCCCCAGTGGCCAAGGCGCAGCCTGTGACTTCAGATGAAGACCTGTTCCAAGCCTACTTGGCTGATCTTGAAGTAGATGCTGCCGGCGAGAACCATCGCAAGCTCAACAAGGGCGACCGAATTGAAGCAACCGTCATTCAGGTTGAGAAGGATCGAGTTTTCGTTGACCTTGGAACGAAGTCTGAAGGCGTGGTGCCTCTCGCTGAACTTAGCGAAGCGAACCTTGATACGGCAATCGGCGCCATTAATGTTGGCGACAAAATTAACGTCATCGTCATTCGCCCCGAAGGCGGTCCGGAAGGGAACCCCATCGTTTCCAAAAAGAAGGCCGACTTTGAAGAGGTTTGGTACAACATTATTGATGCCTTTGAAAAGGGCACGACCATGACGGCACACGTCGTGGACCGCGTGAAGGGTGGTCTCGTCGCCGACATCGGGGTTCGAGGATTCGTTCCAGCAACCCACGTTGGAAACGGAAAGCTTCGAAACATCGACAAGTACGTTGGTACGACGATGGAGTTGAAGATCATCGAATTGGATCGAGAGCGCAAGAAAGTTGTTCTTTCGAACCGCCAAGCCGAGGACGAAAAGCGAGAAGGCGTCAAGGACGAACTTTTCAACAGCGTCAATGCTGGCGACGTTCTTGAAGGGACCGTCCGTAGATTGGCGGATTACGGGGCATTTGTAGACCTCGGTGGAATTGACGGCTTGCTTCACATCAGCGAAATGAGCTGGATGAGAATTAACCATCCGAAGGAAGTCCTGAAGGAAGGCCAAAAGATTAAGGTCATGGTTCTCAAACTTGATTCAGGCAACGCGAAAATCAGCCTGGGTCTGAGGCAGGTAATGCCGGATCCTTGGAATCTTATCAAAGAGAACTACAAGATCGGCCAGCGCATCACGTGTAATGTCAACCGACTGGTTCAAAGCGGAGCTTTCATCAAGTTGCCTGAAGAAGCAGAAGCCTTCCTGCCGGTCAGTGAAATTTCAACGCGACGAATCAATAAGCCTGCTGACGTTTTGACGGAAGGTCAAGAGGTTGAAGTGGTGGTTATCGATCTCCGCCCCGACGAGAGACGAATGGTGCTCAGCCTAAGAGCAGCAGGAACCGCGATTGAGCCACCAGCAGACTACGTTGCGACATCCGAATACGGTGGAGAGCGAAGACCGCTTGGGTCCGCTCCAATCGCCCACAGCGGCCCTCCAGGTGGAAAGGGTCGAAAGGGTGGTGGCGGCAAGGGCCGACGCCCAGATGGCGGCGACATGGATATGCCTGGTGCTACCGGACGCCAACCGACCGGAGGCGCGACCATCGGAGAGCGACTGGGTGCCCTCAAGGGTCTGTTCAATAAAGCAGAGTCTGAAGAGAAAAAGGAAGACTAGATTAATCTCGCGGAATAGAGTGTTGCCGGGCAGAATTGCCCGGCAACTTTTTTGTATCCGCATGAACAACTATAATCATGCTGTGATCGCGATTACCGGCGGAGCAGGAGAAGGAAAGTCAACTGTACTCAGCTTTTTGGCCGACAGGGGCTTCACAGTTGCTAGTGCCGACCAAATTGTGGCGGACATGTGGTCTACTCCTCTATTCCTGGCTGAGGTTCAGCGGGAGTTGGCTATGGCTCAAATTCCGACCCGAGACACCGTTCGTGACCAAATTTTTACGGATATTTCAAAGCGTCGAAAGCTCAACAAACTTGTACACTCCCAAGTTTTTTCACATATTTTGGAAAAAAATCCAGAGTTTGTCGAGATCCCCTTGCTGGTCGAAACGGCGTCATTTCAAAAATTTTCAGAAATTTGGGTGGCTACTTGTGGCCCCATTGAGCAGTTCAGACGCCTTGCGGATAGGTTGAAATCTGAGGAAAATGCGCAAAAACTTATATCCGCTCAGCTTCCAAGTGCAATAAAAATTACTTTTGCTGATGAAATCATTCGAACTAACGTTCCTTTTGCTGACGTCTCACGTCAGATAGTCGAATCTCTTGCCCGGCGATAATACGAGACAGCCCCGTGCTATACTCGCTTCTACGCCGAAGAGGGCTTCCTCGGAGTACTGTTCGTAAATGTGGTGTGGACTTGCCCAGTCGGGGCGACCCCTTTGCGAACACCGAGCCTTTTGGACTAACATGGTGCTTGCGAGCGTGGCAGACCATTTCTGGTAACCCCAGGAAAGAACAACGCAAAAAAGAGGAAGAGTTGAGGATGATAATACAGGAGGACACGTCAGCGTGAGGCGGTTCATCGAGACCAGAAGATTCAAAGCGATAAGCTATTTGCTTACCTTCGCCTTAGTTTTGCCGTTCTATGCCGTGCTATTGGCACGTCGAGCCGAGGCACAGATTGAAAACCGAGAGCAATGGGCAGTGCTGCCATTTTCCGTGAGCAAACCCATCGCTGGAACGGAACTTAGCGAGGCGGGTGCCAGTGCACTCTCCAATGAACTGACCCGCATGGTCAAGAATGCAGACATTATCGCAGCGGAAACCGTGAAGCGAGATGCCGAGCAACTTGGATTCAAACTGCCGATCAGCAGCGAGCAACAAGTTCTGCGGCTCGGTCAAAGTTTGGGCGCAGCCACAATCGTGACCGGCGAAATTATAAACCAGCAAATTAAGACTGTCAGCGGCAAACTTGTCGTCGGACAGGTCAAAGTGCGGGTCATCGTCCGGGACGTAGTTTCGGGTATGCCCATCAACGGTGCCGCAGTGCTTGGAGAGTCATCTCCTCGAACGGCCGACACCGACCCGGCGACTCTTTATCAAGATGCCCTGGCGAGTGCAGCAAGTGCGATCGCAGGCAGTGTCGCGACAAACAGCTTGCCGAAAGGTACCGTTCTGAATACAGTTGATAACACCGCTTTGGTAAACATGGGAATTCGATCCGGATTTAAGGAAGGCCAGAAAGTGGTCGTCCTTCGCGGAAAGGTTCTTGTTGCCAATGCTGAAGTTACCCTCGTCGAGCCAGATTCTTGCTACGTACGATTGACTAAGTCAACCCGTGGCATCCAACCTGGAGACCGAATCCAAGTTCTATTCGACGTTCCTGAAATCAATGCCAAGTTCACCGGCGACGGTAAAGTTGGCGTGGTCAAGGGCAAGTCAAAGCAAAATTCCGGCACATTGATCACCGTTTTGATCGTGGTTGGACTTGTTGCTCTCTTGGCTAAGAATGGCAATACCAACACTGCGGTAACCAGCGTAAACAGCATCGCGCTTCAAGAGCCAGACGGACGAATTGGAAACCAAGTTTCCTGGCGTTCCGACCTGTTCTCTAAGGGGCGATCGCAAACAGTTGCTTGGCAAATTTGGCGAAGTGACGTTGTCGATGCGCCAGTAATCGTAGCCAACGACGCCGCTCTGGGCGGAAATAGCTCCATTAAGGACTACGGAACTGGCACCGGCGGAACGTTCTACGGTAAAGACCCTAGCGCTGATCCAACATGCCCGACCTCGTTGTTCTCGGCTGGCAATGCAACCCCGACTGTCATTCAGTCTGGAGTGCCCTACTACTATCAAGTAGAAAGAGTCTATCGGCTGTCTTCACTCGACAACCCCAATGCTACCGCTGGTAGCGGCGGTGGTTCGGGCGGAGGTACAGGTGGCTTGACTACCGGTGGCACCACGGGTGGAAGCTCGGGTGGACTGACGGGTGGCGGCACGACAGGTGGACTTACCGGTCGAAGCTACGAATCACCACGAGATAGCTACGGCTACTACCAAGGAACTGGTCTGACAACTGGTGGAACGACGGGTGGAACTACTGGTGGTACAACCGGAGGAACTACCGGTGGCGGAACTGACAGCCAGTGCTACTTCGTCAGTGATCGATCTGCGGCGTCTGGAACATCGACACCGTTTGCAGTTCCGACTGCGCAGTCCCCGATCAATAACGTCACGGTGACGGTGCCGCAGGTATTCAAGTTCCTGGTGCAACGACCGACGACGTCGTCAGTGGTCATGAAGTACGTGATCCAATTCTCTTCGGACTCTAGCTTCGCTAGAACAGTGAACACAGCCGAGTTTACAGATAACTCGTCAGGTTCCATCGTTGCAACCCCGGTTGCAGTTGCCGAAGTCCTCACGGTATTCCCAGGAGTACCCGAGGTCTGGTGGAGAGTTGGAATCAAGAATGGTGCGGACAAGAACGCTCCGATGGGTGGCTATATTTTTAGCGCTCCTCAGAGATTTAAAAGACCGACGAATCCTCCCAATCCCTGATACGTCAGAAGATAGATCGAAAGACAACGACGCCCTCTCATTCACGTGAGAGGGCGATCTCAAAAAAGAAGTTTAAAAAATGAGAAGCAGAAAGACTTTTCTCGCAACAACAGTAGCCGCAGTATTTGCCGGCTTCCAAGTGGCTCACTCGCAAGGTGGCGGAGCAGGATGGGCGTTCGAGTGTATCGACCCCGCAAACACGGCGCCGTACTCTGACGACTATGCGACTAGCTTTATCGGCGATGGTTTCATGGGAGTGAGTTTCGGCGTATCCGGAACCGTTACCTTTGGTGGAGCTACTGGGCCCTGCTATGCGCCGAACGCCCGAACGCTTAATGCTGCTGGCCGATTCGCATTTTTCAATCCGGGCACTGGAAGTGAGCAGTCTGACTTTGACGACAACTTGTTCTTCACGATGGGCGCCCCGCGCGACCCAGTTGGAGACTACACCTACGTTAGAGTTATTCGCTTCGATCCTGCTGCGGCCGCAACCACAGCGGACGACGCCAAAACATTTCTCTTTGGAGCCGGGCTCCGTGGTCACTACGTTGGCTTGAGCAACCGGTACTTTATCGCTATTGATGAGGACGGCGGTTGCCGTGCCGACCTGCGCGTTGACGTGATCGCCGATGCTGCTCGCCTTCGCTGGAACCTCACGAATACGGGAACCACGAACCTCACCACGGGAATCAAGTTCGCTTGTTCGCCGTGGATGAGAGCAGAGCAACCGTACACTGATCCACTCACGGGTATTACCCAGCCCGGCAATCAAGTCTTCACAGGACTTCGAGGGGCTACGACGCAGGTCAAGAGTTCAAGCGACGCAATTCCATATTCGGGATACTTGCACACTCCAGAAACTCGTCCGGTTCGAGAAGGGCGTAACTGGCTGAGCACTGACATTGGTTTTCCGAGCTACGTTAGTTTCATGTTCGGTCAAACGTTGCCATACGGTCTTCGGGTAGACAACCTACCCAACGACTCCGTTCCAGATCAAACCCCGGTTTCGCAATTTATCATTGACGACTGGAATTTCTTGGTGCAAGACAACAACATTTCTGCACGGCTATTCAACGATCCAAACAGTGGCGACCCGGTTCTTAACCCAGGTGCCCCGGCGATTAAGGCAAGATCCGACGTTGGCATGGGCAGTGTCTCGTTCGTCCAGACATTCCAACCGCAAACTATACCGCCCAATGCCGGTAGTGCCTCTACTGCAACAATCATTCACTATGTGCGGACAACTTGGTCGAATTCGAGCTACGCAACTACGGCAGGCGATAACCCCAGTGCTTATTCAGCAATGGTCGACAGCCCATTCCTCATCGCAAACGACCCGACAACTGGCGACCTCGCACCGAATCCGATGCAGATCAAGGCCTATGTCGAGAACTACCTTGCCGAACTGGATCAGGAAATCACTCTCAAGAACATCAAGGTCAGCATTTCGCTTCCGGCGGACAGCGGTTTGACCCTTCTTGCAGGCGAAAGCGTTACCAAGACCATTCAGACGATTGCTCCAGGCGCGACGTCTAATGTGTCGTGGCAAGTTGCTACCGATGGTACAGCGTTGGGTGAAATTCCCTATACTGTGACATTTGAGCCAACACCTGGGCCAAAGAAAGTCCTCACGGGCAAAATTGTCATTGCGGCGAATCCAACAATTCGCATCGGCGAAGGAGCCAACCTGGTTTCCTTCCCGTGGGCATTCAACGACACTTCGCTTGACGCAATTCTGGGACTCGTGGGAGGACAGGACTATGTCGCCTACAAGTGGAATCCAGACGTTGGAGAATACGTTCCTGCGACAACCGCAGAGCGCGGTCAAGCGATTTGGATCGTCCCCGTCAGCGACCAGGCTTACATCACTCTTAACGGAGCGAAGCCGGTTGCAGATAACACGACGGGTGGTGCTGTTACCAACCTGCGTCCAGGCTGGAACCAGATTGGTAATCCGTACTCGTACCCATTGCCGGTCAGCCAGCTCGTTGCCTTTGCCGAGGACAATCCGAGCAAGTCATTGACATGGGCAGAGCTTGTTGCAAGCCAATTGGTAAGCCCAAGTCTTGCTTACTGGCAGCGAGATCCTGCAGATCCTACATCGGGGAGCTACAGCTTTACGCAGACCAATTCCGATTTGATTCTTCCGAATCGAGGATATTGGATCTATGTGAGTAGCTTCACTCCGATTCGTCTGTCTTGGCCTCCGGTGTTCGCACCGGGTCTTCCGGGTTCGGATCGAGGCGCAAGGTCAACCCCTTGGCAACAGACCGACAAGAAGTGGAGACTGAATTTGGTCGCACGAACGGAAGCGGGCATGGACAGCGGAAACTTCATCGGTATTGCTCCAAGCAAGGCTGAAGCGACAAATCTGCGAATCTACGAACCACCTCGTTCACCAAAATCAAGCGTCGAAATGTCGATCCTTGAGGATGTCAACGGCAAGCCGACTCGACTCGCTCAATCTTTGACGGAAGCTGTTACTCGCAAGGAATGGAAGATGTCGGTACGGGCAGGACAAGCCGGCGATGTGACCGTGACCTGGCCAAACATGAACTCGATTCCTCGCAACGTCAAGTTGCAGATCGTGGATACGACGACCAACACGACAAGGGATATGCGGTTCGTTTCGAGCTACACATTCCGAGCCGACCAAGCTGGAACTCGTGAGTTCAAGGTTCAAATGGAGCCCAGCGTCGCGACGAAGGCGGTCATCGGAAACGTGATCATCGCTCGTCCTTCGAAGGACCCAAGAGCACCGTTCACGATCAACTATAGCCTCTCCTCCGCGGCAAACACGACCATTCGAGTGTTGGGCGGCGCCGGCAAGGAAGTCTACACGGTGACCCGAGGTCGAGCCGACAGAGTCGGCGAGAATACGGCAACATGGACAATGCGAGACAACGCGAACCGAGCGGTCGCTCCAGGCGTCTATCAAGTGGAAATCGTTGCTGAAACAAATACCGGCGAACGAGTTCGAAAGATCGTTCCTGTGAACGTGGTTCGATAAGAACCAAAAGGGTGCAGGTCTACGACCTGCACCCTTTTTTTATCTGATGAAACACCTCAAATTCGGTACAACTGTCGCGGTCTTGAGTTTGCTCACTGCAGTTGCCTTTGCAGGAAATGGTACGGCTCAGTTGTCGTTTTATCCTGCGATTGCGGTGGCGGATGCCCGCACACAGATTACGGTGACTTGCGAAGTTCGCGATCTGACTGGACGAGTTGTTCCCGACGGCACTCAAGTCCTATTCAGCACAACTCTCGGACTGTTTAATGAGCCTTTGGTCAAGACCACCGCCGGAATTGCTCGAGCGGTTCTCACGGCCTCTCAGCAGCCAGGATTTGCACGCATCACGGCTTCAGTGCAATCGGTGGCGACCAATGTCAGCATTGACTACGAGTTTGTGAAAGATCGAGCAGAACTCAACAACTTACAAGATTTTATTGAGATTCGAGCGAACAAGAAAATCAACTACGCCATGTCTCCGAGGATCATTTCCGCCGCCGCTCCCGACCGAGGGGCAAAAGTTTCTTTTAGAAACATTACGATCACTGCCGATGACCTCCAACTCACCGTTCCGACCTATGAAGTGCGGGCTCGAAATGCCCTTTTAACCGGCTACGGGAAGGAACTGGTTTGCGATGAACTGTATTACAGCTTGAACCGCAAAAGTGGTTATGCGCTGACCACGGTTGAGAGTGAGCGACAGCGATGGAAGGGCGGTTTTCCCTCCGGTACCGTGGTCACAGAAAAGCGCAAGACCAAGGCTATCGTTGAACTCAAGGGTGTCGAACCTTCGCTCCTGACTCATGCGATCGGCACCGAACAGTTTAAACTAGCGGACACATCAAACCTTGGCATGGACGTTCGGGCGAAAGGTGCGATTGTCTGGCCGTTACGGCAAATTTATTTCCAAGACGCGGAGGTGAGCGTGGAGGGGACAAGAATATACAAAGCTCCCTTGCTCAAAGTGGGAACCCAGCCCAATTCTCCACCTTTGGGGGAACAACTTTTGAGTGTGAGCAACAGTGCAGTTACTCTGAGCTATCCCTACTACCTTTCGCTTAAGCCGCATACTTCAAGCCTTGTTCGGTTACGTTCTGGGCTTAAGAGTTCAACCGGCGCCGGGGCGGGGGGCGGAAACTTCCTCGACTATGAGCTTCGTTGGAACAAGGGTAGTGCGAGCGATGGAATGATCAATATTCGCGGCCTTGCACGAAACGACTGGAGCGCGGGATTCCAGCAATTTCTGAGGCTCGACGATCAAACTTCGCTCTACGCCTATGCGGACACTCCTTCGCATAAAAGCGTCTTTGGTTCGTTCCAAGTCTCCCGTCAAATGGGGAGACTGAATCTCAACTACTCGGCAAACGCGAGCCGATCTCTACGGGGATCGGGCTTTGGGTCGGCGACTCACACTTTGGCTCTTGAAAACTTGCCCAAACAGCTGGGCAGGAGTCCATTCTCGCTAACAACGGGTCTGACGGCTCAGCACTTCGACACCCGGGCAGGCACGGTGAGCAACTTCTCGTCAAATGTGGGGCTACGGGCGAGGATCAATTCGAACAGTATTCCCATCGGTCGCGGTTCCTCCATATTCACAGCTTTAAGTGTCACCCAGAGATTTGCAAGAAACTCAAGTCAGGGCACGGGTCTTCAATCCACCACAAGCCTTTCTCAGGCACTCGGGAGCAGTGGTAACATCTATCTCACCTACGATTATCTCGACGATAAAGTGAATTCATTCGCTCTGGGTCGGCATCAGCTCAGTTCGACTGTGAGCTATTACCGAGGTAGATTCAATGCGAATCTCTACGGTGGGAAGACTTTGGACGCAAATCGCTATAATCTGTCTGCCACAATGGATTACAACGTTAGCTCGCTTTGGCGGCTAACCGGAATTCACTCGCTGGATCGGTTTCAGTCAAACTACTTCTCCGAGTCGAGCTTCATTGTAGGATACAGAATTGGGGATAAAGAAGTTGGTGTTAGCTGGTCGAGCCGGACGAAAAGAATTGGGCTCGAACTCCTGGGGATTGCTCTCTAGTTTCGTCGCTCTCATCGGGGCGAACTCTGCCCATTCGCAAGCGTTTGGACGCTTTGGTTTCTCAGAAATCCCAAAATTGCCCACTTTTGAACTCAAGAGGGATGGATTCCGAGCGAGATCAGAGTCGGCCGATCAGCTAAAATTCTGGGAAGTTCTCCCCCGTTGGGTTCCCAAGTTAGTCAATGGGCTAGAGTGTGGCTACGAATTTCCTAACCGATCCTTATGCCCTTCGAGGATTCGCATTTCTCTATGTTCGCCTGGTTTTGAGGCCTATTTTCCTGATGGAATCGGACTCCAGTGCAGTTCTCTGCAGGCACCCTTCCTTTCATGGGCAGACGGTAGCGCGGGTCAGGATGTAGCGGTGCCACCAAGCCATTGGCTTGCCATCTCTTTTCAAGACGCCCAGCCCCCGATACTTTTATCCTTCTTGGATAAGCAAACCAGCCTTCAGGTTGTGGGGAAGCCGGGTGCCTGGAAAATCAAATCACCGCTGGGCTACAAAGGCTGGGTCAAGTTCGGACTCCCTACGGGACTAGAATCGTTCGAAACGAGCGGCGTAGCCCGGCTAGGACAACTTTCTCAACGCGTCGTCAATCTCGCCGACTATTGGACTCAAAGCTCGCCAAAGCTCGTCGCTTTTTCCGCATCTGAGATTGCCGGCGGAGTTGTCGGTCAGTGGACATTCGATCGAATCGGTGCCGCAATTCCTGAAGCCGCAAACTCTGCTCTCGCAAAAGGGTATGGATTGAAGTTGTTGAGCAAGGTGGATACCCTGAAGACCGCCATTGCTGGGCTGCCTCGCGCGTTTGCGGCAACCAAGGACCTTAAGATATTTTTGCCGATGGCTCCCCGACGGCGGGGGCGACCGATTATTCTAGGCAAAGGTGCGTTGGTTGGGCCCGACTTATCAAACCCTCCCGGGATATTCAGTGCCTCAATCGCGAGCCTCTTTGCCAACGCTCCAGAGAGCCTCGGGAACGCGCTTACGGCAGGCAACGACGAATTCCTCTCCCACTTGGCGACCTCCAAGGAGCCCGTTTCAGGTCGGCATGTGCCGTTCGACTCTGGGGGACGTGGGTATCACCTGGCGGCAATACAGGCTCTCATGAGCCAATGCGCGGACACCCGTCTTGATCGTGATGACGAGCTTTTTGAGAGTTGTCGCTTGGGCTTTGATTGGCTAACCTGGCTTCCTACGCCTGAAAGTGCATCGACCCGTGCTCGCACTGGGGCGTACCTGGCTCTCGCCGGGGTCGTTGGAAACACGTCTGAGAGAGTGTTTGGCGGTCTGTTTCATGCCGGTGTCCTCGCCAGCACTGGGTCAGGCAGCCTTGACGTTCTCGGTCGGCTTCGGGCAGAACTCTTCCGTTCTGGATCGAAGTCACCTTTCGCCCTTGCCCTCGCAAGCCCGCTCCAGTTGATTGCAGGGCCGCCCGTGTTCGCCAGTCGGGAGGGTTCGGTGGTGAAGTTGCGCTTTGCTCAGGGTGCAAGTGGTAGAGTCGCTAAGATTTGGATGCGCGAGAAGTGGGAAATCATTGATGTCAGCAACTCGGAGGACTTTGCCTACGAGAAGGCGACTGACGGCTTTGTCTTACGTGTCACTGCCCGCATGGATAAAACGGCAGTCGTAGCACTAGGCGAGAAAGCGGGAGCGAAGCTGCCGTATCTCGACTCGTTCCCGTCCTATACGGAGCAAATTATTCCTTGAATCTCGAAAGGGTGACTGTCGGACACGAATACAGTCAGCTGCCGGAAATATTCAGAATCCGGTCTGCGCCTTCGAGCATTGAGGGATCGTGGGTGACCATGAGCAAAGCCCCGTTCCCGCGATGCTCATTCAAAAGCGAAACCACTTGGACTCCATTCTTGTGATCCAGGGAGGCGGTTGGCTCGTCGGCAAAAATTACTCTTGGAGAGCCCAGAAGGGCGCGCGCGACACAAACCCTCTGCCGCTCGCCTCCGCTCAGTTCGTGAGGCAATCTGTGAGCCTTGTGCTCTAGTCCCAGCTTCACCAGCAGAGTTTTCGCCTCCTCTGTCCGATCCGTGTCCTGGCGGGCGATTGCGATGTTTTCCAATGCGGTGAGGTAGCCGAGAAGATAGGGATACTGGAAAACAAATCCAAACTGTTTGAGTCGAATTCCCGCCCGAGCCTCTTCGGAGAGAGTTGCCAAGTCGGTCCCGTCAAACAACACACTCCCTTCCGATGGAGTCTTCAGCCCGCTCAAGAGATAGAGGAGAGAAGACTTCCCCGAGCCCGAAGGCCCAAGAATTCCCAGGAACTCCCCGTCCACAACTTTCACATCCGACGGCTGACAGGCGACGACCTTCTTCTCGTGGTCCTCATAATACAGGGCGGCTTGGCGAGCTTCGATCATACGAGCCTCCTTTCGACCACGCCGACGGGATCGAACTTGCGGAGGCGATGGATGATCGTGTAAATCGCGGTCGCCATAATCGCAATAGGCACCGGGACCGTGTACTTGTACGCCATCGGATCAAACCGATCAATCGCGAACGCGCGAGGGTGCATGACCACGAGATCGACGGTGGTGAGCATGAGATAGGCCGCAATACAACCCAGAACCCAGCCTCCCACGATCACAAGCAAACTCTCAGTGATGATCCGATTGATGAGCTGCTTTTTGGTATAGCCGAGGGCCTGAA
>JAIOPU010000044.1 GCA_021413725.1 Armatimonadota bacterium | reverse complement strand
GTACACATCACCGTTGACGATGGGGACTCCATTGTAGTCCAGATATTGGACCCACATGGTGCCGCTTTCCGTTCGTCGTGCCTCCGCATCCCAACGATTATGCTGGGTCGGTCGGTAGACGGTCATGGTTCCACCGTAATCAACGCTGGCGTTGTAGTAGGTGTTGCCTGGGTAGTAGCCCCACATGCTCTTCACGCCTTGCCAAGCGATCGGCACCGCAAAGTTGAACGTGGCCAAGTTACTGACCATGGTTGCATTACCACGAAGGGCTCCATCCACCCAGAACTCAAGAGACTCACCGTTTACATACGTGTTGTCCGTTGTGCGGTACAGGTACTGGTAAAGCGGTTGAGTTGTTCCGGCAGTTGGGCTTGAGTTATAGATATAGACGGCCGTATTGGCCTTCTGAATTGTCAGGACAGCTGAACCGCTCCCGGCGTTGAAGGTTCCATCTTCGTCGAGAGAGCACGAAATTGTCCGTGTCGTTGGGACTTGGAATGGAATCGCGTAGACGAAAGTGGCTACGCCACTTGCATTGGTCGTACCGGAACCCACATAGGTTCCGCTGATGGAGAACGGCACCGAATAACCGGCAAGCGGTGCGCTGGTGTCCGAACGTGTCAGAGTTGCGCTGAGTGTTGTAGTTCCCGTCAACTGCCCTGATGCAGCTGCGACTGAGAATACGTACGAGGGTTTGTAGTTTGATCTCCAAATTTGGCACTGCCACTGGTTGGTCGTCTTCGCATATTGGCCAACTCCATAGAAGCTCAGGCCATCCCACCAGTCAACGCTGGAACCAAAGTAGTCACCCCATCGATTTCTCCCTTGGCCGTAATCTTCGAAGTAACCAGCAAGGCCCCCAATGATGTATTGAGCACCACCCACGCCTGTCTCCGAGATTTTGCATCCGGCATGGATGATCGAAGCGTACTCGGTGGCACCTGAATATGCCATCGAAAGACTTGCATCTCCATTAAGGTTACTGGCGATCGCCGGATAGTAACAGTCGAAATTTGTGAAACCTATGGTTTCGTCTACTTCGGTTCCCAGGCCAACGTTGAAGCGATACCACTTCGTGCACCCGCGGAGGCCGGTGCCAAAGTTGGCTGCCGATTGGTGGGTCACAAATAGTTTCTGATTGGAGAAGGTAACTGCTAGAGTTCGGCAGTCAATGACTTCAAGCTTTCGCGACTCACCTTTTTGGGTTGCCGCCGGAGCGACCGCATAGGAATTGACCGTCTTCACGGTCGTATCGTATAGAGCGAAGGAATCGAAGATGGCTGTAACTGCCAGATCCTGAGCCCTGTGGAAACTTAATGCCTGAGACGGCGATTCCACCGCTGGTGATACCTAGGTAAGGATAGTCGACCCAGTGATCGTTGACGTAAGTTCCACCGTTATACTTGGCATCAAGCCATCTCCAACTCCAGTTGCCGTAGGCATTGTTGTCGTCGGAGTACAGGAGAACGTAATTTTCGTTCGTCACGAAATTGTTTGCATCCTGTTGCATGGCCAAGACCAAGATCACGAATCGATTATTCCAAGCGTCGTATGCAACCTTTGGATCGAAGAAGGTCCAAGTCGGGGCACCCATGAATGTTGCAAAGGTGTTGATGTATCCTTGCGTGCCATTTCGATCGTGAATCGCAAAGCTACTGTTCACAACGGAGACCGTGTTGTACGGTCCAGCCGCAATTTCGGGATCGGGCGGAATCCAGTTCGTGTACCCAATTCCGGCATAGCTCTGAAGCACGCCAGGGAGACTCTCGGTACCAATTCCGCCACCCATGGAAAGTTGCTTTGCCCCGGGGGGAAGAAAGTTCTCCGGTGCTTGGGGGGTCACAATGCTCGGGTCTTCGAACTCGTTGGGCATGAACGGCAGACGTCGATCGTCGTACGCTCTTACTTTTTTCAAAGTACTGTTGGTCCCTGTGATACTATTTTTGGCTTTGCCTGGCCCGGCAAACGTGTGATCGTTTTGGGCTGAGGCGCCTGACGTAATACCCAGAGCGAGCGCAATGCAAGCCCCCAGGATTACTCCGCTGCGTTTTATCCACTTCATTTTTTTCCTCTTGTCGTCCCCGGAGGCAACGTATCGCCTTACGGGAAGCTCCATGGTAATTGTATCCGCAAATCCTCAAAAAAGGGGGTCTTTTTAGAAAATTTTTAGAAAAAAAGTTCTATTGTTCCAAAATTGACCTCCGCTTCGCAAAAAAAGGGACTGGCTCTATTTGAGCCAGTCCCTAGACGTTCAGACTGGATTAGAGATCGCCAACAAGATTAAAGTTGGTGATCACGATCGTGTAGTCCGTGAGGTCGACGATACCGTCCCCATTCATATCTCCGCCAGGTCCGACGGTGTTGAATTGCGTGACGATCACCGTGTAGTCAGAGAGATCCACAACGTTGTCGTTGATCGCATCGCCGTTCCTCAGGTCGTGAGTGAAGACAGCCGTTCCCGTCGTGGTGTTCGGCAGAGAGATATTCGTCTTCTGCTGTCTCAACCAGTGAGAGCCCTTCACGCTCACCTTGTAGGTCGCGATCGGAAGCGTGGTGTACAACTTCCAGTTTCCACCCGTTGTAGTGACCACATTCGTTGGCCCTTGGACAATTGCGTTGGCCGCGTTGCGCACGGTCACCGCGATCGTTTGTCCCGCATCGCTGGCAATCCAATCAAGGAAGCTCACGTTACCGTTGAACGAAGGTCCAAGAACAGTCCAGCTTCCCGAATCGGTCGAGCCGAGATAGGTTGCGTCGGTTACGAATGTGCAGGCCACTGTATGTCCGCTGCCAAGCGTTGCGCCTGCCGGGATCACGTAGTTCAGGACGGCAACTCCACTCGCATTCGTCGCCGAAATCACGGGCGCACCGCCGTCGATCACCCATGAGATCGACTTTCCGCTCAGCCCGAGATTATCAGAGCTTCGACGAAGAGTTGTCGAGAACTGTATCGATGTGGTCCTCTGGCCCGAAGGGCTGTTGACCGCGAGAGTCGTAGCACCTTTGCTCACCGTAAGCGTGCTGCTCGCGGAGTCGCTATTGTGCTGCGTGTCGCCGGCAAACGTTGCCACGATGGAATATGCTCCGGGACCATTGACGATAGTGTAGTTTATGGTTGCAAATCCACTAGCATCAGTTGTGTCAGAACCTGCCGCAACACCATTGACCGTGAAGCTCACAGTCTTGCCCGACAGAAGTTGATCGTCTGGAATCCGCTTCAGCTGCGCAAGCAAAGAAATGGTCTGGCCTAGGGCACCAGCCTCACTGGCAACCTGAATTGCCGAGTTTGCCTTCGTGATTGTGAGAACTCCGGTACCGGTGTCCTCATTTAACGTTGACGATTCGTTGACGGTACAAGAAATTGTACGAGTTGTCGGATTTTGCAGCGGAATCGAATAAACAAATGTAGCGACGCCGCTAGCATTGGTTGTGTCAGATCCGACAACAACACCGCTTATCGAAAACGTCACGGATACGCCTGCAACGACTGCCGAGGTATCCGAACGCGTGACTGTTGCATTCAGGGTCGCGGTACCGGTCAGAGGACCGGAAGCAGCCGCTACAGCAACCACATGAGAGGGTTTGAAGTTCGATCTCCATATCTGACAGTTCCAGGTGGTTGAAGTCTTCGCATATTGACCAACGCCGTAGAAACTCCTCAAATCCCACCCATCGAGACCAACACCAAAGTAGTCGCCCCAACGGTTTCGTCCTGTTCCAAATGTCGAGTAGTAACCACTCTCGCCTGCCTTAATGAGGCCGCTGCCACCGAAAGTCGTTTGACCGTCCATGTATCCTGCGGTCCGAACAGATGCGTATTCGGTTGCGCTAGAGCGAGCGAATGACACCATAGCATCGCCATCAAGGTTACTGGCAAGTGAGGGGTAGTAATAATCAAACCCTGTGTTGCCGAACGTCTCATCGACGAGAGTGGTCAAGCTAACGTTGAATTTGTTGACCTTGATTGAGCAACGGTTTCCAGCGCCATCGCCCCAGTCAGTCGCAGTTTGATGGGTAATCCAGAGCTGCTGATTTGAAAATGTGCAATCCAGAGTTCGGCAGTCGATGACTTCGAGGCGATTGGCGTTGCCTTGCTGAATCGCATTGGGAGGATTCACATATGCATTGACAGTTTTGACCGTCGTATCATAAGTTGGTCCGCCGCCCGTAAAAGTGAAGTTCTGAAATCGCCGAATCGTGACTGTGTTGCTTCCACCTTCCTTCGTGTTTGCGCAGTAGAAGTTTCCGTTTTGCCAAGTCTGTCGCGCAGGAACGACGCGGTAGTCAGGAGAACCGTCGCTGGAAAATCCAGCATAGTCCCACCAGCTGACGCCACCAGAACCATAGACCTCAGCTGATCGTAAGAAACGAAGATGAGAATAGCTTCCAGAACCAGACCCTTGCGGGAACTTGATCCCAGAAACTGCAATTCCGCCGCTCGTAACGCCTAGGTAGGGGTAGTCCACCCAGTGGTCGTTGACATAAGTGCCGCCATTAACTTTGGCATCGAGCCATTTCCAACCCCAACTTCCAGTGGCGTTGCTGTCGTCCGAGTACAGCAAGACATAATTTTCGTTCAAAACGAAATCATTGGCATCTTGTTGCATTCCTAGGACGAGGATACAGAAGCGATTCGCCCATGGATCGTACATGACCTTGGGGTCAAAGAAGAACCAACTCGGCGCATTCATGAAAGTCGCAAAGGAATTTTGGTAAATTGGTGTTCCGTCTCGACCATGAATCGCAAAGTGACTGTTCGTTACCGAAACGGTATTGAACGGTCCTGCCGCAACTTGAGGGTCGGGGGGAATCCAGCCTGTGTAGGGAATTCCTGCGAAATTTTCCTTTGTGGTGGGCAGAGACTCTGTTCCTATAACTCCCGCCAGATCTCTCGTGGTCCCGTTCGGATAGAATCCGTCCGGAGCCGGCGACGGAACGATACTCTCGTCCTCGTGGTCATTAGGGACAAAGGGTGCTGTAAGACCCCTCACTTCCTTGATCGGGTTAAAAGTACTGTTCGTGCCCGTAACCATTTTCCCTTTCTTCATAGAGCCCGGCCCCGAGAACGTGTGATCGTTCTGAGCGCTGGCTCCTGACGCAATTCCGAGCGCGAGCGCGATGCTTGCCCCCAGAATTACTCCGCTGCGTTTTATCCAATTCATAGTTTTTTTCATCATTTTCCAACGAGCAACAAATTGCTCGCAGGAAGTTCCAGGGTAATTATATCAAAAAATATTCAAAACACGGGACATTTTTAGAACAATTTTAGAAAAAAGTCCGATCGCCAAAAAATTGGGAAACAAAAGGTGGAAATTCCCCCGCGGAATTTAAGCCGTGCGTCAATCAGGGGATAACGGAAGGGAGCTATGCTCGAAAACCTAGCGAAATGGGTGACCCGCAAAGAGTTCAAGACGGGTCAAGCTGGGAAGATGTCGCACGATTTTTGAAAAAAGTGCCCCGACCCCCTTGACATTTGGGAAAGACCATGCCTACAATATCCCTCGTCACCAGTCAAATGGAGACAAGAACTTTGAAAGCTCAATAGAGACACGTGAGTTTTAACGCTTGCTTTCGAGAAATCGAAAACAAACATAACCAAAATCAAACAGTAAAAAAGAAACTAAAACTGGCTTCGGCTAGCATAAGAAAACTTTCTTCGGAGAGTTTGATCATGGCTCAGGACGAACGCTGGCGGTGTGCCTAAAACATGCAAGTCGAACGAGGCCTTCGGGTCTAGTGGCGAACGGCGGAGTAATATATAAGCAACGTGCCTTGAAGACCGGGACAAACGCAGAAATGTCATGAATACCGGATGTGGCTGAGAGTCGGCATCGACTTTCAATTAAATGGTTTTTCGCTTCAAGAGCGGCTTATAGTGCATCAGGTAGTTGGTGGGGTAATGGCCTACCAAGCCAACGACGCATAGGGGGTCTGAGAGGATGATCCCCCCGAGAGGGACTGAGACACGGCCCTCACACCTACGGGTGGCAGCAGTTGGGAATCGTTGTCAATGGGGGAAACCCTGAACACGCGACACCGCGTGGAGGATGAAGGCCTTAGGGTTGTAAACTCCTTTTGCATGGAAAGACTTAGGACGGTACCATGCGAATAAGCTCCGGCTAACTACGTGCCAGCAGCCGCGGTAAGACGTAGGGAGCAAGCGTTGTCCGGATTTACTGGGCGTAAAGAGTTCGTAGGCGGTCTATTAAGTGTGAAGTGAAATCCCCAGCGCTCAACGCGGGAACTGCTTCGCATACTGGCAGACTTGAGGATTGGAGAGGTAACTGGAATTCCTGGTGTAGCGGTGACATGCATTGATATCAGGAGGAACACCAAAGGCGAAGGCAGGTTACTGGCCAATATCTGACGCTGAGGAACGAAAGCGTGGGTAGCAAACAGAATTAGATACTCTGGTAGTCCACGCCCTAAACTATGGATACTAGACGTAAGAGGTATCGACCCCTCTTGTGTCGCAGCTAACGCATTAAGTATCCCGCCTGGGGAGTACGGCCGCAAGGTTGAAACTCAAATGAATTGACGGGGACCCGCACAAGCGGTGGAGCATGTGGATTAATTCGATACTAACCGAAGAACCTTACCTAGGTTTGACATCGATGGCAAGACTCAGAGATGAGTCCCTCTCCTCACAAGGGAGACCAGAAGACACTTGTTGCATGGCTGTCGTCAGCTCGTGCCGTGAGGTGTACGGTTAAGTCCGCCAACGAGCGCAACCCTCGTCCTATGTTGCCAACAGGTAATGCTGGGAACTCATAGGAGACTGCCATCGTAAGATGGAGGAAGGTGAGGATGACGTCAAGTCAGCATGGCAGTTACGCCTAGGGCTTCACACATGCTACAATGGACGAAACAAACGGCCGCAATACCGCGAGGTGGAGCAAATCCGAAAAATACGTCCTCAGTTCAGATTGTAGTCTGCAACTCGACTACATGAAGGCGGAATCGCTAGTAAACGCAGGTCAGCTATACTGCGTTGAATACGTTCCCGGGTCTTGTACACACCGCCCGTCAAGTCACCTGAATTGTCTTCACCCGAAGTCCGTGGCCTAACCGTAAGGAGGGAGCGGCCGAAGGTGAGGGGGGTAAGGGGGACTAAGTCGTAACAAGGTACCCGTACCGGAAGGTGTGGGTGGATCACCTCCTTTAAGGATCTGTAATCAGACTCACATTAATGAGGATAGAACCTCAATCGAAAGCCGCTTCCAAGACCTGCATCGTATGAAGGACTCGCATCTCGGTCGAGGATTCTCGACAGCCTTGCTCGATCCAGGCGTGGCAACCGGGGTTTCCCGTTGCTAGGATGCTGGCTTCGGTCTCGAGCACGTTTTCCATCTTGCGATTAAGCAGTTTGCGCGCCATCTTCGGCTCTGTAATGTTGTAAATCCCAGCGCTTCCGCAACAAGTATCGGCCTCATTAAGCTCGGCAAAGGTTGCGCGGGGAATGGCTTTGAGCAACTCGCGGGGTGCGTTGGTGATCCCTTGCCCGTGGGCGAGATGGCAGGCGTCGTGGTAGCTGATCCTGGCTGCCAAGCCCGTTGAGGTTTGAAGTAATTCTCGTAGACCGTGCTCAAAAAGAAACTCACTCGCATCTCTAGTTTCTGTGAGTTGCGCGTGCTTCAGGTGACTGCCGCAGCCAGCCGAATTGGTGATGAGCGGCATTGCTGCGGGAATCATTGTTTTGAGGTCCGCGAGCCGGTCGCTGGCATCTTCAAGAAATCCGCTGTGGGCATGAAGGGCACCGCAACATTTTTGGGGGAGATCAATGACACGAAACCCCACTCGCCTTAGGAGTCTGCGCGTGGCGTCGTGGACATCCGCATAAAGAACGCCCATGATGCAGCCAGTCAGGAGGGCGACCTCGCCTTTGATGGGCATAAGTTGACCTTCATCAAGCGGGGGCCTTTGTGCTACGGGCATGGGGCGGGGAGTGTCCGCTTCGGGGCTTTGTCCGCTCAAGATGCGACTCAGAACTTTGGGCATTCGTCCGCCCGGGAAAAATCGGGAAAGCCCGAGTTGCAGTTTGAGCGAAGTTGGGTTCGTGAGAGCATCAATGAAGACATGTTTTGCCTTTTCAGGTTGTAACTTTGCTCTAGCATTTTCGATGATGGTCCCGTACTGGACTCCGCTGGGACAGGCCGTCATGCACGCCACGCATCCGAGGCAGGAATCCAAATGGGGCTTCGCGTCGTTCCAAGTTAGCTTGCCTTCGGTGGCACTACGAATCATCGTGATTCGCCCGCGAGGTGACTCTGATTCTTCGCCGGTGATTTTGAAAGTGGGACAGGCCTCAAGGCAGAACCCGCAGCGGATGCACTTGGTCGTCAGCTCTTCGAGCTCGCTCTCTTTCATGGGATTAGTGCTCCTGGATTGAGTTTGTTGTTGGGGTCAAGGGTCGCCTTCGCTCTGCTTAGAAAGTTCACTTGACCGAGCTGAAAGTTCATCCTTCCGACCCCAGAGCGGATAACAAAATCTCGCTCGAAGCGAAGAGGCTCGAAAAATGCTGGGACGTTGGCGTAAATCGTTGCCGTGGCCTCATCAAAAAATACTGCGTTGCGATAACTATTTGCCATAGCGTCGAAATCCGACGGTAACACTCGGTGAATAATATTTGCAGAGTTCCGAGCCTCAGGCCTTGGTTCCTGTTTTGGGTAGAGCCTCAGGGTCACCTCAGCCACAGCTGCAAAACTTCCCCTCGCACCCACGAACAACTTATGAATATCGTAGCCCGCCACGCTCTTCACCACTTTCGCCCCTGACTTGCAAATTGTGCCGTCGGCGAGGACCTGCTTGGTGGCGAGAATCCAGTCACGCCAAGACCCAAACTGCCGTTCCAGCGGATGCGGCAAGTTTAAACCGATCAACTCACCCAACGTAAGATCGTCGCCTCCAATATAGTCAGCACAGTAGGGCACACATAATCCCGCAGATCCAACCAATTGGTTGACTTTGCTTAAAGTAGTACCGGTCCCAACTGTAATAATTAAGTCAGCTGGGCTAAAATCCACCATTTGGTTGAGTTCACCAAAATCGATACACAGGCCCATTGCCCCTTGCGGCATCGCGCAAATGCCATACGCCTCGCAAGGTAACGACCACAGACCCATTTGCTGAAAACCGAACGGCCCTGAGCCACGGATGATCTCCGCCAGCTCTTCGATGCATCCAGGCCGAGCTACCATGCCACCCCTCGCCAACGTTTCTTATGTTCGATACAGCCCTTTTGGTTAGGGATGACTTTGCAGGGATTGATAACTTCGTTTGCGCCAAAAATCAGCGGGACCAACGCCTGAAGTTTCAAGTCATCTTCGCTGAACTGAAGCAGCAATAATTCAGTTTTCTCGACCCCAATTCCGTGCTCTCCCGTCACACTGCCCCCGAGTTCGATGCACCTGCGAATAATCTTCTCCCCAGCGCTCACAACCGCCTCCACTTGCTTTGGATCGCGGTCGTCGAAGTAAAAACAGGGGTGTAAATTTCCATCCCCGGCGTGAAACAGATTCGCAACGCCAATCTCAAACTCTGCGGCAACGGCATAAACGTAATCGAGCATCTCCGGCAACTTCGAGCGAGGGATCACGCCGTCATGAGTGACGATGGAGGGCGCAAGTCTGCCCATTGCGCCGACCCCCTTCTTCCGCGCGGTCCAGAGTTTTTTGCGTTCGGCCTCATCTTTAGCCAAGGTGAATTCAATGGCGTGGTTCTCGTGACAAACCTCGGCAACGAGGGTCATTTCCCGTTCAACGGCGGACTCTTCACCATCGCACTCAACCAAAAGCAGTGCTTCCGTCCCAGGCGGGGTTTTGAGCCCAAATGCTTGCTCAAGGGCGACCAAAATATTGCGATCCATCATCTCCAAAGCGGCGGGGAGGATTCCGGCACCGATAACCCCACTCACGGCCTCAGAAGCGGCACGAACGGACGGAAAAGCGGCCAGAGCCGTCTTCACCGCGGCGGGCAATGGTGTGAGTTTGATCCATGCCTCGGTGACAATCCCCAGCGTTCCCTCGCTGCCGACGACGAGCATTGTAAAGTCGGGCCAGGGACAATTCGGTGCCGTGCCGCCAATTTCGTAAATCTTCCCCTCGGCGTCCACAAAAGTCACGCCCAAAATGTGGGGGGCAGTGACTCCGTACTTTAAAGTGTGCGGACCACCTGAGTTCTCGGCGATATTTCCGCCAAGGGTCGAGACGCTTTGGCTGGAAGGGTCGGGTGCGAAGTGCAATCCGAGGTGCGAAACTGCCTTGGTCAAGTCAAGATTGACGCATCCCGCTTGCGCCTTCATCCTGCGGTTCACAGAATCCACCTCAAGAATTTTGTTCATCCGCTTGAGCGAGACCACCACTCCGCCGAGCGCTGGCATCGCGCCGCCGCTCAGGCCAGTTCCGGCTCCGCGCGGAGTGATGGGAATCTGGTTTTTCACGCAAACCTTTACGACAGCCGCCACTTCCTCGTTCGTCTCGGGGAGGACCACGGCGGTCGGCTTGCTGCGATCCACGCTGTACGCATCGGAGTCGTAGACCCGCGCCACCGCCGCCCCAGTCAAAATCTGATCGGGGCGCAGGACAAGTGCAAGATCGTCCAACTCACTCATTGACTTCATTTTAGCGGCTACAATTTGTTTGTGCTTTTTGTAACGTTTGAAGGGCCGGAAGGGGCGGGGAAGACTACGGCGATTATGGGAGTCTTTGACGCTCTCATCGACCGCGGGATCCCCGCGATTATCACCCGTGAGCCGGGGAGCGGGTCGTTTGGAAAAAAGGTACGGGAATTGCTGCTGGACTCCGGCGAAATTAATCCGCGGTCCGAGCTTTTTCTTTTTCTCGCCGACCGCGCGAATCACGTGGACACCATTGTTCGCCCTGCGTTGGCAGCGGGAAAGGTTGTTCTTTGCGACCGGTATGCCGATTCGACCGTGGTTTATCAGGGCTATGCGAGAGGAATGGATATTGACAATTTGCGAGCCCTGAACGAGATGGCAACTGGGGGACTGAGTCCGCAATTAACATTCCTTCTTGATCTTGCGCCCGAAATCGGATTGGCTCGGCTTACGAAAAAAGACCGGATCGACTCGGAGTCGCTGGAGTTTCACCAAATGGTTAGAAATGGATTCTTGGCGGAAGCGAAGTTGGAGCCGAAACGTTGGAAAGTTTTGGATTCCACGTTGCCTGCGGAAGAGATCGTCGAGAACATTCTTGAGGAACTGCTTCTTCAGAAGATTCTCAATTCAAAATGAGCGTCGTGGCAAGGTAATCGGCGCGACCTCCCAAGACTCCATGATCAATTTCTCGGCAGTCACGGCATCTAGGTCCGAAAGCCGAACCAACACATAGGGCCAGCCGCGATAGTGGTCGGTGACAAAGAACGCGTCGCTCTCTAGGCATCTGTCAATCACATCCCAAGGGAGCCTAATCGCGATGACCTTGCCCTTTTCTCTCACACGCGCCATGTGTCCTTCGCCACGGTGCAAGTCGATCTCGGTCCGCTTCACGGTCTCCGTGACTTCGGGCAGGGCGAGCGCGAGGTTGGAGAATTCGTCGTAGTTCATTCGTCAGGAGCAAAGGGGGCGACCAACTCCGCCGAACGCGTTGCGAACGCCCGCAATTGCTCAGGCGAAAGAATCACAATCGTCGGGTCGGCGATCCTGATAAAGTCGTCCAATTCGAACTTGCCCGTCAACCCCGCGCCCTGGAACTCCGTGAAAATCCGCGACAAAACATCGTTGTGAGTCGGTTCATTTGCGAACGCTTCCACCCAGAGACCGGGGCGGTCCTCAGAACTCTTGTAGGCGACCGCCGCAACGTGGCTATCCAGAAGTTGGGCGTGGAGGGCCATTTCTTCTTCGCCGATCCAGGCGCCATGGCGAACCGTGAGTTTTTCTTTTTCTAACGCAGCCTTTGCGGCATCTCGCGAGAGCGAACTTCGGGCAAAAAGTATGAACTCCGTCGCCGAGTCGCCCGCCGTGACTTGCAATCCGGTTGAAGTGTCCGCAAGGTAGGCAACAGGCTTCGCGAAACGTTCCTTCGCTTCGGTTGCAAAATCGATGAATTCAACTTCAAGAACCATGTCTGACCTTGATGCTACCGCAACCTAAGACAATTCATTTCTGATTTCAGAAAAAGTGGCGTACAATATGATCTAGAGAATCTATGAATCGTTTCCTTTTGCTTTTGGCCGCATTCGGTCTCATTGGGTCTGTTGCATTTGCAAAGACCGAAACTACCTGTGGCACTGCCGAACACATGAAGCGGCTTTTCGCCGCCGGCATGCTTCCCAATGGCGTGCCGAAGAAGAGCCTCGAAGCGGTGGACGACACGGATATCCTGGATGTCGATCTCGACCTGGAAGCTGTCCCCAGCACAAAAGTAATCTCCGGCACCGTGACCTACCTTCTTAGGAGTAACGTGAATGGACTTGCGGCATTCACTTTCAGGCTTGATCCGGCCTACACTATTTCCTCCCTCAAACTCGACGGGAGAAATATCACGAAAACTTCGCTGAACTCGATCACCTGGCGAGCCAATTTTGATACGACTTTCAACTCTGGGCAAGATTGCACAGTGGCAATCACATACTCCGGAGTCGCGCCGACGGCAAGCGGTTTTGGCTCGATCAATCTCGGCACCCGCACGGGTACGGCGCAGTATTGGGAAACTCTCAGCGAGCCGTATTATGCCTACACTTGGTGGCCGAGCAAGGAGTCCAACAAGGATAAGTTTACGGCAACGATCAAGATCACGGTTCCAAACCCGATGGTTGCGGCTTCCAACGGTGTTCTTCAAAGCACGACTCCACTCAGTGGCGCACGGACAAAATTCACGTGGCGCACGACCTACCCCATCACAACCTATTTGGTGAGCATTGGGGCTACGAACTACAACACCTGGACCTCCAACTGGACATACGGAGCGACGACAATGCCGGTCATGTTTTACATTTGGCCGGAGCAGGACAATGCTGGAAACCGAGCGGCGGCGGAGGTCACTCTGCAACAACTCACAACCCACAGTAACACGTGGGGGGCGTACCCGTTCATTGGCGAAAAGTATGGAATCTACCAGTTCACGTTTGGCGGGGGAATGGAGCACCAGACGATGACGGGGCAGATCAACTTCAGCGAGGGTCTCTCCTCGCATGAACTTGGCCACCAGTGGTGGGGCGATAATGTCACCTGCAAGAATTGGGAGGATATCTGGCTCAATGAGGGATTCGCGACTTACTGCGAAGCGACTTGGCTCCAATACAAACCCGGAAGTACCGGTTTTCCCGCCCTCCAAGCTGCGATGGCGGCACGAAAACCCACGGCCTACTCACAAGCAGCCTATCGAACCGACACATCAAGTGTCAATTCGCTATTCGCATCGAATTATGCTTACAGAAAAGGTGGCTGGGCGCTTCACATGCTTCGCCGCGTCATGGGTGAAACCAAATTCTTCCAAGGTATGGCGGCTTATCGCAATGCCTACCAAGGTTCCGCCGCCGATACTGATGAGTTCCGTCAGCAAATGGAAATCGCCTATGGCGGCGACCTTACCTGGTTCTTCAATGAGTGGGTAATGAGTCCAGGTGCTGCGGCTTACACTAACGGCACGAGCACCGTTGTCGTCAACGGCAAGACTTACCTTTTGGTGAGCTTGACTCAGTCGCAAAGCGCGAGCTATCCGAAGTACAAAATGCCTTTGGACTTTTCTTACACCGACGGTTCGACCGCCAAGACCACGGTTCTGCAAGGACTCGCCGCTGCGCAGCAGTGGTTTGCGATTCCTCTCACCGGAACAACCGCTTCAGCATTCACGCTTGATCCAAACGGATGGGTTCTCACCACGACAAATAACTCGGGAGCGTACGTTGCGGGTCCGGCAAAGATTGTCGAAGTCGTCCCCGGCGGACGCCGCACCCCCGAGACGATTCAACTTTACTTCTCGAACACCGTGAACTGCACCAAGTCGCAGTTCTCAGTGAGTTCGGCAGGAATCTCCGTGCCGTTCAATTTCGCCTACGACGCCGCCACCAAGCGCGTCACCCTGCGAATCACGGGCCGAGTCACCAACTGGAAGGACGTCACGATAACGGCGTTTGACACGATCTCGGATACGGTTTCGGGGAAGAACATCGACGGCGAAGTCGGGACGGCCCTGCCCAGTGGCGACGGCCTTGCGGGCGGAAATTTTGTCTATCGATTGAATTAGTAACTTGTTTTTGAGCGCCAAACCCTTAAAACTCTCACCCTAGTGACCTCTCGAGTTTTTACTTGTCATCACGAACTTGCTACGTTCACAAATCATTTGGGATGTTGTGAACTTCGTTTGAACCTATGCTGAAGAGAGCTTGAACCTAATTAGGGGCAATTTGATGTTCATTCACAAGTGCTCTTTCCCTCTGGGAGTGTCATTTAGGAATTGGGCTTTTTCTTGCCTTATATCACTAGGTCACGGGGGCGGAATTTGTCAACCGGCGGGCATTCCTAGATTCCTTTCGGGTCTAAAAGTCTCCGTGTGAGTCGCCGCATCGGCTTAGGCTCTCGATACCTCGGGCGGCGGCTTCTAATGGCAGTTACAGTAATTGTCAAGGGCCAAAAACTCAGCCGAGATTAATTATCGCCAACAGAATTAAAGTTCGTGCTCAACCGCGTGGAATCGTAGGGGTCCACGACGCCATCGAGGGACTGATGCCTTCGGCGGCAACCCTTATTATTCCGCGACAGAAGTCCAATCGAAAACTTCATTAACATTTCACTCACCCCGTTGACAACTGAATTTTTCCTGGTAAGATGCGATTATGAGACCAAAACTCATCGGTTTCCGGATCTTCTGTTTGGCATCTATCGCGTCGGCTGGTTCAATCCAGCTGAAGGTTGTTCTGCACCGGAGATATGCATGCGGTGCCATAGTCTAATTTTGCTTTGGGTGTCCTTCATTTTTGGATGCGGGCCAGCCGAGGTCCAGCCCGAGATAGCTATTCCAGAGCGGTCTGAGGCTTTGCCAAAACTCATTCGTCGGAGAATTATGACGGCCCAAGAGTTACCGTTGGTAAATTCGATCCGACTTGTTAGAATTCACCAACAATCTGAGTCGGGTGAGAATCCAAAAATTACTTTGGATTTAACAGTCCGCAAAAGAAAGTCGATTGCAGAAATATTTAATGCACTTGAATCTCTCCCGAGGGGTGGTGACCGGCTAATCCCCTCGGCAATGATATTGAGGCCGTACTTTCTTTTGGTAAATATTGGAGCAACAAAGAAACTACATTATCTTGGACAAGACCCGACTCCCACAATTGAGATTATCTCCCGAAAGGCGGTAGTCAGTGGAAGAAATGATGAGGAATTAAAATGGATCCTCGCCAATCGGAAATACTAGGGAGCCGTGACCAACGGGAAGGGTTAATGACGATGACTTCCAACGGCGGAGTCCAAGCCACTGATGCTGTACGATTGATGGATTTTGACGCATTGCTCGGTGCGTCAATATGATATTGGAGGCTGCCTGCGTTTCGGTCGCACTTTCTACCTTCATCCAGGCTCCTTCGGTTTTCATAGTAACTACCTCAGGATGCGAACTGGTTTCTCTCGGCAACAATTCCGAGAGGGCTTCTAGGATCAGGTCCTTCAAAACCCCAGTCTATATGGTCACAGGCGCGGGGTTTCGGCGTAGATTGGTATCCATCTGGCCCGCCCCGAATGTTGGAGAAGAATTGATTGTTCCAACAGACCTTCGCGGAGCGCCAACCAGAGTAACGCACGAGGGCCTTGGGCTAACCGGTTTCTCGCTTGTCTCCCAAGATTTTGATCTCTTGATAGGCCATGATCGTCCGGGAAACAGGCTCGTCACCTCTGTTAGACAGCGTGCGAGTTGGAAGGTGCCGGACAATTACGACTTTGCAGGGACGTTTTCCCCGACGAGCTTGCTATTTTTGACCACGAACGGACCTCGGATTGTGTGCGCCAGCAAGGGTCAGGTTTCTGCTCGCGCCCTAACCTCTGCGGAGCTTAAGGACCAACGGGTCAAAGTTGACTTGTGGTTCAACAAGGGCTTCTCTATGGTGGATTCCACTTCAGATCGGTGGTTACTCATGAAACCTGGTTCACCTGCGCTGATCCTGGGTCCAACCAAGCAAGTCCGGATTCCATTTGACCAGCGACCGGCCCCTCCAAATAGCGTGAGTATCGTTAGTGGGCGGGACGCGATTTGCTACACGCGATTCGGTCTGGAAAAGGGAGGGACGCGGATTTACTTAAATACATACAACAGTAAAGGTCTTCGAAAGTCAGCCTCGTGGTTTCTTGAAGGGATGACGAGTCCGGTAGTGTATTCACTGGTCCTCCCAGACTAGCTACCCTTACTCCTCGCGCGCGAAGTTGCGGTTGTTCGCCGGCCACCAAGGGGCCAATGGACGGCCGGAGCCGTCGCGGCGGATGAAGGCGTTCTTGGGTTGCATGACGCCGAAATTGCCATCCACAAAGATTACGTGCAGTCCGATGGGGTGGCGGGGTTTGATTTCGTCGCCTTCGAATCGCCCGTCCTTAGTCCCGTAGAACGCAAGCCGGGTCATGAAGTCGCTTTTCTCGGTCTTCCCAATATCGGGGGCGAAGTTTCCCTTTTGGTAACCCGCCAAGATCCCGTCGCAGGCCGAGGCCTTGCACAGAGGCAGGGGGTTGTAGGTGTTTTGCGCGCCGCCGTTGCTGGTTTCTACGATCAGGGCGACGTTGGTGGGGTCGGAAATATCTTCTTTGCTAATCGGGCTGAAACCGCCGGAATCGTTCGGCTGGGCGACCACGCCGGGGACGAGTCCGTAGGTGGAGCGCACAAACGGGCCATCATCGGATTTACCCTGATTCTTGGTCGCCTCGTCTTCCTTGGAAGCCGGGCAAATGAAGTTCTTGCGCTTGTTCATGTAGGGCTGAACTGAGGTCACCCAACTCACCACGCCTTCTTCGAGCCGAGGCTCGCCATTTTGGTCAGGCGCATAGGGCAGCGGGAAGTATCCGTCAGCATCCGTCGCATAGCCGGTTATTGCCGCGCTAATCGCCTTCATGTTCTGCAGACAACCCGTCTGCCAACTGTTCTCGCGCATCCGAAAGAACAGCGGAATTAACGCAAGGATGACTAGAAAAAATGTCAGGATCATGTACCGAAATTCTCTCTTGGAGACAAGTTGACTTGTTCCGACCGACGAACTGCCCTCGGGCGCATCGGGGTCATAGGGTTGGGTGTTCAGGATCATTTGATTACGGTCTTCGTTACTGGAGCATCCTTGAAATTGAACTCGACCAAGGTGTCGTCTAGCTTATCGTTATCAATTTCCAAGATATAGCCGATCCCCGGCACGTTGCCCCGATCAATCACCGGAACCATGCCCATTTTAATATGGTCGCCGCCGACTTTGCTGGAGAAAACCACCATCGCGGCAAACTCTTCAACCGTCAAATGCCGCCCGACGGCGTTCATCACGGAGGTCGCGAGGGAGGTCAGCAGGGTCGGATTGCGCTTGACTTTGTTCTTAATCTCAATCAGCAGGAGCTTCTGCCGAGCCTGCCGTTCCATGTCGGTTTCGGGTTTCAGGCCGGTACCGCGGTCGGGTTTTCGATAGCGGACGTATCCTTCTGCCTGCCTGCCATTCAAGACTTGAATACCCGGTTCGAGATTGACGTGAAGGTCTCCGCGAAAATCATTATAAATCATTCGCTTGGGAACATCAAGCTCAACCCCCCCCAAAGAATCCACGATGGTGCGGAAGTCAGAGTATTTAAACTCGATGACTTTGTCGATCGGCATTCCGAGAACGAGTTGTGCGGCTTCCAGCGCGCCATCGGCGCCACCACGCTCGTAATAGGCGTTGATCTTTCGCCTTCGAATCCCGTCAACCGAAACCGCGAGGTCACGCGGAATAGAGATCGCCGTCACGAGGTTCTCTTTGAAATCGAGTTTTGCCACGAGCATGACATCGCTTCGTCCTCCCTTCAGGACCTGTCCTGGCTTCTTGCTAGTGGCGGGCTTGTAGTAGCGATTCTCGTCGATGCCAAGGATGAGAACTGTAACGGAATTGTGGTCGTTGAAGACTTTGACCGGATCGGTCTTTTGGATCATCTGCTTGCTGAGTTCAGCAACCAGCGGACTCTGCTTCATCCACCCGTAAACGCTTGAGGCTCCGAGTACACTCAGCAGTACAAATCCATAGCCCAAGCCTTTTAAAATTCGGTTCATACGTGATGGGCGGCCTCTCTTCATTCGTGTCCTTTAAGGGTACCCCTGAATTCAACCCTGATTTCTGCCTAAAAAGTGCCTGGTTCGTATCAATTCCGAACATTTTCCGCGTATCCTATAGACGTGAGGAAGTTTCGTGCGTTTACTCTCATTGAGCTGTTGGTCGTCATCGCGATCATTGCCATTCTTGCCGCCATCCTTTTCCCGGTCTTTGCCAAGGCTAAAGCGAGCGCCAAGGCTACTCAATGCGTGAGTAATCTGAAGCAAATCGGCACGAGTTTGGAGATGTACATGGGTGACTACGACGATGCTTTTCCCCAGGCCGTGGACCCGACCGACAAGTACGCCCCCGAAATTTGGAGCACTTTCCCTGATTTCCAGGCTCGAATTCCGTATATGCCATTGATGCACGAAGTCCTTGCGCCCTACATCAAGGCAGCGACAAGTTTCGACAGCGTGAGGGCCTCCGGAGGAAGGGTGAAATCGCAGGCGGTTTTCGTCTGTCCTGCCGACGATGGCAGCACGGTCCTCGATAGCCATCCATCAACCGACTTTCTGACTTCGCCGAGCATGTTTAAGGTGTATGGCAGCAGCTACCTGTTCCGGACGGAGATCGCTTTCAAGGCGTCAACCTCGTCCACCTTCCAACTCCCGGCGGGCGTGAACGTGATGTTTGATGGCGCGGGTCACTGGCATGGTGGTGCGGGTCGCTTGACTCGAAGTGATTTCAATATCTATCCTAAGTTGCAGGAGTATCGGTACAACGTTCTTTATGGCGATAGCCATGTTAAGCGGCGGACTTACGATCAGTTGCAGGCGGATTGGGCCGCTCCTTTGTAAGGTGGCTCCGGCGTCCCGCCTAGCAGTTTTCCCCTGGGTACCGGCGAGACGCCGGGGCCACTTTGAAAACAAAATGGGCTGCCCCGATTGAGGCAGCCCATTTGCGTTCCAAGCGTTTACCGCTTAGGCGTGGATCTTGGAGATCGCACCGGCACCAACCGTTCGACCACCCTCTCGGATAGCAAACTTGGAGCCTTCTTCCATCGCGATCGGGTTGATGAGCGTGATGGTCATGATGACGTTGTCGCCTGGCATACACATCTCAGCCTTCGATCCGTCGGCACCCTTGATTTCGTCAATGGTTCCGGTAACGTCCGTTGTTCGGAAGTAGAACTGTGGTCGGTAGCCCGCAACAAACGGGGTGTGGCGACCGCCTTCTTCCTTCGACAAGACGTAAACCTGGGCATCAAACTTCGTGTGCGGCTTGATTGAACCGGGCTTGCAGATAACCATTCCGCGCTCGATCGTTGTTCGATCGATACCTCGGAGGAGGAGACCCACGTTGTCGCCGGCTTGGCACGAATCGAGCAACTTGCGGAACATTTCAACTCCGGTGCAAGTTGTCTTTCGCGTGTCAGTGATTCCAACGATTTCGACTTCAGTGTTGACGTTCAGCGAACCTCTTTCAACACGTCCGGTAGCAACCGTTCCTCGACCAGTGATCGTGAAAACGTCTTCGACGGCCATCAAGAACGGCTTGTCGTTGTCGCGAACTGGGGTTGGAATGTAGCTGTCTACGGCATCCATCAGGTCGGTGATCGACTTGACGTGCTTCTCGTTGTAATCAACTGTTCCGGCTTCAACTTGGTCCAAAGCCTTGCGAGCTGAACCCATGATGATCGGTGTACTGTCGCCATCGAAGCCGTACTTCGTCAAAAGTTCGCGGACTTCCATATCGACAAGCTCCAGAAGCTCTGGATCGTCAACTTGATCAATCTTGTTGATGTAGACCACGATGTAAGGAACACCAACTTGGCGAGCCAAGAGGATGTGCTCTCGAGTTTGCTGCATAGGACCATCGGTTCCAGCAACAACCAGGATCGCGCCGTCCATTTGGGCGGCACCGGTGATCATGTTCTTGATAAAGTCAGCGTGACCAGGGCAGTCTACGTGAGCGTAGTGCCGTGTGTCCGTTTCGTACTCTTGGTGCGAAATGTTGATGGTGATACCACGCGCCTTTTCTTCGGGTGCGGAGTCGATTTCATCGTACTTTCGCGCTTTCGCGAGTCCCTTTGTTTGGAGAACGCCTGTGATAGCTGCGGTCAATGTAGTCTTTCCGTGGTCGACGTGGCCAATTGTGCCAACGTTGACGTGGGGTTTTGTTCGTTCAAATTTTGCTCTTGCCATGATTTTTTCCTGAGTTTGAATCGTGATAGGAAAAAGCGGCGAGCGAAACGCAAGCCTCCAGCTCCAACACCCAATCAACGACTGAGGAGCAGTTTACCCTTTCGAACCTACAAAAGGCAACTCCCCTGACGCGTTCGAGTTTCTTGTGCGTCAGAAGTTCATGCGGTTTGTCTTACCTTTGGCTCTGGTTGCTTCACTTGTTTCGGTTTCCGGTGCCTGTGGCGGATTTGGCGTGAAGAAGATAACTTTCCTTGGACAGAATAATATTGTTCTCTATAACGCAAAGACCAAGATGGAACACTTTGTTCGGCAGGCAACCTTCGAAAAGGGCGATGGGGACTCGATGGGTTTTGTCGCTCCAACGCCTTCGGTGCCGAAGTTTGGCGAAGCGAAGCCGTTCATCTTCACCAAGCTCTTCAGCATCTTAAACGCGGCCCAAGACCGAGAAGCAAACGGTCGGACCGGCGGCGGCGGTTTCGGCGGTGCCCCGGGGGCGAAGAGTCCAAAGGTTCTCAGCGTGACCGAGGTCGCAGGCTATCAAGCGACGGTTCTGAAAGCCTCCGATACCCGTGGCCTCGCGGAGTGGCTCGAGAAAAATGGCTACACTATGCAGCCCGGAATGCAAGATTGGCTCGATCACTACGTGAAGAAGGATTGGTACTTCACTGCTTTCAAGGTCAAAAAGCAAGCCGATGGTTACTTCCGAACGGGGCTGGTGCGCATGAGTTTCAAGACCTCCACGCCCTATAATCCCTATTTCGTGCCCAAAGCTAATCGCGGGGCGAAGCCAGGCGGTTTGCAGGTGCTCTATCTGGACACGGAAGTGCGCAAGCCTTCAGAATCGACTCTGCGCAAGGTGTACTCCACTCCCATCCCTCGGGACGAGCGAGCAGGGATCGCATGGTATCTCGGTCTCAGCCCCGGCGATGTGCCTTCGGGACTCACCTTAACCAGCTATTCCGACCCGAAATTTCCTCGCGCTGGGACGGATGATGTGTTTTTCCGCAAGGATTGAGTTTTCTCCGGTTTATGTTTCACGCAGGGTTCGCAGAGGGGATAGCCCCCTTTACTGAGTTCCAACGCCTCCCTGCGACTCCTTCAGAGTCGGGTGGGGTCGGTTTGCGTTCCGGTGGTCTTCGACCGACCGGCTAGTGGCTTTGACTCCTACTGAGTCAGAATGCGTTATTGAGGACCAGTTTTTTGCTCCTAGAGTTTGGGTCTAAAGTGGTAACGGACATTCAGGGAGCGATAATCTGATTGATGCGGTTCTGGTGTTCGGCTAGCCTTCGGCGCTTCTGGAGTTTGCGCCCTGCGATCCAGATCGTGACGGCAGCGGCATAGGGAACCCACCAAAATGGGCTTGTTGGCCAGCGCGGGATATCGCCAACTCTTTCGAAAAACAGATCGTCATCGGTGGGACTTGGGAAATTGCGATCGTAGAGCACAGTCAGAGCTAAATCGCTCCGCAGGTTTGTGAGTTTGAGCGACTCTTTCAGGGATTTGACATGCCGACCAAGCAATGGGGCGGCACCCTGTCCGGTTGCCAGATCCATCCTAATGGGCTTTGTCCAAAAAACACCTGGGCCATAAAAGGCGATTGAGAGGCCGTCTTGTTGGTTTTTGCTTAGTGCGATGTTTGTCGCCGGAACAAAGTAAGGACAGTACGGCTTCTCCGTTTTGAACGTCATTCGAACTAGGCCTGTTTGACGCGTACCGTTGCCGAGAGCGACCTTGAATGCCGTCAGATACCACTGCTTTCGCGTGTAAAAGGATAGCCAATCGTCAATGGACTTGTTGGTCTCGTAGTGATTTTCCGTGAGCCACCGATGCAAGGCGACAGGGTCGGTAGATCTTAAGGTCGTTGCGAGATACCCCGCAACCTCTTGAACTTTAATGACTTCTACATTGGAAGCACCTTTATCTTCGGCATTGGCTCCGCACCCGAAACTCGGCTCCCTTTCTTTCGCCTCATTGTAGTCTTTGAGAACTTCATTGGCAACCTCAAAAGCCTGTCCATCCACTTCTACAAGTTCTGGAACACTCGGAGTTGGAGCTATAAACCCGAGATCATTGGCCTTGCCCATAAAATGGGCTCTGCGGATGAAGTGCTCGGTTTTCGTGGCGGGGTCCCAGACGATGATATCTTGCTGCGCACCGATTTTCACTTCAAGTCCGCGTCGAGCGACTACGCAACAAGAATCCGCCCTCATCCATATGATGGCCATAGGAAGCACAGCGAGGAGGCGGCTGAAGTTGTGGTTTCTACGAAACATGACAACCTCAACCCTGACTCAGGTTTCTTGGTTCCCAGGGTCTGGAATGGAGAACTTTTGGCGATAACTTGCGGAGTTTCCCAGCGTCAACAGTTGCAACATGCTCGCAACGCTAACCCTGACTTCGCTTCTCCTCACCCCGCTCAACGATGGCGGCCTCACCAGCGGCGGGTCGCCGAGGCTTTTGAAGGGGCATCCCACGATTCGGATGGAGAGTGAGGTCATACGAATCAAGATTCGGAACAGGATCGTTACCACGGATTGCCGGTTTACTTTTGTCAACGACGGCCCGGCTTGTGATGTGCAGATGGGCTTTCCGGATCAGGGATTTGGCGCCTCAAATCCTCGATTCGATACCGATGCATCGTGGCAGGATTGGAAGCCAGTGAGCGTTTTTAAGTCATTTCTTTCTTGGGTGGATGGTCAGCCTACCAAGACTACGCTGGTCAAGGGCCAAGACGAAGATAGTGTTTTTCAGGCGAAAACGGTTCATTTTGGTGCGAAAGCCAAGGTGAACGTCCGCGATCTCTACACCGCTAGCGAGGGCTACGGGGCGGTGGACGGTGGACGGCTTTTCAGCGAGAGCACAGGCTACATTCTATCCACGGGAGCATCATGGAAAGGCAATATCGGCTCCACTGTGGTGAGTATCGAATTTGATCCAAAACGCCCGATTCGGGAAGTTCGGTATGCGGACAAAGGGGAGGACTTGTGGACGATCGACTTCAGTACGACCTTTCTTGACCCCGCGTTTGGCGCGCGGTGCAAGGGTCCGATTGAGCCGGTTTTTGCGAATAATTCGTTGACTTTCAAGATCAAAAACTGGCGCCCAACGAAGGACTCGGACATCTTAGTTGAGTATTCGGCGGGGTTGTCCCGAGAATAGTTCAGGGTGCCCACGAAACATTTTTTGTGCGTTGTGAGTTAAGATGGATAGTTGATGGTTAGATTGCCTAAGTCGCTGGTAGCTCTGGTCATGGCGTTTGCCCTTTTGGTGCAAGCGTCGGCGGGGAGTTTCTGCGGCAACGGGTGCGATATGGGTCAGGCTGGAAACCCTCACCCCAGTTCCCTTCGGTCACAGACCCTCTCCCCCGGGGAGAAGGGAAAAAAGGATTGCTGCGGCAAGGAGGTCAAAAAGAAGGCTCCTGTCAAGAAGGGCGAGTGCAAATGCAAGACCGAATGCCACTGCCCCAAGGTGGGTTCTGCGCCTGCGGCCGAAACATCAGTCCCCTTCAAACTCACGCTTCCGCTGGGTTTTGACTTGCTTTTCCTGGTCCCCGAATGCGTGGGTCTAGTCGCCATTGATTCTCCCACCGACGATATTGCGATTCTCGCAAGCGATTCCGGTCCTCCCGGTGAGGCCCCTAGTGCCGTCTCAGGTTCCCGAGCTCCTCCCGTCAAGTGAATTCCCACTTGTCGGCTCGAATCGCATTTTGCGATTCCTTGAACTCGGAACCCAAAATGAAACGCACAACACTATTTCTTTTCGCCATTGCCGCTGCTTTGTCGTTCGCCAATCAAACGACTAAGCCAGCCGCAAAAGCCGCCGTTGCGACCCTGTCAAAAGGCGTCCAGCGCGCAACGATCGTCGTCGATAACGGACGATATAACCCCGCGACGATATCCGTTGTGAAGGGCAAGCCGGTAGAACTCACTTTCAAACTCGGCAAGTCTCCCGGATGCGGCTCGACCGTGGTCTTCAAATCCCTCAAATTCTCGAAAGAGGTTCCGAAGGGCAAATCCATCGTCGTGAAGTTCACGCCCAACAAGGCGGGGACGGTTGATTTCACCTGCGGAATGGGCATGTTCCACGGCAAAGTCCTCGTCAAATAGCATCGCCATGAAACCATTCCTTTCATTCTTGCGGAAGCACTGGCTCACCCTTGCCATTCTTGTCGGGAGCATTTATGGGGTCAATTGGGTTGTTTCGAACAAGCGCCCCCCGGGGGCTATGACGGTCGTCGAAGCCCAAGCGATGGACATGACGACGATGAAACCGCCTTCCGGCATGATGCCGGTTTCGGTAGATATTGTGGCGGAGCGTTCGCTGGAAGGGGGCAAATCCCTGCCCGCCACCATCAGTGCCCTGACCGAGGAGGAAATCGTCGCCCGCGTCGGAGGCCGGGTCACGCGGATTTTGGTTTATCCGGGAGACAAGGTGGTTGCGGGCCAGTTGATCGCAACGATTGAGGCGCCGGAGGCTGACGCGGATCTGCGAAAGTCGCAAGCAATGGCGGGGGCGAAGGCTTCGGAAGTAGTTTCGGCGGAACGAGAGATTGCCAACAATCGGAATATGCTCGCCGGGGCAAACGCGAAGATTAAGGGAGCAGAGACGGCGATAGCCCGCGCTCGAAGCGATGCCGAAGCGGCGCTTCTGGAACTTCTAAAAGCCAGGGACGACCTCGCCGGAGCCCAAGCGATGCGATTCGAACAGGAAGCTGACCTGAAGTTTGCCGAGCAGAGTTTTGCCCGAGAAAAGGAGCTTTTCACCAAAGGAGCGATATCTCAGGAGGAACTCCAGGGAAGTCAACGTGACCGGGACACCGCCGCCGCCCGGGTAAAGGCTGCCGACGCGGCGATTCGAAGCGCGGCACAAATGGTGAAGATCGCTGAGAAACGCGCCCAGTCGGCGCGACAAATGATCTCACAAGCCCAATCGGAAGCCGCGATGGCACGTTCCGAAGCCGAGCAGGCGAAAGAGGGAGTTTCCCAAGCTCAAGCCGAAGCGAGCGCGAAGCGCTTTGAATCATCGGCGGCAGGAGCCGAAGCGGCGGGAGCCTATGCCGTGGCGAATTATCGTCAACTTCGGGCGCTTTCGAGCGGGGTTGTCTCAGAGCGGGTCGTGAGTCCAGGGACTTCGGTGATGGCGGGACAAGCCGTGGTTCGGCTTCGAAGCGTCGGCAAACTCCGAGTCCAAGCGGATGCCCCCCAGGCTCTCGCGGGAATGTTCGACGTCGGGAATTTGGTCCAGGTGGTCACGGACCTTGGTCAGCAAGAAGCGAAGATTACAAGCGTATTCCCCACAGTGGACAGTGCAACCCGCACGTTCCGAGTGGAAGCCATCATTCAAAATACCGACGGCAAACTTAAGCCGGGGATGTTCGCTCACCTCGAAATTACCGGGGAAGGGACCCCGGTTCTCGCGACTCGAACCGTGGCAATCCAACACGATGGCTCGGGCAAGTTCGTTTGGGTGGTGAAGCAGAAGGCCGATCCCGGCAAGTCCGACTGGACGTGCACGATGCACCTTGAGATTAGCCAAACCGGCCCCGGCCAATGCCCCAAGTGCGGCATGGACCTCACCCTACGAGAGAAGGGCGGATCCTCGATGGCTCATCGCCAACCGATTACCGTCGGTCGCAGTGGCGGCGATTTTACCGAGGTCGTTGCTGGACTGGAGCATGGCGATAAGGTCATCTGGGCTGGCTTTGAGGACTTGGTCGAAGGCATGGCCGTCCAAGTGGGCGACAAATGAACGAAAAGTCTGAAGGGAAAGAGGGCTTCAACGTTGTTCGGTGGTCGGTGGATCACCCTTACGTCGTCGTCTCGTTCTTCCTCGCAATGCTCATTCTCGGTTACCTTGCGATCGGGTCGTACATGCCAAAGCGGTTCATGCCGTATGTAGAAAGCCCGATGCTCGGCATCGTCACCGAATCGCCTGGCCTGAGCGCCGAGGAGATGGAGACTTATTTCTCGTCGCCGATTGAGCAGCGGATGGTGAGCGTCCCGAACGTCCGCTACATCCGTTCGGTGAGTCAAGACGGGTTTAGCATGGTCGTGCTGGAATACCCGTTCGGGAGCAACATGCAAAAGGCTCAGACCGAGGTCCAGAGCCTGCTGAATGTTGTCCAAGCTGACCTCCCGGTGACGGGAAGCAACCTCAAGCCATCGTGGATTTTGCGTGTTGACCCGTTGAATCTTCCGGTTCTTTCACTCAGCCTTACCGGGGACAAATCCAAGGGTTGGACATTGCCTCGACTGCGGGAACTTGCCGACAACGAGATCCTCAACCGACTCAAAACCGCCCACCGCAACATCTACACTGTCTCCGCTTTCGGCGGCCATCGCCGCCAACTCCAAGTCCAGGTGGATCGTGGTCGGCTGAAATCCTACGGCCTCTCTATTCTGGAAGTGCGCATGGCACTGGACCAATACAACGTCGCCCGCCCGGCGGGAGTTTTGACGAGTGAGACTCAAGAGCCAATTTTGAGGGTGGATACCCTTGCCACGAGTGCGGAGATGGTGGGGAACTACCCTGTTCACACCGTCGGTGGGAAGGTGGTTCGAATCAAGGACGTGGCGTCGGTCGAAGATACCGTCATCGAACCACGCTCGGCCTACCACCACCTTCACGGCGACAAAGTTGATGAAGCGATTGTCGTCAACGTTCTCCAAAATCCCGACGCCAGTTCGCCGGTCACGATCGAAGCAGTGATGAAAACCGCTCGCGATCTGGAAAAGGAGTTTCCCGGAATTCAGCTTAAAGTGGCTTACAACAACGCCGGGTTCGTGGATGTGCTGTTCCGCAATATGGAGCACGAACTCATCGCGGCGGTTGTCTTGACCGGCATTTGCGTCCTTTTCTTCCTGGGAGAGTGGCGCGGAACCTTGATTGCCCTAACCGCAATTCCCGTTTCCCTCGCGATGTCTCTTCTCGCGATGGCACCCCTCGGAATGAGCCTGAACTCCAGTACGTTGGTCGGATTGCTCATCGCAATTGGGCGTCTGGTGGACGATGCCATCATTGATATTCACGCCGTGGAACGTCACCTGCGAATGGGCAAAACTCGGCGGCAAGCCACCATTGACGGTATCACCGAGGTCCGACGCTCCGTACTTGCGGCAACCGTGGTCCTCATTGTTGCCCTGATACCGCTCATGTTCAGTGGCGGTCTTACGCAACTCATGTTTCTGGGTCTCGGATGGCCCATCATATTCGGGCTAGTTTTCAGCTTCATCGTCTCGATGACGCTGACCGCTGTGCTCTGCTCCAAGTTCATGACGCTGCCCGAAGAAAGACCCAAAACCTGGTTTAGCAAATTGTTCCTCGCCCCCTTTGAGCGCAAACTGGAAGCGCTAGAACTCGGTTACGAACGCCTGATTCGTTGGCTACTTGTGCACCGCTTCGCCAACTTTGTCCGGATCGGCGTCACGGTCATTATCGGGTTTGCTCTGTATTACTTCATCGGCTCGGAGATGATGCCGCTCGGGGATGTCGGACAAGCAAGTTTGCAAATGGAAATGCAACCTGGAACTCCGTTCCAAGCGACCGAAAAGGCAACCAACCAGCTTGAAAAGATCATCATCGACGAAGGCGGACGGCAAGGCTGGATCACCGATGCGAGCATTGAATTGGGGGTAGAGGGCGGCCCCGGCATGACGACGGGTGGAGCGTACTTCACCGGCTACCAAATGAGCCAGGTCAATGGCGTTTCGGGGATGCTGTCTCTGATCGACAAGGACGCAGGCCGTCCCGATGTCTGGACGATTGCCGACCGAATTCACACCCGCGCCATGAAGGAGATTCCGGGCATTCGCCGGATTCAAATCAAGGAAATGGGTGCCGACGTCATGGCGACTTCACTGTCACCGATTGCTTTGATCGTTTATGGAAAGGATCTGAATCTTATCGACAAACTGGGCCACCAGGTTCTCGATATCGCAAAGACGAAAGCCCTCAACCCAGCGACCGGCAAGCCCGACATCGCCCAGCCTTACTTGAGTTGGGAAATGACTAAGCCGACTTACACTGTCGTGGTCGATCAGGACAAAGCCGCCGCCCACGGACTCTCTCCGGCCACGATTTCCGAGCAAGCCTACTACGCCTTGCGCGGCGGATTCCCGATGGAGTTTTATCGAGTCCCGAACAAGCGCGCGACCACCGTTCTGGTGCGGTTCAAGGAGGAGCAGCGAGGGTCACGACACGTTCCTGTTCTAGCTGAACTGCTCGCTCAACCAGTTCCAAAGCCGTCGCTGCTGCAGAATTGAGTAGCAACAGTCCGGGC
>JAIOPU010000043.1 GCA_021413725.1 Armatimonadota bacterium | reverse complement strand
CATTGCGCGAGAGCGAAAGGTCGCTCGACCGACATTTATCCTAAAGCGCGGAGAATACGACCAAAAGGGCGCGCCCGTGCAACGCCACGTTCCGGCTTCACTGGGACTCTTGCCGACAACCAGCCCGAAGAACAGGCTCGGGCTCGCGCAGTGGCTGACCGCAAGCAATCATCCGCTCTTCGCACGGGTTTTTGTCAACCGAATCTGGCAACAGCATTTCGGAACTGGAATCGTCAAGACCGTGGAGGACTTTGGCAATCAAGGCGATTGGCCAGTCGATCAGCCGCTTCTGGACTTCCTTGCCGTCCAGTTTGTGAAAGAGGGTTGGAGCGTCAAGAAGATCAACCGGATGATCGTGACCTCAACCGCCTTTCGCCAGCGTTCGAGAATCACACCCGAGAAACTGGCGAAGGACCCTGAGAATCGGCTTTTCGCCCGTGGACCGCGATTCCGCCTTGATGCTGAAGTGATCCGCGACAAGACCCTTTGTTCTGCGGGGTTGTTACTCCAGGCGGTAGGGGGCAAGGGCTTCAAGCCTTACCAGCCTGATGGGCTTTGGGAGAACAGTTCCGACCCGGCCAGTGGCACGCACTTCTACGTAAAGGACAAAGGCTCCGAGATTTATAGGCGAAGCCTATACATGTTCTGGAAGCGCACGAGTCCGCCGCCGCTCATGGCGGTTTTCGACGCCCCGCTTCGCGATACTTGCGTTGTGCGGCGCAGCACTACGGACACGCCTTTGCAGGCTTTGGCCGCTTTGAACGAGACCGCCTTCTTGGAGGCGAGTCGGTTGATGGCTCTTCGGGTGCTTCGATCTTCGCCTGGTGATTCGGCGAGAATTTGGAAGGCATTCGAGTTTGCTTTGTCTCGAAAACCGCAACCATGGGAGTCTGCTCTGATTGCGAAATCGTTGGTTCGATATCGCCTGCGATATGAGGCGAGCTTGGCGGATGCAGGCAAACTTTTGGCGGTCGGAGATGCTCCTCAGAGCAAAGAGATTTCCGCCACCGAGCAAGCGGCTTGGATGATTGTTTGTTCCAGCCTGATGAACACCGACGAATTTCTGACCCAACACTAAAGCCATGGACCCCTTAGAAGAAGCCCAACTAATGATGACGCGCCGCCAGCTTTTTGGCAAGACGGCGCTTGGACTGGGCACGGCGGCTTTGGAGCGTTTGCTTGCCGTGGGCGGACTGGGGTCGCTAGCTGGTCTTGCTTCGGCGCAGGATCATGCCAAGCAAAACGGCTTGCCGGGAGTTCCGCACTTTGCGCCGAAGGCGAAGTATGTTATTTATCTCTTTATGAGCGGTGGGCCGAGCCAGTTGGATCTTTGGGATTATAAGCCCAAGCTCAACGAACTTTACAACACCGATTTGCCGGACCACATTCGTAGCGGTCAGCGAGTTACTACTATGACGAGCGGTCAGGCTCGGTTTCCGATCGCGCCCTCTAAGTTCAAGTTCAATCAGCACGAGAACCATCAGGATGGCGTTTGGATCAGTGAGCTTTTGCCGCACACTGCGGGGGTGGTAAACGAGCTTTGCGTTATTCGGTCAATGTGGACCGAGGCGATCAATCACGACCCTGCCACCACCTTCATGCAAACCGGCAGCCCTTTGCCGGGGAGGCCGAGCATGGGGGCATGGATGAGCTATGGGCTTGGCAGCATGAACGAGAACTTGCCGACCTATATGGTTTTGCACAGCAAAGTCACCAGCGGAAAGGTGAATCAGCCGGTGTACCCGCGCCTTTGGGGCACGGGGTTCTTGCCGAGCGAGCACCAGGGGGTTAGCCTTCGTTCGAGTGGCGATCCGGTGCTCTTTTTGCGCGATCCTGATGGGATGGATCGCTCCACTCGGCGCGGGATGCTTGATGATGTCGCGGCCCTGAATCAAGGTTCACTCAAGGAATTCGGTGACCCTGAGATTGCGGCACGGATCCAGCAATATGAGCTTGCTTATCGGCTCCAGGCCAGCGTTCCTGACCTGATGGATTTGAGCAAGGAACCGGCGGAGGTTTTCGAGCTTTATGGGCAGGAGGCGCACGAGTCCGGGACGTTTGCTGCGAATTGTTTGCTGGCGCGAAAAATGGTGCAGAAGGGCGTTCGTTTTATTCAGATTTTTCACCGAGGCTGGGATTTGCACTCGGATGTTGGTGTAGACCTTCCGACCCAGGCGAAGGACGTCGATCAAGCTTGCGCAGCCCTCATCAAAGACCTCAAACGGACCGGCCTTCTTGACGAAACCTTGGTGATTTGGGGCGGGGAGTTTGGGCGCACGGTGTATAGTCAAGGGGCACTTTCGCACGAGAACTATGGTCGCGACCACCATCCGCGCGCCTTCACGATGTGGATGGCGGGCGGCGGGGTCAAGCCGGGGGTGGTTTTTGGCCAGACCGACGATTTTGGTTATAACATTGTCGATAAGGATGGCAACGCGATTCGCCCCAGCGTGGAGACTTTGACGCCGGGGGCGGTGCATATCCACGACCTTCATGCCACGGTTTTGAACCAACTGGGGATAGACCATACCAAGCTGACCTATCGATATCAAGGTCGGGATTTCCGGCTGACTGATGTCCACGGGCATGTAGTGAAGGATTTGTTGCTATAGGCTGGTTTCTGGATGATTCCGGACTAAAGTCCGTTCGCCGGGGGACAGGCTGAAGTCTATCCTCCAGTGGGATTAATAATAATAATTGGCATTGGATTTGGACCTACAATCGCGATTACTACTATTACTATTGTTTTTCCAGGGGACAATCTAACTGTGGTCTCGGATATTCTCTGTCTGGTTATTCGGACTTAGTTTGGGCTCTGGTCAACCTTTGTTTAGCTATTCATCTGAGAATAGTTTAGGTCGCGTGTTTTAGGTTTTTCTCACGCAGGGTTCGCTAGGTTTCGCGGAGGGGTTTTGAGTGAGCGGAGGAGTCGCGGCTTTTCCAGGGTCTTCGACGCCCTGGCTAACTTCCGTAACCCCTGTCGGGGTTAGGCGCTGGTTGAGGGCTGAGAACCTGACCTTGGCTACCGGGTATTATCATGTTTCCAACGGGCTCCCGTCGTCTAGCGGCCCAGGACATCGCCCTCTCACGGCGAAGATCGAGGGTTCGAATCCCTTCGGGAGTACCATAGTTTTACGCATAAAACGCTATTCAGCAAAGCTGAGATTCTGAGCGCTCCTGCCCGAGAAAATAACACTGGGTTGTCTGGGTACCCGCACAAAAACGCTTGATGGCTTATGGTCTGTTGTGTGTTCCCGGTTCAATCTTGCCTTGGGTTTAAGGCACTTTCATCCTCGTTTGCTCGGGACTTGAGGATCGCGTCGAGCTCATCCACAAGCTCGCGGAGGCGGTGTTCGCTTGTGTCGGGCGCGATTGAGCGGTGGTGCTCGATGTCCTGGACCTTCTGGTAGTTGTTGATGACTGCGCCGACAAGGACGTTTACAAGCAAGAAGGTCGCGATCAACATCCAGGAGACTTGGTAGGCTGTGAAAGCTGTGACGGAGTAGCCTCCTTGCGCCAGTTCGTAGCGCATTTGGGTCCAGTCGTCCCCTGTCAGAATGCGGAACAGCGAGAAGAACGCCTCGTGAATGCTGGCAAAGTAGGGCTGCATCGGGTTCCCATCTGTGCCGAACAGCTTGACCCCGATGATAGCGTACACGTAGTAGAGGATGAACGCCAGGAGCGTGACGTACTTCATGCTGGCAATGGAGCGAACCAGCACGGTGACGATGAGTCGCAGTTCGGGGATGGTCTTCACTAGCCGCAGCACGCGGAAAACACGCAGTATTCGGAGGATTGGTCCGACGCTGCTGGACGCGGGGACGAGCGCCGCGACGACGATCACAAGGTCGAAGACGTTCCACCCGTCGCGGAAGAAGGCTCTGCTCGATTCGCGAGTCAGGAACCGCAGGACGATCTCCACGAGGTAAATCCCGACGCACACATTTTCGATCAACGTGATCGCGCCCAAGGCTGTCGCATTGGACAGGTAGGTGCTCAAGCCGATCAGCACCGCGTTGAGCACGATGACGGCGATAATGAACGTGTTGAACCCCGCAGACTCGACGAGCCCGCGGAGCCACACGCGGCGACTTGAATCGGTGCTTCGCGCCATCACTGTCGCACTTCCACAGCGGGGGCTGGCTGAGGTTCCGCAGTTCGCTCGGAATCGTCAATCGGCATAGCCACTCGCTCGATGATCTTGTCGAGTTCGCCACGGTCAAGCCAGACGCCCCGCCATGCGGAGCAGCAGTAGTCAATCTCTACTCCGGTTCGATCGGCCATCGTCAGGTCGGTGACCTCGCATTTTGGACACTTCATTCTTGTTTCCTCCAGCCGTATGCCCATGCATGCGCCGAAGGCACAAAAAAGCCTTCACCGCGCGGTGCGATGAAGGTCTTGCGATTTCTGGCTGATCCGGCTCTTTCGAGCGTATTGACGAATCCGCCTCTGCTTTCGCAGTCGCTACTCCCCTTCAGGGGTCTAAGTAGATCATACGAAGGTCCGCCACCAGACGTTGCAAGATTCCAAAGAAACTTCCAGAACCTGAGCGGAGGAGTCGATGGAACATCGTATATGGGAGAGTCAGTGTCGGCTAAGAACAGTTCTAGGCGCGTCCACTTCGGTGTACCACGATTTAGGTTCGAATTCTTGATCAGTCCAGATGGCATTTGAACTCTAGGGCAGACGGGATGCAAAATTTTGCTGGCGGCGAGTGGAATGCCAGATTAGACGATTCGGTTTCCGAGGCGAGAATGATTTGTCGATGCATTTCGGGACCATGACGCGACAGCAAGTGCAATGACGAGCAGAACCGCTCCAACGGCAAACGTGAGCCGCATCCCTGAGGCGACAGATTGGGGTGGAGCAGCAGTAACTTCTGTCGCACCGGACGCAACTGCGAAAACGGCTCCCATGGCCGATGCACCAGTGATCAGTCCTAGGTTACGCGATAGGTTGAGCAATCCGGAAATGACGCCGCGCTGATCAGGCGATATCCCGGACATGATTGAGGTGTTGTTGGCTGTTTGGAACAGGGCGTATCCGCTGGTGACGACAATGATGGGCGCAATATAGCCTGGAACACCAAGATTTGGAGTGGATATTGCAAGCAAAAGGGAACCGATCACCATTGTCCCCAATCCAACGATGGTCATTTCGGATGCTCCGAATCGATCTGCAAGGCGACCTGCCGGCACTCCGTTGAGAGCGACGACGGCTGGTCCGATCGATAGTGCTAAACCGACCTGCATCGGGTGCAGCCCGAGTGCACGAGAAAGATAGAATGGCCCGACAACGAGAGTTGACATCATCACCGTAGAAACCAGCCCGCTGGAAATCAGGCCAGCGCTCATCTGAAAGTTACGGAACATTGCCAGTTGGATCAATGGAGTCTTTACTCTCGCCTCGACAAGTAAGAACAGGCTGAGCCCGACCAACGCAACCGTAATGAGTGCGATGTTGATGGAGCCAAAACTTCCACGACCCATCGTCATGGCAAGGGCATATGCCGCAAGTGTGACTCCGAGAAGAACCGTGCCGAAAAAGTCTAAAGTGTGTGCATTGACATCCAATCTCCTTAGGTCACCGGGCAGACACCGGTAAGCGAGAATGAACGCCATGATACCAAACGGCACGTTTACAAGAAATATCGCTCGCCAGCCCATAGCAGAAATCAAAAGACCGCCAAGCGATGGGCCGAGAGCGGTTCCAATTGCGGACATCGCGCCGAGTAGCCCCATTGCGCTGCCAGTCCTTTCCTTCGGAACCGTTTCTGCCACAAACGGGATGGTGAGCGCCATCATCATCGCTGCCCCCAATCCTTGAGCCGCTCTTGCCGCGATAAGAACTCCGAGCAATGGAGCCACACCACAAACGATTGAAGCAACTGTGAATAGAGAGATTCCCACGAGCAGCAACCTTCGTCGACCCGTGATATCGCCGAGGCGTCCCACGCTGACGATCAGTGTTGTTACCGCTAAGAGGTACGAAAGCACAATCCACTGGACCTGCTGGAAGGACGCGCCAAACGCATGGGCTAAGGTTGGCAATCCAGCATTGGCAATGCTCGTGTCAAGCGAAGCCATGAGCATAGACAGTGACAATCCAGCCAGAGCCCAGCGAGTAGAACTCGATGCGGATGCGGTTGCATCCGCAGGAGCGAAACTCACATTCTCATCTCTGGCAGAGTTCGTCATTGGTCCACCTCCTCCGAAATATGATTTGCCCGATCTTCGTCGGTTATCGCCGGGCTGAGTGTGAGGGAGGTTCGGAGGAGGTTTACGATAAGCCTGGCTTCCTCCTCTTTCAGGTCGCCGAAGAAGCTTTTCGCCATTTCCGTTCTTAACCTCTCGATCGCTGTAGTTGCCTCCCGCCCCTGCGAGGTCATGCTTACCAGCCGGGTTCTGCCATTAGAGTCATCCTTGACCCTGCAAACGTAACCTTTTGACTCCAGGCCCTTGAGCGCCCGACCAGCGTTGCTTCTGTCGACTGACAGCATGTTCGAAAGAACCTCTTGCTTTGCTTCACCGTGCTGCATATGAAGCAGGGTCAGCAATCGGGCCTCCGAATGATTGAGCCCCAAAGACGCAAAGGCTCTTTCCCCAACTTGAAATCTGCGGCGGGCCAAAACACCGACTAGGTCGAACAGGGCCGAAAGACCGTTCAATTGTTTGCTCATTGGTTAATGATACCATGCGTGCGCACGCACGTATTTGGAATTGAACTCTTACCGCTCGCAGAACATTGTGCTGATCAGCGTTTATCTGGACAATGTCCAGATAAACAGGTACACTGGTCATGTGCGAGACGAAGTTAAGCAACTTCTCCAGAGTGCGAATTTACGCATGACCGCGCAGCGATTGGCAATCTTGGATGCAATCGAACTCGAAGGAAAGCACCAAGATGCCGAATTCATTATCCAAGCGTCGCGGCGGAGAGTGGGGTCGCTGTCAAGGCAGGCGGTCTACGATAATCTCAATGCGCTTGTCGCGGCGGGAATAATTCGCCGGATTGAACCGGCGGGTCGCGCGGCACTCTATGAAACCCGGGTTGGAGACAACCACCACCACCTCATCTGTCGCCAGTGCCATTTCGCTGTCGACATCGACTGTGTCGTGGGGATCGCGCCTTGCCTCAAACCATCCGATGATCACGGCTTCGCTATTGACGAGGCCGAGGTCGTTTATTGGGGGCTTTGCCCCTCCTGTCTAAAAATCCAAGCATCACATAACGAGCAAAATCATGTCCATTGAATCCACGTGTCCTTTTTCCGTTAACACCACCGGCCCCTCCCATCGCGACTGGTGGCCGAGCCAACTCCGTCTGGACCTTCTGAACCAGCATTCGGTGAAGTCCGATCCTCTTGGCAGTGATTTTAACTACCGTGAGGAATTCGAGAAGCTTGACTACGATGCACTCAAGAACGACCTCCGCGCCTTGATGACTGACTCGCAGGACTGGTGGCCGGCCGACTTTGGCCACTACGGCCCACAGTTCATCCGCATGGCTTGGCACAGTGCTGGAACGTACCGGATCGGGGATGGTCGCGGCGGCGCGAGTCGCGGTCAACAGCGATTTGCACCGCTCAATAGCTGGCCGGATAACGTGAACATAGACAAATCACGCAGGCTGTTGTGGCCGATAAAGCAGAAGTACGGCCAGAGAATTTCCTGGGCTGACCTGCTGATCCTCACTGGCAACGTCGCGCTTGAATCAATGGGATTTCGTACCTTCGGTTTCGCCGGTGGGCGCGAAGATACATGGGAGCCGGATCAAGACGTTTACTGGGGCCGCGAGACCACTTGGCTCGGGAACAGTCGGTATTCCGGGGAGCGTGATCTTGAGAATCCTCTCGCCGCTGTCCAGATGGGTCTAATCTATGTCAATCCAGAAGGGCCGGACGGCAATCCTGACCCCATCGCGGCGGCCAAAGACATCCGTGAGACCTTTGCTCGTATGGCAATGGACGATGTCGAGACGGTGGCTCTGATCGCCGGAGGGCACACCTTTGGAAAGTGCCACGGTGCGGGTTCAGCCGAACATGTGGGTCATATTCCGGAGTTGGCCGGAATTGAGGAGCAGGGCCTCGGCTGGACGAGTTCCTTTGGAAGCGGATCGGCGGGCGACTGCATCTCAAGCGGATTGGAAGTCACATGGACGACCACCCCCACGCGGTGGAGCAACAACTTCTTTGAAAACCTCTTCAACTTCGAATGGGAACTGACCAAGAGTCCAGCTGGAGCCTTCCAATGGGAGGCGAAAGACGCGGATGCGATCATTCCTGATGCACACGACCCCTCGAAAAAACGTAAGCCGACCATGCTGACGACAGACCTCAGCCTGCGTTTTGACCCCGTCTACAAACAGATTTCGAGAGGCTTTCTTGAGAATCCGCAAGCCTTTGCGGATGCGTTTGCCAGAGCTTGGTTCAAGTTGACTCATCGTGACCTCGGTCCGCGTTCTCGGTATCTGGGATCGGAAGTGCCAAATGAGGCGCTGATCTGGCAGGATCCCGTGCCAGCTCGGGATCATCTTTTGATCAACGAGGCAGACGTGGCAACACTCAAGGCAAAGATTGTCTCCTCCCAACTTACCGTGTCTGAGTTGGTCGGAACCGCTTGGGCAGCTTGTTCGACGTTCCGAGGCTCCGACAAGCGCGGTGGGGCTAACGGCGCTCGGATCCGATTGGCACCCCAAAAGGATTGGGATGTCAACCAGCCCGGCCAACTTGCGAAGGTGCTCGGTGTCCTTGAGGTCATTCGGATGGAATTCAACCGATCTGCCTCTGAAGGCAGGCAGGTTTCGGTGGCCGATCTGATTGTGCTTGCCGGAAATGTCGGAGTCGAGAAGGCCGCAAGAGCTGCAGGATTTGAAGTGGTGGTGCCTTTTAGTCCAGGTCGAACAGACGCTGGTCAAGATCAGACCGATATCCAGTCTTTCGCCATCCTTGAGCCAGCCGCTGACGGCTTCCGCAACTATCAGAAGGAGGCTTTCGCCGTGCCCGCAGAGGATATGCTGATCGACAAAGCGCAATTGCTGACCCTGACGGCGCCGGAACTGACGGTTCTGATGGGCGGACTTCGGGCGATCAACATCAACGCCGATGGTTCAACCCGGGGCGTCTTCACGGATCGCGCCGGTGCCCTGACCAATGACTTCTTTGTCAACCTCCTTGACATGGGAACAAAGTGGACGCCGGTATCGGAGGCCAAAGACGTGTTCGAGGGTCGAAACCGCACGACTGGCGAAGTCAGGTGGACAGGCACCCGTGTGGACCTCGTGTTCGGTTCAAATTCGGTGCTGCGTGCGCTTGCTGAGGTCTATGCCAGCGAGGACGGGAGGGAGAAGTTCGTGAACGACTTCGTTGCGGTGTGGACGAAGATTACGAACCTTGATCGTTTCGATGTTCTGAGTTAGGCTTCTTTTTCTTTGGGCGGAGTAAAAGCAAAATGAGGCGTGCCGTTGCATGTGGTGCGCCTCACTTTGCTGCTTTTACGAGGTGCAAGAGCCTTTCAGTCGTCATCCTGATTCCCCATTCCTTGAATCAGACCTTTCTCATTTAAGCTAATCGTAATCAGTCTGCTCTCCTTGCCGTACCGAACTCGATAGGTCACCGTCTTATCATTCGGTCTTATGTTCACCGGGACAACTAAGTTCCGCTCACCAAATCCTCGAAGCTCCTTGATGAGGGCCTCGAAACCTTCCTCTGTTACCGCGCCCCACATCTCGGTCGTCATCAACTTTTGCGCGTTCGCCGCGTCCCCGTCCAGCAAACTCATTAAGACATTTGTCACCTGCGGTGCGGTATCCGGGACGGCCTTCACGGAACCCTTGCCATGCACCGTTATGACCAATGTGCTTGTGCCCATTGACAGGGCTAAGCATCCACCCAAAACCGTAATCCGTCTTACTTCCGTTATTCAATATTCCCGAGGTCCACATCTGCTGCTTTATCGGGTTGCTTAAAACCTTTTCTCCGTCTAAAGCCGAATTCCAGTTCACCATATCTACTAGAGAGACATACAGACTGCCATCGCCGGTAGTATTCAGCATCGGCGCAACCCACGACTGGTTGAAAGGTTTCCCGTCAACGATTTCGTACCCCGCGGAGCGGTTCATAACGATGTCGGATTCGCTGATGATCCGCGCTGTCTTCATGCCTGCTGGTCCTAATATCCTGGTCATCAATTGATCGCCGTAGAACTTTCCGCCAACCTTGGAGCATAAGAATCCGAGAACGTGGTAACCCGTATTGCTATAGCTCCACCTCTCACCGGGCTGGAACTGCATCGGGATTTCGCCTTCTAACTTAAGGAGCTCCGCCTCCGAATAGTCTTTGCGCATTTCCAGCTTCGCATAAGGATCACTCAGGCCCCCGGTATGCGTGAGCAAGTGCCGGATTGTGACTTTCTCCCAAGTCGGTGGCGCGTCCGGAAGATACTTGCGGATAGAGTCGTCTAGCTTGATCTTTCCGTCCTCAACGAGCTTCATCACTAAGGCAGCCGTGAACTGCTTCCCCACGGAACCCGATTGGAAAATCGTCTCGGGAGTCACCTTCACCTTGTGCTCCAGGTTTGCAAAGCCGTACCCTTTCAGCTTGATTACCTTGCCGTTTTGGATCACCGCGACACTCACTCCTGGAGTGCTCCACTTCTTCATCGCGGCCTGGACAATGTCATCGGCTTTGTCGGCAAAAGCAAGAGAAGGGAACAAGGTGACGATCAAGAACCAGCGCATCCACGAATTATGATTTATTCAGCTCGACTGTTGCGCCTGAAGGCTTAGTTCATTCTACATACACCTGCTGATCGTCCCAGCAGGTTTGGAGATAGTCGATCTGCCCGGCATGAAGTGCTGCGTGAAAGCCGAGCAAGCCCATCATCGGATCATCCTTGGGGCGATTTGAGTGAGGCTTCCAATTCTTCGGGGCTCAAGCTGCCCAAGGCGGGGAGAACCTCGACGTTCGTAGCACGTGAAGAAATTGCAGCGAAAAAGAAAGGAAGGTCGACTTCTGGACGATTTCACAATCTGGTAGGATCGCTCTATGATGATTGTTGCGAGCATTCTACTTGCAGTGCAAATGGCGGAGCAAGTGCTTCTGCCAATCGAATTGCCAAACATCCGCCATATTCGACCTGGGCCAGAGAACGGAAGCTACATCATCACCACCAACGACGGCCCCACTCTTCACTACTGGCCCAAACGAATTGATCGACCACCGCTGACCGTTAAGGATGCATGGACTGTTAGTTCGTATGAGCGGGCAACCTCGTGGCAATTGGCGCCTGGCGGGCCGATTTTTAACTCAAAGAAGTGGTCAACCAGAGACTCCAACTTTGAGCCAACGGCGTGGTTGGGCAACGTCGAAGTGAGGATCACCAATCCTAGGCCTCGTAAGACGATGCTGATGGTTGGGAAGCGAAAGATATTTCCGCCGACTGGTCAGCAGTTTCTGATCTTGTCCGGAGATGGCAAATTCGTTGTGACGGAACACTTGAAAACCCCAAATAGCTACGGAGTTTGGCTCCAGCTTTGGAAGGTCAGTGAACGTAACATCAGTTTCGTTCGCAAGTTGGGCGGCTTATGGTACGACGGCGGCAGCACGGGAACGCCTTCGTACTTGGCGGTCAGCAGTGATGGCTATGTTGTCTACGATTCTCCATCCGGAGGTGCTGCGATTGAGCAACCAGTGTTGGTCGGCCCGGACAGTGCTCAAAGAATGTTGAATTCGCTTGTGATCTCCGGATATGTAACTCTGTTGGATACCCCCTGCCCTCTGGGTCAAGGAGTATTGCTTCCCGTAGTAGCTGTTGATTTGCAGAGAACCGACGAAATGGATTTGGGGTACACGGAAACTAGCTGGCTCGTTTGGTACTCTGCAGAAGGTGCCGTTGGGAAGCTTCTTCCAGCAGGTTTTCTAAATTTGATAGTAGCCGGTCCTTCGAGGGTTCAAATGGCAGTGAGAGTGAAAAATGGAATTGTGTTAAGGCCGCTCGATCTGCTACCCCGAGGCTGGCATAAGATTGACATTTCAGAGGCAATTGTCTTGAAGCGGCCTTGGTGAGCGAACGGTGGCCTGGCGCTCACCCAACATACACCTGCTGATCGTCCCAGCACGTTTGGAGATAGTCGATCTGCCCGGCATGAAGTGTTGCGTGAAAGCCGGGCAAGCCCATCATTTGCTTCATTGGCATGGACCATCCTTGGCCGGAATCGAGTGACATTTCTACTTCTTCGGGGCTCAAGGTGTCGAGGGCGGCGAGAACCTCGGCGGTGCCTTTCCGGAAGACTTTTTCAACCTCATCGCGGCTTACGATGGCAATTTCCTCGGCGTCCCGTTCCGCCAGCCACTCGGCCAGGTTTTCAGGCGCGGGGGTCCGACGATCACGAATCATTTGGGCGAAACGCCCGGCATAGAGCGCGGTGTGGGCGGCGATTCTGAGCGCTGATTTCGACGTGGGCGTTGCGGTCCAGGTGAGTTTGTCGTCGGGGACGTGGGAGAAATTCCGCAAGAAATACTCCATACAACTCACGGCCCTTTGTTTTGAAGTTTCAATTTGGTCCATGGGGGACAATTTTACTCAGTCGTTGAGGGGTAAGTCGCGACCGAAACGATGCCGGTTCGGCGCCGCGAGTAACTGTTGGATTTCATCTCAACCGCGCTGTCCCTGCTGAAGTGGCTCGAAAGATTTCGAAAACCAAGCTTTCCCGCGCACGAGAATTCTAGCTTTAACAGGTTATACTCATCATCATGTACCGGCAACTTCTTATAATATTCTTGTCAATTGTCGCATTCCTTATGACTAGCACCGCCCGGCCCCAAACTTTGCCCAGGACCGACGAACTGCGCGCGCTGGACGGTGAGTGGGTCTATGTCGAGGATCGCACCGAGGGGCGGACGCTGGAACAAATGGGGCCTCCGATGAGCGGAAGTTTCTCGTTGCGTACCGAGGAGGGAGCGGTCATCCTTGTGAGCGGTCATGGCTCCGGGCAACGCGACGTGCGTGTCAAGTTGGATGGCACTGTCACCGAGTTGCTGGACAAAGCGGTAAATACAACTGTTCGCTACCGTGCAGGTTGGAAGGAGGGCTCCTTGACAACGGATACCGACTTCGTCCGGAAGCCGGGGGAGGCTCCTGAGGGGTTGATCCGTCGGGAGTTTCGCTTGACGCCGGGTGGTCTTTTGGTCCGAGTGACCACGACGAACAATTCATCGGGGGCACTTGGATTCTACCAGCACCCGCAGGACATTCCGATGCCAAAGGCGGCTAAGGCTTCGATTGGTGATTTGGGCTGGCTCTCTGGAGCGTGGGTTGCAACGCGGAGTACGGGTTCGTCGGTCGAGGAGCGGTGGAGCCCTCCGAAGGGCGGGTCGATCTTGGGAACATCGCGCTCGGTTAATACCAGTGGAAAGATGTTTGCTTTTGAGTTTCTCCGGGTTGTGGAGAGGGATGGAGGACTGGTTTACATTGCTCAGCCTGGCGGCGCAACACCGACCGAGTTCGTGTTGACTGAGTTGGGTCCGAAGCGGGCCGTATTTGACAACCCTCGCCACGACTTCCCAAAGCGAATAGTCTACGAGCTCTCTGGCAAGGGTGTATTGACGGCGACGATCGGTTTTATGAAAGGCGGCACTCCGCGCAAATTTGAGTTTGCGGGCGAGGGTGGTTAGGGGCGTGTTCTAGCGTCTTCACGGCGAAGATTGAGGGTTCGAATCCCTTCCGGGAGTACCACCTCAGTGTTAACCTGGATAGCCTTGACACCGTACGGGATTCGAACTCTAGCTGCTGCCACGCAGGCATCAGCCCGCTTCGTCTGGGTCGTTTCATAATACGAACATGGATACAACAGAGTGGCATGAAGCCTTTGTTCGCATGAGAGAAAACTTGGAGACCATTCGAAATTGGCAACCAGAGGAGCCATGCATTGAAGCCCAGCGGTGCGAATATTCCAGACACAGGACTCTTGCCCATTTGCGCGCTTGTCAGGAACAATGGCTCTGGATCGTGCTGAACTTTATTGAAAATGAGAGCCCCAGCATTAAGATCCCTCATCCTTGGCGAATATTCGACGACGAAAATTACGAGATTGTGAGCTGGGAGAATCACATGGAGAAGTTCATTGCAGATCGCGTCAAATGGTTGGCTTTGAGAGACATCGTTGGTCGAGATCGGGGAGGAAAATGGAATAGCAAACTGGACACCATTTCTGGATTAACGCGTCGCCTAGTGGACCACGAGTCTCATCACATTGGTACTCTCAGGACTCCGACGAGCTGACCGTTACCTAATTACCACGGCCGCTCTAAGCGCGTGTACTTCGGTGGACCACCTCATTGTTAACCTGGATATGCCTTGACACCGGACTGGATTCGAATCAAACCAGCCCGATAGGCGACCATAAAGCTGTCCTGCACGGCCTCACCCAGTTTGGGATAGTCATTCACCTTTCGCCTCCCTAAGAGCTCTTTCAGGCTGGATAGATCGCCGGTCTGGCCGAACAGCGTCGCAAGGTCTGAGAGATTGGAGTCATTGGGCGAGAAACTCGGGTCGGACTTCAGAATTTGGGACTTGGCTTTTTGGAGATACTCCACCGCGCGATCAACCTTGTACTGGTCGAGAAAGCCTTTCGCCAGGTTGCGGACATTATAGTAATGGCTGCGGGCGTCGAGGCTACCCTGCAGTTCGTCGAACAGCGTTGCCGCATCATCGCAAAGGCCCTCCGCAATGAGAAACTCAAGGGTGCTTTGCCGCCGGGGCAGCAACTTGAGGCTCTCCTTGACGCCTTTCGCATCTTCCATCCGGGCCTGCGCTACCAGCACACCCTGGATGATCGCCTCCAGACTTTTTGGGTAAGCCGATAACAGATCCTGTACCTTCGTGGCCTGCGCTCGCAGTTGGAGTGCCTCGGCATGCCGCTTCAAATAGGGATTAAACCGGAAGTCCCCCGCCGGAATCACTTTGGCAACCACTCCCATGATATTCTGCGTCTCCTTGGACCGCATCGACTCGGCGAAAATGAGTTCAGGCGACGTGCCCAGCGGCGATCCTTTGACTGATTCGCCTAGTAGCAGAGCGATCCGGTCAAGGGCTTCGTAGTCGCCGCCACGATACGACTCTACAGAGAGTCGGCATAGGTTCTTGGCATAGTTCTTCGATTTTGGGTTCGCGGCGACAACATCAACCGCCTTCCCATACATCTTGAGGTCGAGGAATCGATCCATCAACGCAGGTGTTGGGTCGACGCCCTTTGCCTTCACAAGGGCAACGATTTCGGCGGTATGCTTGGCGACCTGATCGAATTGGTCGGCTCGGGCAGCTCCTTTCATCATCGCTGCCATAAGATCTACTTTGTCTGACGAACCGATGACCAGTGGCAAGATCGCCAGTTGGCTTGCATACGGCGCTTCTAAGAAGGCGGTTTCCGCCCCGAGTAACCACATGCTTCCGTCAAGTGCCTTGACCAGTTTGGTAGCTCTCTCGTAGTCACCCATCGTGGAAGTGACGTTGAACATCAAGTTCACAAATGAGATAACTTCGCGATCCGCATCTAGTTTTCTTCTCAACTCCGCTGGGTCTTTTATCAGGCGATCAAGGATTGACAGATTGGCCTTCGACTCCTCCTTGACACTGGCAATCCCCAACATCGCTAGTGCCCCAATCATCTGCCCCGCCTTATGCTTGGGTAAGCTGTCCGCCAACAAACGGAACTCCCCCGCGAACGCCTCAATCTTCTGGGAGTTCCATTGGGCAAAGCTCAAGCTAGACGTTGGGAGCAAGACGGCGAGAATGGCAAAGCGGAGATTCATGATGATGACGACGCTCAGGAAGGCAAAGCTTATCTTAGTATGACTGCTCATGTGGGCGTAAATCATCGGAACCCAGTGCGGCAGTAACGCACGATTGAGCTCTACCCGTTGAATTTCAACGACCCGCTTGCCAAGATAGTGTCCCGAATTTATGGAAGTAAGACGCAAAAAAGTCGCCTGATCCGGTGAAACCGGAATCAGGCGACCTGGAGTTAACTTACTTGCTTCTTAGGCAGATCGTCGTCGCTTGGAAACGAGCAACAGTCCGGCGCCGAGGGCGAGCAGGCTTGCTGGCTCAGGGACCGCTGTGACATTGACGTAGCCCTTAGAATCAGCGTCGGTTGCCCAAACGCATGACCCGATCGTCTCAAATCCGTATTGGAAGTGGCGGGCAGGGTCTGCGCCCAATGCGAGGCTGATGCTGAAGGTACCAGGAGTTAGTGAGATCTCGGTTACGTTAAACGAGCTGAAATCGGGAGCGAAATCCTTGATAAAGGCTTTGCTTGTCCAGCCATTGCCGAGGGAATCGGTGCTTCCGAAAAGCGTGTTCGACGTAACAACCCCAGTGAAGGTGAGAGTCTGACCGGCTAACCCTGCGCTGGCGGGTTCGACGTACATGTTGGCGTCCATCCACTTGTTGCCTTGCGCGCCGGCCATGCCGCCGCCTTGGTACCAATACCCGTTGGGGTCGTTAATGTTGTTCGTGCCGAGTTTCAGGTTTGGACCTGTGAATACGGCGGTCAGATCTCCAGTACCCCAGCCACTACCCCATAGGAAACCGCCTCCGGCTTGTGGGAGTTCTGAGACGTTCATGTAGCCTACCCAAGTTGCGCTGGGGTCTACGGTAACGGTGACGGCACTAGCTTGGGCGGCTACCATGAGCGCGCCGGCAACCATGCCGAAAGTTAGGTTCTTCTTTGAATTCTTCATAGTAATTTCCTTTCCGGGTTGTCCATAGCAAACCGAGAACATCTTAGAGTATATCGCAGAAAAGCTGAAATACAACCAGCAAATATACCAGTTTGCGAAACGTTTCGCAAACCTCTGGTAGGTTCAACACCGCAGATTCTTGTAAGTCGATCTGCTCTGCCCGGGAAAGGCATGAGTTTCAGGCTATCTGATCAGACCGGTCTTCGATAACGATGCCACTCACTCAATTGAAAAGTGATAACGTGAGTCGCCTGAAATGACGCTGTGAAATCAGAAAAACGGACGCACTTCGACGGGCGCACGACAGGCGATGACGGCCTTTCGGCCCCATTCCACCGCCTCGTCCATGCTCGCGCATTCAAGAATCCAGAACCCGCCAATGTATTCTTCTGTTTCGAGGTAGGGTCCGTCGGTTACTAAGACGGTGCCGTCGGGTTGGGCGCGGAGGGATTTCTGGATCGGCTGGAGGCCTCCGGCAAAGTTTCGGACTCCAGCCGCCTCCATCTCATCGTTGAGTGCGTCGATATCTTGGGCCATCTGTTTGCCTTCCAGCGAACCGTCGTACCCTTTGGGGTGGTGAATTACCACTAAAAACTTCATCTTGATCTATCCCATCGCTGAGCTTTCTTATCGAACGACCCTGGCGGTGCCTTCTTATTCTATCCCGAATCGAAAGTGTTGCATCGGCAATTGCCTTCACCTCAATTTTTCTGGTGTGCGGGAACGGTCAGAGGGTAAGATTGCCTCTGCCAAGCTCTGCTCGATGAGCCGTCACTTTTGAGCGGCATGAGAGCTTCGGTTTTTGAAATGGACAGCCTAATAATTCGCACGCCCGATGACTTTCATGTCCACCTCCGAGATGGGGGCATGCTTGGTGCGGTGGCCGTCTTTACCGCTCGACAATTTGGACGGGCAATCGTGATGCCCAATCTCGAGCCACCAGTTATCACCACTGAGCAGGCTTTGGATTACAAGTCGCGAATCGCCGCCGCACTTCCTGCTGGGAGCGCATTTGTGCCGCTCATGACCTCCTACTTGACGGAGGACTCGGATAGCGACGATATCGAGCGCGGTTTTGTTGAAGGTGTCTTGACGGCTTGCAAGCTCTATCCGGCAGGAGCTACGACGAATTCTTCGCGGGGGGTTCGAGAAATCGAGAAGGTTTACCCCGTGCTCGCCGTGATGGAGCGCATCGGGATGCCTCTTCTCATTCATGGGGAGGTGACTGACCCCGAGATTGATATTTTTGACCGGGAAGCGGTTTTTATCGAGCGAATCCTCACCAAATTGATTGCGGCATTTCCCGCCCTCAAGATTGTACTGGAACACATCACCACGAGCGATGGAGTCGGGTTTATTGAAGCGAGTGGAGGAAACATCGCGGCCACAATCACCCCTCACCATCTTGAATTCAACCGGAACGCCATGTTTCAGGGAGGATTTAGGCCCCATTTTTACTGCCTCCCCATCGCCAAACGGGAGTCTCATCGCCTGGCAGTGCGGCGGGCGGCAACGTCCGGTTCCGCTAAGTTCTTCCTCGGTACCGATTCTGCACCTCACCGCCAAGGGGCGAAGGAGTCTGCTTGTGGCTGCGCGGGGGTTTTCAATGCACCGTGTGCGCTTGAATCCTACGCCAAGACCTTTGAGGAAGAGAATGCACTGCACCACCTTGAAGCGTTCGCGTCCGTGAGTGGGGCGACGTTCTACGGACTACCACTCAACGAAGGAACCATAACCTTGGAGCGGTCAGGCTGTGATATCCCGTTCACGTACGGCGAGGGGGCAGACGCGGTCGTGCCATTTCACGCGGGAGAAACCCTGGCCTGGAAATTAATCTCTTGAATCAACATTGACTGGTCTACATAAGTCTGAGAGCCGGGGATTGTCATTGGGACAAGGGCAATATTGGTATGAACAAATGTAGTTCTCGGCCGTCAACGCCTAAATGCTGATTGCCTTTGCCGTCCTAACACTTTTTTCGAAGGGATACGCATGTGGTGTCACACCTGTGATGGTTGACCACGCTCAGTCGGCCAATTCAACATATCTACAAGGCCAAACCCAGAACAGGTGGCTTACTCCTGCCGTGAGGGCGACGCGGGTTCAGCAGTGCACGATCAGCAGCAAAGTAGCGAAGGCCGAGGTGAGCTATCACATCTACACGCCGAAGGCATATGACTCTGATCAGACCCGGCGGTTTCCTGTAATCTACTGGCTTCATGGCTCCGGTGGAGGATTGCCTGGCATCAAACCAGTGAGCGAATTCTTCGATTCTGCGATTGAGGCAGGTAAGATTCCCCCGGTCATCATCGTCTTCCCCAATGGTTTTGCCAATGGAATGTGGTGCGATTCCAAAGATGGGAAAACCCCGATCGAATCCCTATTGATCAAGGAACTCATTCCGGCAGTAGACGCGAAGTTCAGAACGATTGCCAAGCGCGAGGGAAGGATCGTTGAGGGCTTCAGCATGGGCGGCTATGGTGCGGGGCGCATTGGATTGAAATTTCCAGAAAAGTTTGCCGGTGTGTCGATGCTGGCTGGTGGTCCCCTGGACTTGGAGTTTAAGGGTCCGAGAGCAGTCGGCAACCCGGCCGAGCGCGAACGAATCCTCGCCTCGGTCTATGGCGGTGACATGAAAATCTTCCAGGCTCAAAGTCCTTGGAAGATTGCGGAAGCCCATGCTGCCAAGCTAAAAAAGGGAACGCACCTACGAATTTGTATCGGTGAAGACGATTTCACCCTGGCTGGCAATCGCTCGTTTTCTGCGCACCTGAAAGAGTTGGGAATCCCCCATGAATTTGTTACCAAGCCCGGTGTTGGACACGACACCATTGCCCTCCTGAAGGCACTGGGTGAAGATAACTGGAAGTTTTATCAGACGATTTTTGCTCCCAATAACGATCTCGCCAGAGGGCGGTAGCGGGTCGCTGTATTAAAAACAACCCGTCCGATATCCGCCTAGTTCGGCTGTCTCTAGCGTGAAATGGAGAGAACACGAACCGCACGCAACACAACCGGCCCCATCAGGCCCGAAGGCAGAAGCGGGGTGTCCTTGAAGTTGTGGCGCCACGTAGTAAACGTCTTGCGGCGAGGCTCTGGGCGGGGCTTGTGCTCTGTGAACCATGTCGGCCAACCCTTGAGCTGAGCGCCATTCCAGCCCATATCATCCGGGAACTGCTCATCGCCGATGAGGCGGTTGGTCCAGAGATTGGTCACATCGACTTCTAGGGCGTTTTTGCCTGACTTTGCTAACTCCGTAATATCCACCCGGAAAGGAGCCTTCCACAGGGTTGCGACGAGTTTGCCATTCAGCCGGATTCGGCACAGCTCGCGGACGTCGCCGAGGTCGAGGAAGAGGCGGGTGTCTTTCTTGAGTTGATCTTTGCTAACTGTCAGTGTCTTGGAGTAGGTGCCGGTTCCCGAGAAGTATTTTGTGTCGAAATTCTCGCTTTCGGTCCAGGACATAAGCTTGTCGAAGGTCTCGGTCCGCACGGGGTCGTAGGTCGAGGTGAATTTAACCTTCCACGACCCTGTGACCTCGGAAGGGAGGGCGAGGTTGGTTATCTCCTGGCTGGTCTTGCGACCGTTCGACCAGGTTTGGCCGTAGGTGCCGTTCTGCCAGGCGTAGAGTTTGCCCTCTTCGTAAACGCTCACGGGCGGGGTGGATTCTTGGGGCAGATCGCCGATGGCGAGCGTTCCGTTTTCGGGGATGACCACGGACTTTGTTTCGCCGTTGAGTTCGTAGGTGACTTGCAATGTCTTGCGGATATCGACGGCGGGGTCGCCGCCCATTTCGCTGTTGAAAGCATTGATGCGAAGAGCCGCCTTCTCGATCGCCTTGTTGAGGAGTTGGGTTACATCATAGAACTTGCCGGACGCCTCGTCCCCATAGGTCGCCTTCAGAATTCGAAGGTGCGGGGTAAACCGGGCGGATTCGGTGGCGACCTTTGTCGAAGTTGACGTGATATGATTCGCGTTGCCCGTCTTCGGCGGGAAGACAACGAAGACTGATCCCGTGCAGTCAAAATCAATCGGAATCTCTACGCCTCCATTCGAACTTCGCCAGACGGGGGCGTCTTCGATGGCGCCGGTCTCCGGGTGCCAAAGCTGGACGTTTACCTTGGTCGGGTCGACTCTGAATCGGCAGTCCACCGTATTCGGGAACGGGCTCGAAGATGCGACGAAGTAGGCGTCGGTGGAGCCGTATCGGCGGTGGATCGAGCGGACCTCGC
>JAIOPU010000042.1 GCA_021413725.1 Armatimonadota bacterium | reverse complement strand
CATCGTAGAACGCCTGAGCATCTTCGGAAGAATCAAAGTAGCCCGAGGATTCGCCCCAATGTCGCCAGCATCCTGCTAGGCGGTGGAAGACTTGTCGCGAATCGGTTTCGGCCCCCTCAGACCCGTCCCGCTGGGGGACACCGGCTTTGCGGAAGTACTTCTGAGCCAGAATGTCGGTCGCAACTTGCGACCAACCCGTCGGCACCATAACGTTTTCCATGGAAAAGACGGTTGAACCGTCAGGATTGCGGATTTCGCTCTTCCGCCCTTCAAATGTGATTCCGGCAAAGGCTTCCTGCCCTGCTTCCGTAAAATATCTCTCAATCTTCATGATTTCTCTCTATCCCATATCTATTCTACGGCACCCCTGCCGCAGAATATCCCTATAAAACTGAAATAATAGTATACATCAGTTTACTAAAACTTCCGGTCGCTTCGTTGTGATAATTTTTGAATTTTGGCCACCTTTTTTCAATCGCGAGACGATTTCTCGGAATTCGGTGGGTGACTCAAATTCCAGGTAGACGCTGGCGAACCGGACGAGAGCGACTTGGTCGATGGCGAGAAGTTCTCTCATCACGCATTCGCCGATCTCGGACGTGGTGACCTCCAGGTCGAGCCGGTCGAGAAGTTCGCGCTCAATCCGGCAAGCGGCTTCCAACAAGGTCGCATTGCTCACCGGCCTTTTTTGACAAGCGGTTTCCATTCCCCTCAGAATTTTCGCCCGGTCAAATTCGTCGCGGGTGCCGTCTCGCTTGACGACAATCATCCGGCGCATTTCGACTTCCTCGAACGTCGTGTATCTGCGGTTGCAACCCAGGCACTCCCGCCGCCTCCGCACGGCTTCATCGTCTCGAGTCGGTCTCGACTCCAGAACCTTATCTTCCGTGTGGTTGCAGTAGGGGCACTTCATAGAAATTACCGCTACATGTAGCGGCACAGCAGTATTGTACGCGCTACGACTAGCGTATGATTCAACTTTTTTCAGAGTTTTCGCACGGGTTGTCCCCGTAGTTTTCCGATAACGGCTTTTTTGCTGGCATCAATGCTCGTACCAGACACTGGGAACTAAAAATGGCCCCTTAGATGTTTATTTTTGAGTCTCGTGACCATAAACACATTTACAGTCTTGACGCGAAAGGTAGAATGCGCGAGTATGTTGTTCCGTTCTAAGAACGCTCAGCGCGAGAAATTTGAGCGCCTAGCGGAGCAAGCCTTTCCGTCAGTCTACGGAACCGCACTCCGGTTGACTCGCGATCGAGAGGATGCCCATGATTTAGCTCAAGAGGCAATTGTGCGGGCTTATGAAGCCTTTGACCGGTTTGATGGGCGTAATTTTAAGGCCTGGCTCCTGCGCATCCTCACAAACCTCTACATTAATAAGTATAGGGCGCGGCAGCGTGGCGGAGCGAGTATCAGCATTGACGACGAAAATGTCGCAGATCCGGTGGCGGACGCGGGCCAAACTCCTGATCGGCAGCTCTTTGACGGGCTGGTAGGCACAGAAGTTGAAGAAGCTCTAGGTAGGGTGCCCGCAGATTTCCGCATGGCGGTTCTGCTCAGCGATGTGGAAGGAATGTCTTATGAGGAGATTGCAGAAGCGACTGAGGTTCCCGTGGGAACTGTTCGCTCCCGAATTGCACGGGGAAGAGCGATTTTGCGGCGAGAGCTGGAACTATACGCGCGAAAAGAAGGTTATTTGAAAGAGAGCATTGATAATGAGTGAAATGATTGACATTCATGGTTTGGCCGATGGCCAATTGGAAGGAGAATTGAAGGCAAGCGCCTTGAATGAACTTTCTTCTAACCCAAAGGCAAAGGCCGAGTACGATGCCGTACTGGGTCTCAAAAAGACTTTGCAGACACACTGCCAGGGCGTCCCCAATGACGAACTTTGGAAAGTGGTACGCGATTCAATCCTGGCACGACAACCCAAGCTGCCGCTTCCTTCGTTCCGCAACGAGCTTCGGGCGAGTCGATTCAGCAAAGCTTGTCTCGGGTAACCGGGATGCCGATTGACCACCTTGTTTCGAGCCAGGTCGTGACGACTTCGGTGGCCCAGGGACAAGTCGACGGGTTGCCTGCTTACCGGTTCTGGTTGTCGGACAATCACGGCGCATTGACACTTGATATTATCAAGGGCGTGGATCGGATGGAGGCGTCGGAGAACTCAACAGACGGAATTACGTCGGGCACGGTGAATGGTCTTGCTTCGATCAGTTGGATCAAGAACGGTTACGGGTTCACTTTGGTTGGAGACCGATCCGAGCGTGAGCTTCGTCAAGTGGCGAGCGGAATCTCGCTGAAGTAGACTTAGAGAATCTCAGAAAGACAAAGGGCCGTCGAAAATTCGACGGCCCTTAAATGTTTGTCCTGGGTGGTTCAACTGAACCAATCCACGGGAACGTGCTTTGCTCTATTATTAATCGTCGAAAATCGTCCAAAATGTGACACTCGATACGAAGAAATTTGAATTTACTGCAAAAAGTGCCTGAATTCGTCCCTTTTCAGGTAAGTCCACTTGGTAGCTTCGTTTGAAATGCAGAATATTTGATGTATAACTTTTGTTATGCGGGAAGAGCAAGTGGACATCTACGAGGAGAAATATTCAGTCTCGGACTGGTTGCGCGACAACGGTGTTTTTGTCCTAGGAGCGGTGTGCTTCTTTGGATTTGGCTACCTCGTCGCTCTCTTCACCGCGCCAAGCCTTAGCAACATCATACGCGAATCGGGTTCTGGGGTTACGACCTCAAGCAACCCGGCGACAACTGTAGAATCTGGGGTCACTCCCAATCAGGTGTTGCTTCTCGATCGCTCGCAGCCGTTGGAAATGCGTTTGAAAGCAGGGAAGGAACTCATCGGCAATCCGGGGCTTGCTCAGTTCGGGCCAGTTTACGCCGCTTACCTAAAGGAATCGCAAAGTGACCTTACCGATTCGCTTCGGGTGGTGCTGGTGGGGATTCCCGGATGGGAGAAGATGGTCCTCGCCGAGAACACAAAGGTAAAGCACTTGCAACTGGAGCGGATCCGGGACTCTGAGTTGTTGGTAGGAACCAAGTCCACACAGAGTATTGACCTGTTGCGTCGCTTTACTTTTGATCCTGACCAAGATGTGCGCATAGCGGCGTATCGGGCACTCGGGGCTTGTGTGGTGCCGAAGGCATACCGCATTCTGGACTCACGTCGCCGAATCGAGGAGGATCCAAATGCCAAGGCGGTTTTGGACAACGTTCTCACGGATATTGCATCGCAGCAACAGATCGCGGAATATATCCTCGGGCATAAATAAGTTAGCCCTCCCGAAAAACGGGAGGGCTAACTTTGGTTCGAACTAGCCGATTTTGTGGACGCAGTTGATGACGTCTTGCTCGTTCGGGATGCACTGGAGTTCTAGAACGCGCGAATACGGCATCGGGACGTTGAGGCCACCGACGCGCCCAACCGGGGCGTCAAGGTCATCGAAGCACTCTTCTGCGATACGGGCCGCGATTTCTGCTCCAAAGCTGCCGCTCTTCCAGTCTTCGTAAACCACCACCGCGCGGTGGGTTTTACGGACGGAGTTATAGAGAGTCTCCGTGTCCAGAGGCTTGAGGCAGCGGACGTCAACGACTTCGACACTGAGACCATCTTTCTCAAGAAGCTCGGCGGCGTGGAGGCAGACGTGGACCATTCGGCTGTATGCGATCAGAGTGATGTCCTTTCCTTCGCGAACGACCTTGGCTTTGCCGAACGGAATCACAAAATCCTTGTCGTCGGTGTTGATATCTCCCTTAACCGTGTAGACGCCGGGGTTCTCGGTGAAGATAACCGGATTATCGTCGCGGATTGCCGCGCGAAGCAAGCCAGCCGCGTCCTCAGGGAACGCAGGAGCGACCACCTTGAGTCCGGGACAGTGCGCATACCAGCCTTCCATCGAGTGGCTGTGTTGGGCGGAGAGTTGATTCGCCGCGCCACCGGGACCACGGATGACGAGCGGGCACTTGGCCTGGCCGCCAGTCATGTAGTGAATCTTCGCCGCGTGGTTAATGATCTGGTCGAGCGCGAGGATGGAGAACGACATCGTCATCATTTCGACCACAGGTCGAAGGCCGGTCATAGCCGCCCCAGTTGCGATTCCGACGATGCCGGGTTCGGTGATCGGAGTGTCGAGCACACGCTTCTCTTTGAATTGCTCAAAGAGGCCCTGCGTCACCCGGAAGGTTCCTTGATAGCGACCGATATCCTCGCCCATCAGGAAGACATTCGCGTCTCTTTCGATTTCGTCGACGAGCGTGGCACGGACGGCCTCGCGGTAGGTCATATTTACGATTGGCATCTTAGTGTCCCATCTCCGGTTCCATGTCGGTGTAAACGTGCGAGTACACGTCTTCTATTGGTGGGTGCGGAGAAGCATCGGCCTCTTCGTAGATTCTCTCAATGTCTTGTTCGATTTCGTTGTCGATGGCTTCCATCTTCTCTTGGGTCATCAGATTGTTGTCGAGCAAGTACTTTTCAAACAACTTGATCGGATCGCGCAGCTTAGCGTGCTCCAACTCTTCGGGAGTTCGGTAAAGGCTTTGGTCGTTGTCAGCGGCACCGTGTCCGGCGAAGCGATAGTTCATCACTTCGACCAAATACGGTTTCTGTTCCTTGCGAACGTAGTCGACAATGCGCTTCGCGTCCTTCATCACTTGGACCAGATCCATTCCGTCCACACGCTCGTGCTTCATTCCGAAGGGGAAGCCGCGCTTGTGAAGTTCGGTGTCGGCGGCGTGGTACTCGATTCGAGTTCCCATCGCGAACTCGTTGTTCTCGATGATGAAGATACACGGCAAGTCCCAGAGGGCGGCCATATTAAGCGTTTCGAAGAAGACTCCGGCATTCGCCGCGCCATCACCAAGGAAGTTGAGGGTGACTCGATCTTCGCCTTTGTACTTTGAACCGAAGGCTAATCCAGCGCCAATTGGGGTGTGGCCTCCCACAATGCCCCATCCGCCAAAGAATCCTCGTTCGATGTCGTAGATGTGCATCGATCCGCCCTTTCCATTGCTGTAACCATCTTGGCGGCCCATAATTTCAGCCATCAGCTTCATGGGGTCAGAGCCGAGAATCAGCGGTTGTGCGTGATCGCGGTAGGCGGTGATGACATAGTCCCAGCCATGCTTGATGCAGTTGAGCCATCCGACCGCTGTCGCCTCCATTCCGATATAGACGTGGAGGTAACCGCCGGCTTTACCCATGCGATAGACCTGGTTGCACTTGTTTTCAAAGTGTCGAATCTGGACCATTTGCCGGTAAAGGGTCTCCATGTGTGCCGGCTGTTCGGTGTTTTCTAAATTTGCTTGCTTTGCCACGGGGGAAATTGAACTCCTATTCGTGTTGTCTACGGATGCTGGATGCAAAGCTGCGTCATTGAAGCTCGGGCTTCAGCCCCGCGTCATTGTACCTTTTGGAACTCAAAAAGGAAAGACGCTAAACCCGTTGCAGTCCACCCAAAGTCAACGCCAACGCCAAGACGCCGTACACCAAATACAGCGATCGGCGGCTCAAGACGTGCTCGAAGCCGGGCGTGAGGCGCTTTGGAACGATCACGAAGTCGGTAATGTAAGCCAAAACTGTCACCGCCGCCGACAAGGCGACGGTGGGGAAGACGTGTCCCGCACTGATCTTCAAGAAGTAATAGCCGAACTCCGCAATTGCCGCCCAACCGAGCGCCGCGCCTAGGTTCAGAATGGTTCCGGACACCAAACACTTCGTCACGGGTCGGTTGACGCCAATGGCCTCGTCGCCAAAGAAGATGTGGGCGATGGCATTGAGCGGCGACCACACGCTCACCTTCTCCAAGGCGGCAAAAACCATCACGGCGACGGTGGTGAAGACCGCCGACCAGAGGCCCATGGTGACAATGTTGTGGAGGATCGGATTGGAGAACATAGTTCCTCCCGTCCTACGTGGGAAAATGCCTCGCGGTTTTGCGCTAAGGCTGAAAAGGAAAGGGAGCCCCGGATTACTTCGAGACTCCCTATATGACAAACCCTATACCTAACACTATTATCATTGGCCAATCCCCAGCAATCTTTAGCCCCTTCCCAGAAAAAAGTCAAAATTCACACAAAAAAAGTGGAGCGGGGAATTTCTTCCGCGCTCCAAATCTAACATCCTTCTTTCGACATTTTTATCTTTGGCGATCTGCTCAGAATCTTTAGGGCTAGCTCAGAGATTTGTTTCAAAAAGCTCGCGCAAGCCCACGAATGCCTCGAAAAAAGAAAAAGGCCCCGAATTTCTTTGGAGCCTCGATGAGCAGGAGATAACGAACTCACTACTATTATAGGGACCCCACACAGTATCTTTAGGGTCCGCCAAAAAAAACTACGAGGGCCCCGAATTTCTTCGAGACCCCCGCAGCGATTATCATTACCGAACTACTTCTAAGTATTGGCTTCTCCCCGCTCGTCATTAGGGTGTCCGCCAATATTTAGAACTTTTTTTTTACGCCGCGATCGAAAGTGCGCCGCCGCCCGAGCCGGAATAGATCACAACCGGTTCTGAAGGAACTGCTTGGAGGGTTCCGCGTGTCGCCACGATTCGGAAGTACTTCGTGACTCCCGGAGCGAAATCTGTAAGCCGAATTGCACTCTTTGTCGTAGCGGTCAGGTAGTCCCAAGCCACGGAATCCTCGCTCGTTTCGATGCTAAAAGTGATCGAACTTGGGTTTCCGCTGCGGTTCCACTTCAATCGGACCGTGCCGTTGGCGTAAGGAGTCGCGAGAAGACCGGTCACCGTCTGCGGAACGACAGGAGTTGAACTGCCCGAAGGGATCGGGAGCCCGATTTCCGCTCGTTTGGCGTTCGTAATGCCGGCGCTCGCTTGCATTCGGTTGTTGTACTTGCGCATCAGCTTGACCATGGCCGCCTTATCGGTCATGAAGGCTTCGTAAAGCGCGTCGTAACTCGCTTTAGCCGCTTCGACTGAACTCAGCGCGGTGCTGTAAGTATCCACCGTGGTGCCAAACCCGCTAATTTCCGGCGCAGTTAACCCGACCGTAAGGCCTTGGTTATCAATTCCGGTGGCGTATTGCTGGGCTTGGGCGAGCAACTGAGTACGATTGCTTTTAATCCAATCCATCTCTATTCACCTCCTTGAAATGTCGTGACCCCGGCGGAGTAATGTCGAGAAGGCGAGTTCTGCTCTGCCTGTTTTTTGTTGTTTATCATAGGTTTTCACCAATGAGGCCGAGCCTCTTGATGAGATTTCTTCCATGATTCGGCAAGAAGTCACCACTTCACGCGGGGTTTTGCGGGAAATTGCGCGCGAATGGTGCCATTCGCGCAGCAAATGGCACCATATTTTTGGTGTGGTGCACCATTCGTGGCGCAAGTGGCGCACTTGACGCGGTGTGTTGCGCCATTTGCCGAGTGTCTTGCGCCATTTGTTTGCGT
>JAIOPU010000073.1 GCA_021413725.1 Armatimonadota bacterium | reverse complement strand
GGAAGGTAGGGTGGGACAACTGCCGTATCGAACTGGACTTGACCATCGAACCACGAGGCTCGCATGGCGACGATCTCCCCTCGGTACCGGACTCTGAGCCACTCTCGAAACTTCTCAACCGCGGCGGGTGAGGTGTCATAGCCCCAGCCATCCGCAAAGAACCACTCTCCGCGCTCTAGCTGGACGCCAAGGACGCTGTCCTTTTGGTCGAGCTGGCGTAGCATTCCGCAGAACTCGCGGAGGCAGCCTTCGGCTTCGGACCAGAATTCGTCATCGGCAAAGCTCGGTTCGGCGAGGCCGCCGCCTTGGGGGGCGAATCGGGCTTTGGCGAATCGTCGCTCCCAACCGGGTTGGGCGGTGAAGACGACTCGGAATAGGAGTTGGGCATCGGGTGCGATTTCGAGGGTCTTTTTGAGCATGAAGGCGGCGTAGGAAACGGCGTCCTTGACTCGCTCCTTTTCTACGTCGAGCTCCACGAGGTGAGTGAAGACACGAACGCCGTTTTCAGCAGCATGCTTGATTTCTTCCAGAACTGTGTTGAGGCGGTTCTCGTCGGGTGAGGTACCAAAGAAGAAGATCGGGGGGATCGCGGTCTTGTTTCTCACTAGGATAAGATGGCCGTCCTTCTTGATGATCTGTGGGGCGTCCTCAGGAATTGGGATCAAAGCTCGGACCGTAGGTGCGGGCGGCGCGACGACGACGGGTTCCTTAAACGCGACTTCGCGCGGTTTTCGGGCGGGTCGCTCTCGGCGCCCTCTTCCTTCACCGTCTTCTTGCTTGGTTTGAAGTGCGTCAGCAGCAGTAACAGGATTTTCTTCGCCGCGTCGTTTGTTGCGGTTTCGGCGAGGGGCGAGGTTTCCGGTGGACTCTTCGGAATCTTCGTGCTGCTGGGGTGGGCTGTCGGACTTCGGGCGCCAAATCGGGACGGGCAGGTCTCCTTCGACTGCCGCGATTGCCTCTTTTGCCGTCAGCTTGACGAATTCGGGCTTGATCCACTCGACGTAGGGCTCTTCGTTGACGACTGGCGAGGGCTTGGGCTTCTCAACTCTTGCACGGCGGCCTTTGACTTCGGGTTGCGCTTCTTCTTTATTGACGTCCTTCGCGGTTGAGCTTGCAGCGGTCTTCTTCGCAGGAGCGCGGAAGGTTGGGACATATTCCTGGGCGATCGCATCGACCTCGTCTTGCAGGTCGGACTTTACGGTGGGCTTGGGAGTGGATTTCTTCGCCGGAGCCTTCGCTACTACTTTTTTGGGAGCGGCATTTGGCTTTTCGGGGACAGCAACTTCAGCCACGGCCTTTTTAGGAGTGGCGGCTCGGGTTGGTTTCTTGGCTGGTGCAGGTGCGGGAGTTGGGGTTGCCTCAATCTCTACGGAGTCGAGGTCTGAAAGTTTTGGTTTAATGGTTCTTCGCATACAGGTATGTAATTTTTAAAGGTTTCGAGCAGCTGTTCAGGCGTTTCGATCATCAGGTCGGGGTTGGATTCGATGAGCGCATCGCGCTTCCCGGCTCCATAAGTAACGGCAATCGTCGGCATTCCTGCCGCACGACCGCATCCCATGTCGTAGATCGAGTCGCCCAAAAATATGGCGTGCTCAGGTTGAACAAACAAACGGCGACAAGCAAGCAATGCGCTGTCCGCGGCGGGTTTTGGTTTCTCCACGTCGCTGGAACAAACAAAAGATTCAGCTTGCTTGAACACCGGGAAATCAATGAGAAGTTCGTGGACTTCTCGGGTATTGCGGCTTGTGACCAGAGCCGTCTTGATGCCGCGTTCGCGGCAAAGGAGGAATGCTTCAAGGGTCGGTTCGTACACCTTCTGGGTGTGCCGATGAACCATGTAGCGTTCGATCGTGTAATCGATTCGGTCTTCGACGGTTTCTTCGGTGCGCTGGTCCAGCCCCCAGAAAAGCATCTGCTCTCGCAAAGGGACGCCCATCATTCCGGCGAGGGCTTCTGTTGCCGGACGGGTTCCGAGGAAATGCTCGTAAGAGTCGCCGAGCCCGGTAATGACCATCTCCAGGGTGTCAACAAGCGTACCATCCACATCGAATAGCACAGCGCGACAGTCAGAAAAAAGGTCTTGGGGGGACATCCACCCGCTATTATGGCAGGTTCGGCGAATTCATAAGAAATTAGCCGCAGGGAATCCCTGCGGCCAAAGCCTCAACATTAGACTGGCGTTATTTCTTCAGCTCGACGTCCTTCTCAAATTTCCAGGATTCGCCTGAATATTTAAAGGACTCGAAAACCTTGAGGGCTTCGTCCTTGGCGGTCGAGTCGCTTTCGTCGTAGACGCTCACAAAGACGAGGAGGCCGTCTTCGGAGGGGATGACGAGGCCGAGTTCGACCATGGTGATGTCGTCGGTTACGACTTTGCGCTTGTAGGTTTGCCCCACAATTGCGCCGAATTTCCCTTTCTTGCGTTCGAGAATTTCGTACTTAACATCTTTTTCCTCTGGATCAACCTCTAAGATGCCGTCAACTGCAGTTTTCAGAAAAATGTTTGGCAGCTTCGTTTTGCCCTTGCTTACCGTGAATGTGGCAAAAAATCCTTCGGATTCTCCAGTCATCGTATAGGTAGTCGCGTCCGAGACATAGGGATTTGAGTACTCGATTTTTTGGTGGTCTGGTTCTGGCAGGGCTTCGAAAATCAGGAACGAGGCCTTGGTTTCGGGAATATCCACTCGCTTCAAATTGTCGGCGAAGCTCATTGCCGCTGCGCTCACGGCTACCACTACGATCAAAAATTTCTTGACTAAATTCATCACACCCTCATTGGCTAAAGTAGCTATTCCAGGTTTGGAGACTTTTAGGTGTTGCCGGGTACCCTTTTGCCTATGATCTCACCCGAAACTGTCGATTCCAGGTTCAAACTCGACGAAAAACAAGCAGAATCACTGGCTCAGCAGTTTGGCACGCCGCTTTATGTGATTGACGAGGCTCATTTTCGGCACAGAATCCGACGCTACATCGCTGCTTTTCAGGCTGCCTGGCCTCACTCGGAACTGACTTATGCCTCAAAGGCAAACTCTACATTGGGGGTTCTGGCAATTGCGGCGAGCGAGGGTTGTTTAATTGATGCGGCGAGCGAAGGTGAGTTCCGCGCGGCGCTTGCCGCCGGTGTTCCTGCTGGCCGTTGTCACCTGCACGGCAACAACAAATCTCAGAAAGAGCTCGCATTCGCCTTCGAGAATGGAATCGGGCAGATAGTCCTTGATAATTTTGGAGAGATCGAGTTGGTGGCCGACCTTGCCAAATCAAATCCCTGCCCTGAACTGGTTTTGAGACTCGCTCCTGGCGTAGACCCAGTTACGCACGCGAAAATTTCGACTGGCCAGGCGGACACCAAATTTGGATTCAATCTCACCGACGGCGCGGCGGAAAAGGCTCTTGTACGGTGCCTTGAACTCGGTCTCCCGGTTGTAGGGTTCCACTGTCATGTGGGCTCCCAACTATTGGACCCAGAGGCGCAAATCTCGGGCGGCGAATTGCTGGCAGAGTTCGCGGCGAGGATGCTTCGTGAGCATCAATTTGAGACTAGGATTTTGAATGTGGGCGGAGGGTTGGGTGTGCATTACACCGACAGCGACAACCCCATGGATGTTGAAAGCTATTGCCAGAACCTTTGCGCTGCGATCGAGCAAGCCCTGCAAGGAACTGGGCTCGCACCCAAGCTGACGCAAGAGCCCGGGCGATCCCTGATAGCGGAGTCTGGAGTAACCCTTTACCAGGTAGGGGTCCGCAAAACGGTACCGTCTCAGAAATTCGGAACCCGTACTTACCTCGCGGTTGACGGCGGGCTGAGCGATAATCCTCGTCCGGTGATGTATGGCAGCAAGTACACGGTCGTCCCTATTCGCCCTTCCACCGAGGAGAATCAAGCGTTTACGATTAGTGGCAAGCACTGCGAAACCGACATGCTCTTCGAGCAAGTCCCGTTGCCCGCCGATATTTCGGAAGGTGATTTGGTGCAGGTTCTCTGTACAGGTGCGTATAATTCCAGTATGGCGAGTAACTACAACCGCTACCCTCGCCCTTGCACCGCCCTCATTCGCTCTTCGGGCGAATTTGCATTGCTCCAACGGCAAGACACCTGGGACGAAATGTTTACTCGGGAATCAGTGCCAGCAGGGCTACAATAATCATGGATTCCAGCTTAACCCAGACACTGATGTTCATTGCGGCATTGGTGATTTCAATATCCGTTCACGAATTTGCCCACGCGATCACTGCCGACTTGTCGGGAGACCCAACGCCACGGTTGCAAGGCCGAATTACGCTCAACCCGATTAAGCACTTTGATCAATTTGGCGCAATTATGATCCTGATCATGAGCTTCTCCGGCTATGGAATTGGATGGGGGAAACCCGTGCAGACGAATCCGAGCAAGATGAAGAATCCCCGTTGGGACTCGCTTTTCGTCGCCATTGCAGGACCGATCAGTAACATTTTGATGGCTGCGGTGGCGGGAAGCGTCTTGAAAGTCATCATCCGGACCGGAACGATTGCCTACTCGTCGGAAGGCGCTATGCTCCTTCCGACACCCATTTTGTTCCTATTCGTTTTTGTCCTCGTGAACATCAGCCTTGCAGTTTTCAACATGCTTCCGTTGGGGCCACTGGACGGACACTGGGTGGTGGGAGCATTTCTTCCCATAGAAGCCAGGCTCAAGTGGTTTCGTTGGAATCAAACCACCGGCAGCCTTGTCTTGCTCGGGCTCATTATTATGGGGCAGCTTGGCGGAGGGCCCGGGATTATCGGGACCATTATGGGGCCGATACGGGACTTCTTCTTCAAAATTTTAGTTGGAATATGAGTACACAAAAACGAATTCTCAGCGGGATGCGATCTACGAACCCGCGCCTCCATATCGGCAACTACGAAGGGGCTTTGCGCCCTTGGCTCAAATTGCAGGAAGACCACAAGATGTACTGCATGGTCGCGGATTGGCACGCCCTCACCGAACTACAGGATGAACCGCAGGACGTTCGCAAGAACGCGCTTGAAGTTGCTAAGGACTTTGTCGCGGCTGGAATTGATCCTTCGCGCAGTTCTGTTTTTATCCAGTCCGATGTTAAGGAGCATGCCGAGTTGTCGCTACTTTTGGGCATGATTACAGGGGTCGGAAAGCTCGAACGGAACCCGACGTACAAAGACAAAACTTCGGACGTGACGAGCGAAACGATGATCTCCTACGGATTGCTTGGATATCCGGTTTTACAAAGCGCGGATATTTTGCTTTACAAACCCTCGGGCGTCCCGGTTGGAAAGGATCAAGCTCCACACTTAGAACTGACAAGGGAGATTGCTCGATCGTTTAATGCCAAGTTTGGTGATGTGTTTCCAGAGTTCGTGAACGTCATCGACCAGGACGAATCCCGCTCCAAGGTGCCGGGGTTGGACATGCGCAAGATGTCGAAGTCGTACGATAATTGCATCTACCTGAGCGATACTCCCGAGCAAACCGCCAAGCGAATCAAATCAGCATTCACGACTCCTTCGAAGATCGCCAAATCCGACCCCGGCATCCCCGAAGGTTGCTCGGTTTGCCAGTATTTGAAGCTCTATTCGCCCGATTGGGAGAAGCAGTGGGACGAGGATCGGCGAGGGGAGCGCGGTTGCTCGCAGAGCAAGAACGAACTCACCGAGCTCATCAACGAGTATTTTCGACCGATGCGCGAGCGTCGAGCCGCGCTTTCGGACGACGACATTTTGGACATCCTCAAAAAAGGCAGCGATGAAGCCAGAGAGTTTGCCGCAGCGACGATGGACGAGGTCCGTCGCGCGATGAGGCTGGTCTGATGTTTGGCGACGTTAAGGCGATCTACTTCGATCTTGACGACACCCTCTGTGGCTATTGGGACGCGAGCAAGGCGGCAATGCGTACTGCTTTTGCGCACCATCCGGCGACAGGGGTTGACGTCGAGGAAATGGTCAAAGCTTGGGCAAAAGCTTTTCGCGGGTTTAGTTCGGAAGTTAAATCCAGTCACTGGTACCCCATCTACCTTCGAAACGGCGGCACAAGCCGACTTGAGCAGATGCGACGAATGTTGGACGAATTGGGGCAACCCAATCTCGACCTTGCCAAGCGGCTTTCTGACGCCTACGGCATGATGCGCGACGAGAATTTGGCCCTCTTCCCCGATGCCATCCCTGTTCTGGAGAAACTCTACGACAAGTTTCCGCTCGGACTCATTACAAATGGCCCAGCGGATATTCAGCGCCAAGAGATCGCAAGCCTAAAGATTGGCCATTGGTTTCAACACTTCTATATTGAAGGCGAAGTCGGCTTTGGAAAACCGGATATGGAGATTTTTCGTCGGGCGGAGTCAGCAGTGGGTTGTAAGCCTCACGAGGTTTTGATGATCGGCAACAGTTACGGTCACGATATTCGACCTGCGATCGAAGCCGGTTGGCGCACCATCTGGATCCGTCGCGCCAGCGACGTCGCTCCCAGCGTGGATGGAAGTGCGAAGGTTGAAGAAATTCCGGTGGGTGGGCCGAGCCCGGACGCTGAGGTTGGGGATTTGCTGAGTATTTTAACCTTGTTGGGAACTGCATAGAGAGTGTAGAATCCTCGCAATGATTCATTACGCGCTGGAACTTAACGCTGAGCTAGATGTCCAAATCGCGCTTCTCATCGCCACGATGCAAGATGGCACCCGTGAGTGGCAGGAGGAGTTGACCGATTGCCCCGACGAGTTTGTTTCGTGGCGACTTTATCCGGGCGGGCATTGCGCGGGAGGGCTCATCATGCACATGGCTTCCTGCGAACGGGGTTGGATTGACCGCTATCTACTTGGGCAAGAGCGGGACAATGAAGAGGATGCCGGATCCTACACCTTGAAACTTGATGTCGACAACGGGGATTGGCCCGAGCCTCCCGCAAAGCCTTTTTCTTGGTATCTCGAATTGTACGCTCGACATCGAGCGCGGACGATTCAACTGCTCGTCGGGCAAGATCCAAACCAAGTCGTCGCGAAGGACCCTCGTGCTGACCACACCCTTTCCTGGATTGTGGGGCACTTGGTGCAGCATGATTCTTACCACGGCGGTCAGATTGTGATGCTCCAGGAAGCTTGGAAGCGACTGCGATGAGCGCGAAATTTCGGATAGAAGACTGCGCGTTTATGACGGGGAGTTGGGAGGCGGAAATTTGGGGCGGCGTGTTTGAAGAAACCTGGTTGCCTCCAGGCGCGGGGACTATGGTTGGGGTCGGGCGGCATATTTCTGCGGGTCGGACGACTTTTGTCGAATCAATGACGATTGAGTTTTGCTCAGGGACGTGGACGATGTTCATGATTCTCGGCTCGCCCTCGAAGGGAGATAAGAGTCCGGTTCCCTTTGATCTTCTGGAGTTCGTTCCGGGTGAGTCTTGCACCTTTACCAATCTGGGGAACGACTTCCCTACTCGCATCAAGTACGATCGAGCGACGGATGGGGAGTTGAAGTGCGTCATTTTCGGTCGCTCAGACAGTGCTGAACAGTCTGAGGTTTTTGACTTTCGGCGGGTCTTGTAGCGGGATTTTTGGGAGACATGGAAGTGGGGACACAACCCAGGTTGGGGTTGAGCTTGAGATTGAAACCCAGGGTAGGCGCGTGCGCGCCAACCCTGGGCTAGAGGACCTATCCCCCTTAGGGAAAAGAAGAGTTGCTAAAAAATCCCGCTTCGCAACAAATCCTTCAACGCCAGCATGCCCACCACACAACCGCCATCCACTACCGGCATGTCGCCGATTTTTCGGGGGTGGTTTTGGAAGATTTCGAGGGCGTCTACGGCGAGGAGGGTGGGTTCTATGGTGGCGACTCCGGTGTTCATGACTTGCGACGCAGGGAGGTGAAGCGCGTTGGGGTCGCTGAGGATGGCTCGGCGCATATCGCCGTCGGAGATGAATCCGAGCATTTCTTGATTCGGTCCAACCACCAATGCGCCACCGGCACCGGCGGTTGTGATCGCCAGCATGACGGTGTGGAGCGGTTGATCGGGGGTGACGAGGGCGAGGTCTTCGCCTTGGCGCATGACATCTGCAACCGTGAGCAAAAGCCGTTTTCCGAGCGCACCCGCGGGGTGAAATCTAGCAAAATCCTCTTTTCCAAAGCCTCGTCGCTCCATCACGGCAACCGCTAAAGCGTCGCTGAGAGCGAGCATTACGGTGGTGCTCGTAGTGGGGGCGAGGTTATTGGGGCAAGCTTCTTCGCGAACACCGGTATCCAAGACCAAATCGGCAAGTCGGGCGGCACTCGAGTCTGCGCGACCTGTGATCAGGATGGTTTTCGCTCCGATAATGCTCAGCGACGCAAAGAGTTTCACGAGTTCATCCGTTTCGCCGCTATGAGTATAAAGGAGAACGATGTCATCGCCGGTAACCATGCCAAGGTCGCCGTGGACGGCTTCGGCGGCATGAAGAAAGAGCGATGGAGTGCCGGTTGAGGCCAAAGTTCCCGCTGTTTTGCGAGCGATGTGTCCCGATTTTCCGATTCCGCAAGCGATGATCCTTCCTCTGCATCCGAAAATCCAGTCAAGGGCTTGATCGAACTCGGTTCCGAGATTTGCAGCAAGAGTGTCAATTGCAACCGCTTCTTGCCTTAGGACGCCTGCTAGGATTTCACGAGAATTCATCGTTTTCATATTCCCTTTTTAAAAGTCGGAACCCACTGGTCAAGGATTGCCTTTCCGAACAGTGAACAAACCCATTCGACCGCCATGTGGGCAGTTTCGTTGAGATTATCCAGAATTGGGTTGACTTCTACCACGTCGAGGCCGGCCAACTTATACGGACAGTCCTTTGCGCGCAGAGATTCACAAAGTAACTCTGCCACCAGATGCGATTCACGGTAGGTCAACCCCCCGCGCACCATCGTGCCTGTGCCGGGAGCAAGAACCGGATCTAGGGAGTCTACATCGAAACTAATCCAAAGATTTTTCGTGCCAAGTCCCCGAAGCCACAGGTCAATATCGTTGAGTATCTTGGGGATCGTGTAGCGATCCACATCGTGCATGGTGTAGGGCCGACAACCCGGAATGAGGTTCATATTCTGAATCTCTCCCGGGTCCACTTCCCGGAGGCCAAACCAGGCGATTTGATTGGATTTGAGTTTGGTTGCCGGAATGAGCTTTTGCCATTGAGCCTCCGCGTGGTTCGCCCAGGGCTTACTCTCAGCGACAGACCCGGTTTCGAGTCCACAAAGTGCCGTTAGGGGCATGCCGTGGAGATTGCCACTTGGGGACGTTGCCGGAGTATTCAGGTCGGCGTGGGCATCAATCCACAAGACGGCAAGATCACCCTTTGTGGCCTCCAGGGCGGCAGATATTGACCCGATGGAAATATCGTGCGACCCACCCATGACGAGGGGCGTTGCCCCGCGGGCAAACGATTCGCCGACTCTCGATTTCAGCTTGGAATAAGTTTCGAGGGCAGCTTCAAACGCGTGCAATCCATCTGCCGGGGATGCTGGAAAGCTGAGCTGAATATCGCCATTATCTCGAATATTTTCAGTTCCGACGACTGCGCCAAGGGCACTTTGAAACCCGGCGAGCCGGAGTGCCGCCCCGGTTAGCTGGCTTCCTGAACGCTTTCCGCCAAGGTCAAAGGGTGCCCCGATTAGCTCAATCATGCCTAAGAGGGTACCTCTCGGGACTTTTTTTCCGATTCTTGGAACTCTTTTGCATTCCGCTGTGTTTCTATTGATGCAAGCAAGAAGCTGGCGATAAATCGAAAGATTTAGTCTGACCTCTCCCATAACTGTAGCCGGTTTACTCCTTTCCCCGGCTACTTTTCTTTTTTATTTGGGACGAAATTTGCGAACGCGGTAAACTCCACCCTAACGTGATGTCGCTCGATTCAGATTCAATTCGGCACGCCCTTAAAACGGCCCGCGAGTTCGGTTTTCACCAAGTGAAAATCCGCGCTGGTGAGGATTCCTTTCGCGCAGTGCTCTCTAGTTCTCCTTCGAACGAGATTGAGGAGACTCCGGTCGAAGAATTCGCAATCGTGACGTCTTCCGAACCTGCCGCGATCACGTTGTCGGCGCCGGTCGTCGGCTACTTTCAAGATGGCGGGAAGCCCCTCACTGTAGGTATGAAGCTCAAAGAGGGCCAGGTGGTCGCCGAAGTGACTGCCCTTGGTCTCGCAAACGACGTGGTAAGTCCCTGCGATGGCGAGATTGTTGAAGTTTTTGTCTCCGCGGGCGACCCCGTGGGATACGGTCATATTTTGGCTAAGGTGAAGCGAAAATGAAGTTCGCTATGGCTTTTATTGGTGCGCTGTTGCTAGTCGGGTGCGATAGCGGTCTGGAAAATAAGCGGAAAGACCAGGTGGGAAACACCGTTGTCGGTCAGGCTCTCGCAAGGGGAAAGGACGAGAAATGCATGTCCAATCTTCACTCGATTCGGCAAGGAATTGAACTTGCCAAGGGCTCGGACGAAAACGGAGCAGCACCTGCGACCCTTGAGGAACTCCGAGGATTTCCGAAAGACATGCTCATTGATCCTATTGACAAAAAGCCTTATACTTATGACCCCGCCACCGGGAATGTAAAGTGCAAGCACTTGGGACACGAGAAATACTGATGTTCAAAAAAATATTGATCGCAAATCGTGGTGAGATAGCCTGCCGAGTCATGCGTGCATGTCGAGAAATGGACATCAAGACCGTGGCAATTTACTCTAAAGCTGACGCCGAGAGCCTCCACGTCAAACTCGCTGACGAGGCGATTTGCGTGGGTGAGGGTGGTAACTCGGACTCCTACTTGAATCTTGCGAACGTGCTCATGGCCGCCGAGATTAGCGGTGCAGAAGCCGTTCACCCCGGATATGGTTACTTTAGCGAACGTGCTTCCTTTGCGGAAGCCCTTGGGGCGATGGGGATTAAGTTCATCGGACCTTCGGTGAAAGCAATAGAAGCGATGGGAGACAAGGCAATGGCGAAAAAGGCCGCGATTCAGGCCAAGTGCCCAGTCGTTCCAGGGTCGGAAGGGCCGGTTGATAACGAAACCGACGCTCTCAAACTTGCTGAGAGTATTGGCTACCCGATCCTGCTGAAAGCTGTCGCAGGCGGCGGCGGACGCGGGATTCGCCGGGTTGACGATTCCTCGGAATTACAGAGAATGTGGAAACTGGCCCAAAACGAAGCTCAAGCGAGTTTTGGCAATGGCGATTTAATTGTTGAGAAATATGTCCTTGAACCGCGACATGTCGAAATCCAAATCATCGGGGATGAACACGGAAACGTAGTCCACCTTGGAGAGCGTGAGTGCTCGGTACAGAATCTGCGGCACCAGAAAATTATTGAGGAGGCGCCTTGCGCAGTTCTTCCGCAGAAGACCCGCGAGGCGATGGGCGCGGCGGCGGTGCGAGTGGCGAAGGCAGTCGGATACTCGAATGCGGGAACAGTTGAGTTCATCATGGACCCAAGCGGAGAGTTCTTCTTCCTGGAAATGAACACTCGGCTTCAAGTCGAACACCCAGTGACAGAGGAAGTTACGGGGCTGGACTTGGTGAAGCTTCAACTTCATATTGCGGCGGGGGGCAAACTTCCCTTCTCTCAGAAGGACATTTCGCTCACAGGGCATGCGATTGAAGCTAGAATCACCGCTCAAGACCCCGACAAGGAGTTTGCGCCGAGCACCGGAACGATTACGCGCTGGAACGCTCCTGGTGGTAGAGGTGTTCGGATGGACACTCACGCTTACGCTGGATTTACAATTGGTCCTTATTACGATCCGATGATCGCAAAGCTCATTGTTGTGGGCAAGGATCGAGATGACGCCGTTGCACGTTTGCAGTCCGCATTGCACGAATTTGACGTAGAAGGGATCATGACAAACATTCCGTTCCTGAGGAGACTTGTGGAACATCCAGACTACATTCTGGGCAAGGTCAGCACGTCGTTTGTGGGAAGATTCCTGCAGGAGACCGATAATGCCGGATGAATCCTCTGAAGTAGCGGTCGTGCGGTTTGTATCCTCACGACGAGCGGCGCGAGAAGCGGCGCTCGCTGCTCTTTATGCGATTTGGATCGGACAGGCCTCGACGACTCAGGCGCTTGAGGATGTCTACGAGCGGGCTCAGTATTCGCCGGAAGCCAAAACTTTTATCATAAGGCTTGTTACGGGTGCGGTCGCCTATCAAACCGAACTTGACCGGCGCATTGAGGCGTATTTGGCTCGAAACTGGACGATTGACCGGATTGCGGTGACCGACCTGTTAGTCCTGCGCATTGCGACTTTTGAATTAATGAAGGAACCTTTGATGCCTCCTAAGGTGACGATCAATGAGGCTGTGACGATGGCGAAAAAATTTGGCTCGCCAGAAAGTGGTAAATTTGTCAATGGTTTGCTCGGGAAGTTACTCTTGAGTACACCGAAAAAGAGTTGGAAGCCGCCTGAAGTTCCGGAGGTTGTACCAATTGAGATGGCAGCAGATGTGGACGAAGAAGAAACCGTGGATGACGGTTCGAATGAGCCGGAGGTTATTGTGACCGCCGGGACGGATGAATTTGACGAGTTGGCACCGCAACTACGCTGGTCGCTTAAACAAGAACCTAGAAGTTGATGCATCGAGTTTTTGCCCTCATCATAGTTGGGATTTGCATTGTTACGAGAGCCCTTGCTCAGCTCACGGTTGCTTCGATTTTCCAAAGCCACATGGTTCTGCAGCATGATACTTGGATGACCCTATCGGGTACTTGTGCCCCCGGGGCGACCGTCCAAGTTTGGACGAACTGGCGGCAAAAAGGCAGCGTAACAGCCACTGGTACTCGATGGAGTCTACGAATCCGAACGCCTAGCATGGGTAGCCAGTACAAAATGCAAGTGAAGTCTGGCGCACAACGAATCTCGTACACCGATATCCTCTCAGGAATCGTTTTTGTTGCCAGTGGACAAAGCAATATGGAAATGCCGTTGGACAAGCCGAATAGCGGATTTCCTGCCGTCATTGGTGGTCCAGAAGCGGCAGCGGCGGCCAATGCGTCCAATATGCGCCTGCTTCGAGTTTCGCCCCAAGCCAGCAGTTCGAGAGTTAGTTCATTTAACGGACTCTGGGAAAATACGAACGTCTTTTCAGCCGGTGGCTTTTCCGCTGTGGGGTTCTTCTTTGCCGACAAAATTTTCAAAGAAACTGGGATTCCGCTAGGAATTATTCAGATTGCGGCGGGAGGAACCAAGCTAGAGCAGTGGTTAGATCCGAATGAACTTGCCGGCCTTTGGAACATGCCGGAAGAATTGCAAACTCCTCTGGGGCAATCCTACGGGGAGTACTTCAATGGCATGGTTGCGCCGATCACCGGTTTCCCAATCTCTGCTTTCATATTTTATCAGGGCGAAGGCAATACATATAATCCAGAATACTATGCGCAGCGTTTTGAGAGACTCATTGAGAGTTGGCGGGGAAACTGGGGTGCTCGGGCCCCAATTCCATTCTATTACGTTCAGATTGCTCCGTATTCGAATTATGTCAACTCTGGAAGTCCAGCGGTTCGCGATGCGCAAACTCAGAGTCTGAACGTTCCCTCAACGGGAATGGCTTGCACGCTTGACCTTGTGGAAGACACGACCTGCTCCGCCTGTGTACACCCTTCTCGAAAGCAAGAGGTCGGAGATAGACTTGCCAAGTGGGCGCTGCATGACCTTTTTGGGATGACTTCGCAAGTCCTGTCTGGTCCGGTGTACCGGAGTTATTCGACCGACAACGGAGTGGTGACTCTGCGCTTTTCCTATACTGATGGCGGGCTTTTTCTCACCGCGCCAGGTGGCTCGCCGAGTGGGTTCACGATTGTTGATCCACTCAATAATGTCTATTCCGCTAACGCCGTTGTTGTCGACGATACGGTAAAAGTCTGGCACCCAAACGTCGCATTTCCTGTGGCCGTGAGGTACGCATGGTCCAACGGGGCGGTTTCTACGTTTGAGAATGGCGCCGGGCTCCCGGCACCCACTTTTCGGACAGATCGGTGATCATAAAGCCCAGACTCATTGCCGTGATGGGAGAGACCGCCTCCGGTAAATCTCAATTGGCCGAATCTCTCGCCACCGAGTTGAACGGGCAATTGGTTAACGCCGATGCTTTCCAGGTTTACCGAGGTTTAGATATTGGGACGAGCAAGCCACTTTGCCTGGAAAAGTACGAACTGCTAGATTTGAAAAATCCTGAAGACTCGTACGGCTTAGGAGAGTGGATTCGGCTGGTTGTGCCTATCTTGGAACGCTGCTATGCGGCTAACCAGAGTGTCGTAATTGTTGGAGGAACCGGGCTTTACATTCGTGCACTTCTGGATGGCTGGCAGGATATGCAGGATGCCCCGGACGCAAGTTTGCGCGAAGAACTGGATGCAAAAATTGAAGCGAATGGAGTGGAAAGTATGTTCCTAGAATTGGAGCGAGTCGCACCTCTGGTTGCCGCAGAAGTTGATCCACGTAACCCTGTGAGAGTGAGGAGGGCATTGGAGAAACACCTCACACAAACACCGGCCATCCGGTTTTCTTTGCCAAACTTCCAAATTCAGAAGCTATGCCTTGATTGGTCAGTCGCAGAAATTGAAACTCGCGTTAACGAAAGAGTTCTCCAAATGTTAGAACGCGGTTGGATTGCGGAGGTGCGACAACTCCTTCATCAAGGCGTTTCACCGGACTGTCCCGCATTTCGAGCCATTGGGTATATTTCCATTGCTAAGTTTTTGGAAGGGCAACTTTCGCAAGAAGAGTTGGTTTCGGAAATTAGTCTGAGAACGCGCCAGTACGCGAAGCGCCAACGAACTTGGTTGCGAAGCGAAAAAGGACTGAAACGGGTTTCTGGTGTAGAATTACTTGGGGCGAATGATTTGAAATCGTTGCTTAACAATATTTAAGGGTGAAGGTGCTATGGCTAAGTCAATTAATTTGCAGGACATGTTTCTGAATCAAGTCCGTAAGGAAGGGATCGGAGTGACGATTTATTTAATGGGTGGCGTACAGTTAAGAGGACAAGTACGAGGTTTTGATGCCTTTACGGTTATGCTTGATTCTCCGGGCAAGCCAACGCAGTTGGTTTACAAACACGCGATTACCAGCGTGGTTCCGTCCCGAGCGATCGGCAGTCGAGATGACGAAGTTCCGGGCGAAGGCAGTATCGAAGCAGACGCATGAAGTTCTCCAAAATGCACGGAATCGGCAACGATTTTGTCATGGTGAATGGGATTTCAGACGCCTTTCCTTGGGGGAGTGCGACTGAAATTGCGCAAAAAGTATGTGACCGCAGATTTGGAATCGGAAGCGACGGGCTGATTATTGCTGAACGCGGTGAGGATGCACCCTTTAAAATGCGGATGCTCAATCCCGACGGCTCGGAGAGCGAGATGTGCGGGAATGGCGTCCGTTGCTTTGCTCAGTTTGTTCGCAGCGAGGGACTCACTTCGGAAAAGTCGATTGGTGTTGAAACCGGGGCGGGTCTCCTGACTCTTCAGGTTCTGGATGAGATCAATGTCCGGGTCGATATGGGGATTGCGCAGACCTCTCGGCTGGCAGTGGGGATGGTTCCGGGTAAACCTGATCCGTTCATTTCTGGCTCGCTGGTTTTGGGTGACGAGGAGTTCTTGGGCTCCGCAGTCTCGATGGGTAATCCTCATGTCGTGATTTTTACCGACGACGCGTCCTCCGTTGACTTATCCAGCATCGGTCCCCGCCTAGAAGTCCATCCGTTCTTCCCCAAGAAAACCAATGTGCACTTCGTACAGGTGGTTTCCCCGACCGAACTGATTCAGCGAACGTGGGAACGGGGGGCAGGAATCACCCTTGCTTGCGGGACGGGGGCTTGCGCTTGCGCAGTGGCTTCGAAACTGAACGGATATGCGGGAAATGAAGTCCAAATCCACCTGCCGGGTGGTGATCTAAGAATCGAAATAACGGAGGAGGGGCGAGTGTTTATGACAGGCGCCACTGAGCTGGTTTTCGAGGGAGATTGGAGCGGCTAGTTTCCTCACAAATTTCTCACAAGAGCCTTATACAATTGGGGGTATGAGGAACAAGCGAACTCCTTCTTTCATCGCCGGTGCCATAGTCTTGGCCACCATGACCATCTACGCTCAAACTCAAATCACGCGAAGCGGAGGGGTTACCCTACAAGAAAAAGCGGAAGTCAAAATCATCGTTGACGGTGATTTCCGAAAGATCACTTCCAACGGAATCCCGACTCATACGGTTGGCAAATTCCCCGGCCAAGGCAATCCAAACAAGATTTCTCCGCAGAAGTACAGTTGGCAGGTTCCGGTAAACCCGAAACCGGCGAGCGCCGATGCCCGCCCGATGCGCGGTGCGCTGTTTGGCGTGGCCGTGAATGGTGTCCCTTTTGATCCGGGCACGGCTGAACTTTGGAACAACAACTTTCAGTGGCATTACGAGGCCCTTTCCGGGTTTTACGCTACCGGGGGTCGTAACAGTCTGGGAGCCGACGAGAACCTAGCCCACGTTCAGCCCAACGGTGCGTATCACTATCACGGAATGCCATACGGCCTACTCAAAGCCCTGGATTACACTCACAAAATGGCAATCGTGGCTTGGGCTGCAGACGGATACCCGGTTTACGGGAATTATGGGTACAGCGATCCGAACGATGCTAAAAGCGGATTAAAGAAGCTCAAATCCAGCTATCGGCTTAAGGAAGGCAACCGCCCCGAAGGCGGTCCTCCGGGAGCCTACGACGGTTCGTTTCACCAAGACTGGGAGTGGGTTAAAGGTGCGGGAGACCTCGATGAACACAACGGGCGCGTCGGAGTTACACCGGACTTTCCCGGAGGAACCTACTATTACGTACTGACCGAAGAGTTCCCGTTTGTTCCGCGCAGTTTTCACGGTACGCCAGACCCTAGCTTTAGGAAGAATGACGGTCCGGGAGGCGGGCGCCCCGGTGGTCGCGGACCAGGTGGACTGGGTGGTAATAGGCCGGGTGGAGGCCAACGGGGTCCGGGACCAGGTGGTCCTGGTGCCGGAGGCCCAGAAGTTGGCGGCCCAGAAGGCCCACCTGAGGGTGGACCAGAGGGTCCCGGGCAGCAAGGCCCTGGCGGACCTGGCGGACCGGGAGGTCCTCCAGTCGGAATGGTCCAAGCCGAAGATCTTGCAAAATACTTGAACCTCACACCGCCCCAGAAAGTCCGGTTAAAGGAATACACCAAGGCCGTAGAAGCTCTGGCAAAGGAGCAGTTTGCGGTCCCTCGGATGGGACTGCTGAAACTCACGGAAGGCCAGATCAAGAAACTTGCTGCTGGAAACGCGGTTGGCAAGGTATTGACCGCAAGCCAAATCAAAGTGTTCGAGGAAAATCAAAGGCCCGGATTCTAGGCAATTCATCGTTTGTTCATTCGGCGGATAGGTCGTTGAAACAGTCCGTGGTTAAACTCACTCCATGAAACGCTGGTTAATCGGTTTGCTATTTCTTGGCGTTGCCTCTTTTGCAGCCGCCCATGACCCGAATCTTTCTGGGATTCGGGTCATCATTTGGCCCAATCGAACTGTGGTGAGCGTCCTGACGCACATCTCAAAGCTCGCCAAAATTTCCGGCCCGGTTACGGAGAGCAACATGAATCAACTCGTTGCGGACCGTCTGAAACTCGTCTTGGACGGCGAGGATTTTATCGCCGCAAAGCCGATTCACACCTTGGACACCGAGAACGACATCCTGACCTATCAGGCGACGGTCTTGAGTTCAGCGAAGACGGTCGAAATGCTTTCACGCATTTATCCGGATGATCCCGAGTCCCGGACCCTGGTGTCAATTGTCCGAGATGGTGCCAACACGGATGAAGTTTTGCTTGACGCCAACAATCCAAGCTGGACGAAATCGGGGGGGGAACTTTCGATTCTCGAGGTAGTGCGACGATTCTTTACACTCGGAATCCACCACATTCTCAGCGGGCCAGACCACATTCTATTCGTCCTCGGAATTGTCCTAATCGGGAGCACCTTTCGGAAACTCTTTAAGGTCGTGACGGCTTTCACGATCGCACACTCCATCACTTTGACTCTGGCTGCGCTTAAAGTTGCGACCCCTCCCTCGCGAATTGTGGAACCCCTGATCGCCCTTTCCATCGTGGCGATTGCGGTCGAAAACATTCGGTTGAGGCAAATTTCGGAGCGCCCGGTGAGGGACTACCGAGTTCCAACCGTTTTCGCTTTTGGTCTCGTTCATGGATTTGGGTTCGCCGGAGCTCTATCGGATGCTGGACTGACAGGCTCAACTCTTGTTGGAGGACTCGTAACTTTCAACCTCGGGGTCGAGGCAGGGCAAGCCCTGATCCTGGTCGCGACGGTCCCTATTGCGACTTGGCTGATAAGCAAGAAACCGGACGCATGGAGTTTGACAAACCTTTGGGGTTCGATTGCGATTGGGTTAGCGGGGGCGTGGTGGTTCTTCGAACGTCTGAGTGGATAGGACGGTCAGCAAAATTGGCCTCTTCGCCATCCGCGCACTGAATTGAACAAGGCGATCTCTTCAGCGGCCTCGAATTCCGACTTCGTGATCTTTCGTTCAAAAAGCAGTCCTGCTTTTAGCAATTGCGCTCTTTCAATACCGGGCAAAAGACCGCAGTCTAGGCTCGGAGTGCACCAAATGCCGTCTAACTTTGCCGCGATATTCCAATTGCAGGCCTCCGTAACTTCCCCGAAGTCATTCCACAAAATCGTTTCATCAGAATCCCCACGCTCGTCGAACGCTAAGTTGAACTCGGACCTCTCGGTGCTTTTGAGGAACGCCATCCGCCCCACGAGTTGGGTTGACCTCTCAGAGAATTGAACCCTGAGCGCGCTACCGGATGCGCCTGGACCAAAAACTGCGGGACTAGGGTCTATTTCTTCAGCGCTCCACGCCCAAGTTCCAGCAAGAGATAGTTCTGTCCGAACTTTCGCTACGCGCCATCCCATGTCAGCGCAATATTTCGATGCGGAATCCAAAACCTGGTCCATGTCGAAGGAACCCCGGTACTCCAAAAGTTCCGCTGAGTACTGGAGTCTTTCGATGTGCTGTGCCCGCCATCGATATCGAGTTTCCGCATCCCAGCGGAGGGATTCGAGGAGCGAAAATTGTTTGGGTGTGGACTGCATACTCAGTGACTTTGTGAGGCACTCGGCCCATTCGGACTGGGGCTCGGAATCCCAAACGATCCCGCTTCCTACGGAGTACTCCAGTTCGGGTGAATTCTGATTGATCACCGCCGTCCTTATGCCAACGCTAAACTGCGCACGACCGCCCGGTGCGACGAACCCAATGGCACCGGTATAGACTCCGCGAGGTCGATCCTCCAATTTCGTGATGATCTCCATGGTTCGTGCTTTTGGCGCACCGGTGATCGATGAACACGGAAATAGTGCCGAAAATATCTGGGGGAGGGTGGCATCGCTTTTCGCTGTCACCGTTGAGGTCATCTGCAATACCGTCGGATACGCTTCGATTTCGAACAGTGCCGGGGTCTCAACCGAACCGGTTTCGGCAATCCTGCCCAAATCGTTGCGAATCATGTCCACGATCATGAGGTTCTCGGCCCGATCTTTCGCGGATGAGGCCAATTCCGCTTGTAACATGAGGTCATGTTCGCGGTCAATCCCTCGTGGGCGGGTTCCCTTCATCGGTCGGCAGGTGAGCATGTCGCCAACTTTGGAAAAAAATAATTCGGGAGATGCCGAGAAAATAGAAAATGATTCTGTGCAAAAGGCCGCAAGGTACCCGTGCGTTGGAGCCTGTCGAGTTAACTGAAGATCACAGACTTCGCCGCAAAGAGGAAAGGTGAAGTTCACTTGATAAGTATCGCCCTCTGCGATCAGGCTCTTTATGCTGGCCACTTTTTGGCAGTAGTCCCACTCCGTGATCAGTGGTTTCACCGTCATCACCGGAAACTCCGGACCCGATTGAGAGAACCGAGGTTGCCCCACCACGAACCAAGCCAAAGGCAAGAAGCCAGCGCCACTTACTTTCAGCGATGGGTCAAAAACGGGGGAGGCTTCGTAACAAACAAATCCCGCAGAGTAGTTGCCAGCCAGGGATTCCCCTTCGATTTGCTCAATAATCTGAGGCACTTGCGCAAGTTCGAAAGTCGACAGAATACGGCAATCTTCTCCAAAGAACAGCCAACTTCTTTCCTTCCGGTCATAGACCCACGCTTCCACTTCAACCCCATTGTATCGCATTGATCAGGTACAAACTTTAGATGATCAATTGTCCGAGGTGCGGGAAGGAGAATGAAATCGAGTCACAGTTTTGCTCCCGTTGCGGGCTCGAGATAGCAAACTACGCTCGTGAGAGCACGATTGACGCCTCTGACCTGCTTCCTTGCTATCGACACCCTGGTACTAAAACTCAGCTTCGCTGCGGTCGGTGCGATCGTCCTATTTGTGATCGATGTACGATTCTCGGACCGGCGGGTCAAAGGTGCCCAGACTGTGCCCAAAGTCAGACGATTTATCGCCCCGGTGCGATTGGGCTCTCCTTTAAAAGGATGCTTGCTGACTTTTGGCGAAACCCGTTCCGCATTTGGATTCTGATTATCCTGTTCTCTACTGTCAGTGGCATTGTTCGAAGTTGCAATCATTCGTCGCGGCAACCCGTGTATGAATCCCGTGCCTCAGAGGATTTGCCCGAGAGATAAGCAAACTAGATTCTCGGGTAAACCTTCAGAATGAAGTTGGCAAAGGTTGTTCTGGCGATTGGCGTGGCGTTGCCCGTGGGGGCGACTTTGCTCATCCCTAGCCAATCCAAGAAGGTTGACTTTGGGACAGAGATCGCACCCATCTTTAAGGCCCACTGCATGTCCTGCCACAGTGCGGAAACCGCACGGGGTGACTTACGCCTCGACACGCCGGAGAACATCAAGAAAGGCGGAGATTCCGGAGCACTTTTTATTGGTGCTAACCCATCATCCAGCGTTCTCGTCCGGCGGATTAAGGGACTTGACGGACTGCCCCAAATGCCAAAGGGCTTCCCTGCCCTCAAGCCCGACGAAATTCAGAAGATTTCCGACTGGATCGAGCAAGGAGCAAGCTTTGCTGGTGTCAAACCTGCCTCCAAACACTGGGCTTACATCGCCCCCGCGATGCCGAAACCTCCCGCAACCAAACTCAAGGCCTGGCAACGGAATTCCATTGACTCGTTCGTCCTCGCGAAACTTGAAAAGTCAAATCTTAAGCCCTCACCGGAAGCAAGCCGTGCAACCTTAATTCGCCGGTTGTCCCTTGACCTCATTGGTCTCCCCCCTACACCGGGGGAAGTGGCTGAGTTTGTCAAAGATAGTTCTCCGACTTACTATGAGAAGGCGGTTGACCGACTGCTTGCGAGCCCTCACTACGGCGAGAGACAAGCGCGTGCATGGCTCGATCTCGCCCGGTATGCGGATTCTAACGGCTTTGAAAAGGACGACAACCGGACGATGTGGCTTTATCGCGACTGGGTGATCAATGCCTTCAATCGCAACTTGCCGTACGACAAGTTTTCGATCGAACAGATTGCCGGAGACCTTCTGCCGAACCCGACCACGGACCAACTCATCGCCACTGGCTTCAACCGAAACACGATGTTGAATCTTGAGGGTGGGGTAGACCAGGCAGAGGCCCTCTACTATGTTTTGCTGGACCGAGTGAACACCACGAGCACGGTTTGGATGGGTTCCACCATGGCGTGCACTCGCTGCCACGACCACAAGTTTGATCCTTTGACTCAGAAGGACTACTTCCAAATGTACGCGTACTTTGGTTCCCCGGCGATCAACAAGACCGGCCCCGCGAGTGTTTCTGAGGAGAAGTGGCATGAAGCCGAGATCAAAGTTCCCAATCCGGGTGATAGTGAACGCATCCAGGGGCTGAGGGTCCAGATTGCAGCACTAAAAGCCACATTGTCTCCCCAATCACCTGAGGTACAACAACTGATCTCCGACACCAAGAACCCAGCCAAGTGGTACTCGCTTCCGATCGTGGCCGCCTCCACGACTTCGGGGGCCAAGCTCATGATCCAGCCTGACCAGAGTCTGCTTGCAACCGGCTCCGTGCCGAACACCGACCACTACGCACACGAATTCAACACCCAAGGGAGGCGTCCTCGGGCCCTGAGAATTACTTTGATTCCTGATCCGCAGAATCCGATCGGTGGCGCGGGCAGATCCTCCGGCGGCAACTTCGTCCTGACTGGACTCGCCGTCGGCAATCGACCGCTCGGCGATATTGCTGCAAGCTTCACCCAGGAGGGCTTTGACCCCACGACCATCGTGGACAACAATCGCGATAAGGGCTGGGCAATATACCCGCGTGCAAAAGAGGCTCATGTCTTGATTGCAGAATTCAAGTCTGAGTCGTCCCCTCTGCTCAAAATCGACTTGGATTTCAACTCCGGCTACGCTCAGCATGTTCTCGGACACTACAAGATTGAGTTCTGCGATGAACGCTTGGCTCTGCTCGAGCTCGCTCCCGCAGACATCAAAGCTCTGGCCGCAAAGCAAACCCTTACCGAGAAAGAAACCACCAGACTCGCGGAGTACTTGAGTCAATTTACCGTGAACGGTCGCGCGATGAAAAAGCTCAAGAAAGACCTTGGAACTCTGGAGGCGGCATCGATACCCGCGCTTGTCATGCGGGACGACCCTGCGGTCAAGGTTCTCCGTACTCACATGAAGCGACGCGGTGAGTTTTTGGGTGATGGTGAAGAAGTCGGCACCCAAACCCCCGCAACATTCGGTCCGACCCCGTCCAATCTCCCCAAGAACAGACTGGGGCTTGCCCAGTGGCTGTTTAGCAAGCAAAATCCCCTCGCGGCGAGAGTGGAAGTCAACCGCATTTGGGAGCAGATTTTTGGTCGTGGAATCGTGGAGACCACGGAGGACTTTGGCACTCGAAGCAGCCCACCGACCCACCCGGAATTGCTGGATTACCTTGCCGTCAAGTTTATGGCGGGCGGTTGGAACCTCAAAGCCCTCCAACGACTGATCGTGACGAGTGCGACCTACCGCCAGAGTTCCTCGCAAACTCCTAAGCTCAGGGAAAAGGATCCGGATAATCTTCTGCTCAGCCGAGGACCCCGTTTTCGGATGGAGGCCGAGTCAGTGCGCGATATCGTGCTCATGGCGAGCGGCCTGCTGGATAAGAAAGTGGGTGGCCCCAGCGTGTTCCCCGCCCAACCGGATGGAGTTTGGAATGGTCCCTATTCCAGCGAGACCTGGATGCAGAGCAAAGGCGGCGACCAACATCGGCGAGGGATTTACACCTTTGTCAAGCGCACCGCGCCCTATCCGACGATGATGTCGTTCGACGGCACGAGCCGCGAGGAGTGTACGGTTCGCCGAATCCGCACGAACACCCCGCTCCAAGCCCTCGCCCTCATGAACGACCCTGTGGTTCTCGAAGCCTCCCGCGCTCTCGGGCAGCGGATGATGGAATTCAAGGGATCCGCAGACCAGAAGCTACTTTTCGGCTTCCAATGTTGCACCGGCACCGGATCTCCTCGGGGAATTGCGGCGGTCAAGGCACTCTTATCCAAGAACCTCGCCCACTTCCGCGCCAACCCCGCCGAAGCCAAAAAGTTCGCGGGGACTCCGGAGCAAGCCGCCTACACCCTCGTCGCCAACGTGCTCTTGAGTATGGATGAGACGATTACGAAGAGCTAGGGCATTTTGGTCTGAATTGTGATAGCATCTTCGGGAGATGGGTCTCATTCGGTTGATTTTGGCGCTGACGGTGGTGTATGGACACCTGCACATTTATATTCCTGGATTCAAATCGTTTGGAAATGAGGTCGCCGTACAAACGTTCTTTGTGATTTCCGGATTCTACATGACTCTTGTCCTGAACGAAAAGTACCTTCCAAAACCTGGAATTTATTGGGCCTTTATCAAAAATCGAATCCTGCGACTTTATCCGAGCTACGCCGTCGTTTGCGTTGTTTCGCTCGTGATTGGTCTCATCCTCGCTTCCAATGGTCATCCGACCGAGTTCTTCAAGGCATGGTCGGGCGATCCTGTGACGGCGAACTTCGGAACAAAAGCACTCGCGGCAATCACCCATTTCACCATAATTGGACAAGACTTACCGCTTTTTATGGCCCAAGACGCAGGTGGCGCGATGTACTGGACTGCCAATTTTCAACAAGCTCCCTACGGCATCTGGAAGCTTTGGATCAACCCTCCAGCTTGGTCGCTGGGACTGGAACTGATGTTTTATTCCATTGCTCCGTTCCTCGTGCGACGGTCGCTGAAGCAGGTGGTCCCGATCATTCTTGCCTGCTACTTGCTACGCATGGTGATCAAGTACTACTTCCATCTGGGCGACGATCCTTGGAGCTATCGATTTTTTCCGACGGAGTTATCTTCCTTCCTGCTTGGCACCGTTGCGTATCATATCTACAAGAAGAAGGTCAACATGGAGTGGATCAAGGGTAAGGAATCGGCGATCATCGCCGCTGGCATTGCCGCGCTCATGCTTGCGCCCTACATTCCCCACTTCAAAGCGCTTTTCTACCCG
>JAIOPU010000072.1 GCA_021413725.1 Armatimonadota bacterium | reverse complement strand
AGAACGCCTTGCGGTACTTTTCGCGCCCGGTCGTGGAGAGCGCTCCGAGAGTCTTGCCATGATAGCTTCCCTCGGTGCTGACGAATTTGGATCGCTTGGTAGAGCCTTTGGCGAACTTCAGCGCGGCTTCCACTGCCTCGGCTCCGCTATTAGAAAAGAACGTGAACTGCAATCCTTCGGGAGCTATCTTCGAAAGCGCGACGGCAAGTTCCGCTTGCACGGGCGAAAAGAAAACTTTGCTGCTCATCGGCATCTTGTCGAGCTGAGCTTTTACCGCCTCGATCACCTTCGGGTGTCTGTGCCCCAGCGAAAAGACGCCGTAGCCGCCTAGGCAGTCGAGGAACTTTCGGTCGTCGTGATCCCAGATGTAGCATCCCTCCGCCCTCATCTCAACGCCGAATCCGGCAAAGTTCATGAGGCGAGCAAGCAACGGGTTGAGGTGCTCTTGATAGCCCTCGACGACATGCGCGTGTAGCGCGTCGGCATCCATAAGCCCAAGTATATCTCAGGCGCAGAAATAACCTCGCCCCTGCAAGGGGGAGGTCGGTGAGCCTCAGCGAACCGGGTGGGGAAATTTGGTTCTCGGGAGCACCCTTTCGCTCACGCTCGTCGACTCAGCTTCTTACCGACAGCCTTGCTCAAACTCTTCGCCACCGCTTGCACCCGCTTGTCCAGCAACGCATAGCCTTTCGCCGCCGTAGCCGCAGCTTTCCCCTTCATCAAAACCGTCTTCCCACCTGAAATACTGCACCCCAACCGCTGCAACCCCATAAATTTCGTACCTGAAAACGTCAGCTTGTGAATCGCCGTAGCTGCGGGTAGTGGCGAAATCAGATTCCCCAGCGAGTAGCAAATCGGCTTCCCCTTATAAACCTCAGAACCTTGCAATACGTGCGGGTGCGCCCCCAGAATTACGTCCGCGCCGGAGTCAATAAACAACCTGCCGAGTTGAACTTGATAACCGCTGGGAGCGGTCTGCCGCTCAATTCCCCAATGCAGGGCCACCACCAACACGTCGCAATTCTTCTTTGCCCCCGCCACAATCTCTTCAACCCGCTTCTTGGCAACCTTGTCAAGCGTGCCGTGAAATGCCAGCGTCGCAATTCCGGGTGCCTTGGCGGTGGCCGGAGAGCAGGTCCAAAGAGCCTTGTCGCCCATAAATGCCAAAAACGAGACGAACCCCACTCTCGGCCCGCCCTTGACCTGCACTACCGAACAAATCTCAGCTTCCGCAAGAGTTGAGCCTGCCCCCGCAAAGCGAATATCTTTCCGGGTTAGGCTCTTTTGCATGTCGGTAACTCCGCCCCAACCGAAGTCCATCGCGTGATTGTTGGCCAGACTCACCGCATCTAATCCCATCCCAGCGAGACCGGCAATGTGCCCCGGGTCTGCGCGAAGCACGAACTGATTCCGCGCAATGAGGTCCTTCTTCGACTTCCTTGAGGTCACCGTTTTGGAGTTCGTGATGGGAATTTCCAGATTTGCGTAGGCAATATCTCCCGCTCGAAAAATCGGAGCAATACCTTTGAGTGGATTGGTTTTTGGTGCGATTCCGTTGAGCATCAGGTCGCCGCCCGCGACAAGAGTCCAAGTATCGATCGCCGCCTCCGCGATGGTCCCCATCAGTCCAAGAAAAATGAATGCGCGTAACACGGGCATAGTGTACTTTTCTCGGGCACTGCGCCGAATGCCACGATGGAAACAATTAGCACCCTCATGAATCTCGACAACGGCACCCTCGACGGCATCACGCCAAAGCTCCTGGTCTCAAGCCTCGAAGGTGCGCGAGCAGGAATCATGATCCACAACGCCGACCGCACCTACGAACTCTGGGTCACGGCAGTTAAGGACAAAGCCGCCGCACCCACTCTGACGCTAAACACCAAACTATTCTGCATCCCACCGTCAAGCACGCTGATCGTCCCCTTCAGCAACGGCCTCGACATCTACGCCCTCAACTCCTCGGGAAGCGGGTTGACGACTGCATATGTGGCGATGGAATACGGAAGCTAATTCTAACCTCGGTTAAACATCGAAGATCATCCATCATCATCCCCTTACCCGGAGCGATGATGATGATCAACTTTAGGCTCAAACCGTAATTCCAGTAGTCCCGACCGCTCCCGACATGTCAAAGTCGCTCCCGGAGGAGGAGCCAAGTGCTTGAACCTAAAACCGCGAAAAGGTATCATGTACGGATGAATTCTTTCTTCCCACCGGCGGTCGTCGGTGAGCCTGAGTCAGTGATGAGGTAAGCGGATCCTTCGCAGTTGGCGAACTCCGCCCAAGACCCCTCCACAACAAAATGACAATCAGAGAGAAAATTCAACAAATCACCGACGCTCAGGCCATGGAAATGACTGAGAAATACTGCACCCACAACTACCACCCGCTCCCGGTTAACCTCGTTCGCGGAGAAGGAATTTACGTTTATGATGGCGCAGGAAAACAATACATCGACTGCATCGGCAGCTACTCCGCTGTGGCAAACGGTCACCTGAGCAAGTTCATTATCGACGCGCTGAAAGAGCAACTCGACGTCGTGACCCTTACGAGCCGCGCGGTCTACACATCCGAACTCGCCCTGTTCCTGAAAACGCTCTGCGAATTCACGGATATGGACATGATCTGCCCCATGAACACGGGTGCAGAAGCCGTCGAAACCGCTCTGAAACTCGCTCGAAAATGGGCTTACACTGTCAAAGGTGTTCCCGAAGACCAAGCCGAAATCTTGGTCGGAGAGGAGAATTTCCACGGTCGAACCATCACCATCGTCGGATTTAGCACCGAGGCGCAATATAAGAAGAACTTTGGCCCCTTCACCCCCGGGTTCAAGGCCATCCCGTTTGGCGACATCGAAGCGATCAAGAACGCGATCACCCCGAACACCGCCGCGATCCTGCTCGAACCCATCCAAGCCGAAGGCGGAATTCTATTCCCGCCCGATGGCTACATGGCTGAGCTTCGCAAACTCTGCACCGAGAACAAAGTCCTTCTCATTTGGGATGAGATCCAGACGGGATTCTGCCGAACCGGCAAGCGATTCGCGTGGCAACACGAGGATGCAAAGCCTGATATGATCTGCCTCGGGAAAGCCCTTGGCGGCGGTGTGTTCCCGGTCTCGGCGGTGGCTGGAGTCAAGGAGGTTATGGAAGTCTTCGTTCCCGGCGATCATGGCAGCACCTTCGGCGGAAACCCACTCGGCTGTGTCGTGGCACTTGCCGCGATGCAAGAAATGATCGACAAAGACCTCGAAGGCAACTCCCATCGGCTGGGTAGAAAGCTCAAAGAGGGTCTGCAAGCCCTGAATCACTTTGCGGTCGAGGAGGTTCGCGGACGAGGGCTTCTTGTCGGGCTGGAAGTTCGAGAAGGAATCGACACCCACAAACTCTCGGAAGAGTTCCTCAAACTCGGTGTCCTAACAAAGGAGACTCGCTCACGCACCTTCCGCTTCGCCCCGCCCTTAGTGATTGATGAAGCTATGATCGATGAGATCATAGCCCGGGTAACCACCGCCCTCAACGCGGTCGCCCCCGTGCTTGCTTAAGGCATCGAATTGGATGAGGGCCGCCTGCGACCGGCCCTCCCATACTCCAACCTTAAAAACGCGCTATACTCTTTCGGTCTCCGTAATTTTACGGTGTTCGGAGGGTGGTTTTGCGAATTCTTGTCGTTTCAGAAGATCTCTCAATCAGCGAAAGTCTCATGGCCAACATGGCCCTGGACAACTTCGACGTTCTCGCTGCCGCGAGTGAAATTTCTGGAATGAGCATCGGTCTCGTCGCCCCCCTTGACCTAGTCGTCGTAGACTACCAACTCATCCAGCCCAAATTCATCGAGAAGCTTCGGTCGGCGAGTAATCTCCAAGGCGTCCCTATACTTGTTCTCTCCAAAGTCGACGATATCGGCGCGATTTCCCGTTGTCTCCGTGCCGGAGCCGACGACTATCTGATCAAACCCGTGCATCCAGTTGTTCTCTGTGCTCGTGTACTGACCCTTCTCGATCGCCGCAAGAAGACCGACCGAGATATCCGAAAGAAGGAAAAGATCGAGCGAGAAAACTCTCGCCTTCGAATCAAGTGGGAGCAGGAGAAACGCAAAACTGAGTCTGCCGAGCTTTCGACAATTTTCGCAATGTGTAAGCTCGCCGAATCGCGTGACCCCGAAACCGGGGAGCATCTGGAGCGCATGCAGGAGTACAGCCACATCCTTGCCCTCCAACTCGCCGACGATGGCTCCTTTGACGAAATCGACTCGACCTTTATCGATCTGGTTCACGGCGCCAGCCCGCTCCATGACATCGGCAAAGTCGCGATTCCCGATCACGTTCTTCTCAAGCCCGGTCGCTTGACCGACGAGGAACGCGGAATCATGCAAACCCATACCGAAGTCGGTGCCGATACTCTACGAGCGGTCCACAAGCTCCACCCGACCAATGCCTTTGTTGAAATGGGAATCGAGATCGCCGAAAGCCACCACGAGTGGTGGGACGGTAGCGGCTACCCGCACAAGAAGAAGGGTCACGAAATCCCTCTCGCCGCACGGATCGTCGCTGTCGCGGATGTCTACGACGCCCTCACGAGTGCCCGGTGCTACAAAGACGAATTCTCGCACCAGCGGGCAGCGGACATCATCTTTAGCGAAAGCGGCACCCACTTCGACCCCAGAGTTGTCAACAGTTTCTTCCGAGCCGAGCACCAAATCAAAGCCATCCGCGGTCCCGTTACGCTAGCACTCGTGCAGGCAGGTTGAGACCCTCACTCAAGCAAAATTAAACTCACTCGGACAAACTCAAAATCTTGTCACGGTCTTGTCACGGTCGCCTTGTATGATGTTAGTGCCTTAGTACGACTAATGCGGAAAGGAGACTTACTATGAAATCGAATCGAATCTTACTCGTAGCGTTCGCTGCGGCATTCTCTCACATGGCCATCGCCGAGGTCGGCTTCAATGCCGTCAACGAAACTCTCAGTGCCCTCAAGGACACTTCAAACCTATCTTTTTCGAGCACAAACTACAGGACAGGTTTTCATGTCGCTAACGAAGCCCAGTTGTTCATCAACAGCACCGGCATCACTCAGGGGGCAGGCTGGGACAATGATCTCAGCTTGGATTTACAAAGCCAATTCGGTTATTACGACTTTGTTTCAAACTCATTTCAGACCTACCATCTCGGAGATGAGATCACCGGAGACCACGACTGGACATTTGATAACACGATCACCCATAACGGCAGCGTAAATCCAGATGTGAGCGAAGGAGTTTATGACTTTTCGCTTGACTTCTACGGTGGAGCAAACTCGGCAGCAACGGACCTTCTCGGTTCGGTGAACTACCACATCGAAGTCTTCAATCAACTCGACATCACCGCAAACGGCACAGCGACTCCGAATGTCCTTAATGGCGACGATGTTGCCATCATTGACATGACTGTCGGAAATCAGATGGCAAGTCGAGACTTTGTGTCGACCACATGGTTCTGGTTTGGTAACGACTTTAGCTCCAATCTCACTGGGGATTTCACGGGAGACTGGTTCGACAAGCACATCGCCCCGGGTGCCACAAGAACAGACGAGCACTCACGATGGAAGGCCAGAGCAAACACTCCATTAGGTGTTTACACAACTGGCGTGGGAGTTATCGGCGGCCTTTACAATGGCGATAACCACGGACTTGCCCTCCAAAATAGCCCAACCATCACCGTACAATCAGTTCCGGAACCGGCCGCCCTTGGCGCGATGGTGCTTGGGTCAATTCTCATCATCCGAAAGCGACGAAGAGCTTAAACGCTCACCGTAACGAAACGCAGAGTTCGCCCCGGTCAACTGGGGCGAACTCTCTTTATTCCTGCGCCGATGGAGGGCAAAGCACGCTCAAGGCACGAGTTGCAACGGTGAGTTTTGTCCCGTTCTTCCTGACTTCATCGCCATCGACGACAAACTTCCGAGACTCTTTCAGACTTACCACTGCGGATGAGTCGTCGGAAGTCCAAATCTCGGGAAACTGCACGTGTCCCCCTAAGATCAACGAAACCGCGTACCGCAAAAGTGTTGCCCGGTCCCCGCTAGTCACGACATACATAGACAAAACGCCATCGTCCATCGAAGCATTCTTGGTGACGGCAAACGGGCCGCCATGAAGCCGAGAACTCGCCGCGACAAACTGGATCGCGGGCCCCTCGTACAAGCTCGTCGGAGTCTCAACTTTGATTTGAAATGGCTTAATCTCGTGTAACGCCTTCCAAACGCTCGGCAAGTAAACCAATCTTCCAAAGGTGCGCTTGGGGGACTTCTTGACGGACTCTGCAATCCGTGTGGTCAGCCCAAGGGTGACAACATTGACGAACGTATCCTCGTCCATCTGCCCCACATCAATGTTCCGAACCTCCGACTCCTCAAGAAACAACTCAGCCGCCTTGGCAATATCCAGCGGAATTCCAAGTTCTCTCGCGAGAGAATTGCCTGTGCCCATGGGCAAGATTCCAAGAGTGGTCTCGCTGTGTTTCAGAATCTGAGCCGCCTCGCGGATCGTTCCGTCCCCGCCCGCGACCCAAACTGTCGCAGCCTTTTGGGAGACCAGTTCTTTGAGTTCCTTACGAAATTCCCCCACACTCTTGAGCGTAAGGATCTTCGGCTCTGCGATCTCCTTGGAGGCGAAAAACTCGCGAATGATTTGCTCGCTTTCAGGTCCGCTCCGTGATTTTGCGTTGACGATCACGGCATCGGGCGCTCTTAGGTTTTCGCTCATGGTCGTCAGTTGTTTGAGAGTGTACTCGCATGGCACTTACCCAGTCTCCAGATCATCCTAAGATACGTCTGTGACTTTCAAAAACGCACGCTTAAGTTCAGTTTTGCTCAGTTTCTCACTCAGAGTTTCCTGAGTCGACCGATTATAAATCCGCTCAATCACAGACGGCACCGTCCCTCGCCCTCGACGAAAAACGGCAGAACGCGCCAATGCTTCGGCCGCCGTGTCATATTCGC
>JAIOPU010000071.1 GCA_021413725.1 Armatimonadota bacterium | reverse complement strand
GCAGTAGAGATTCTCGCCAAAGGCGGATTTGAAATGAGCGAGGAAGCTATGGCTCAATACGGCGAAGCCATCTCCAAAATGACAAGTTTCGACGAGTGCAAAGCGACTCTGGATGAAAACCTAAAAACGATGAACGCGGCTATCAGTGCATTCCCGGAGAGCCGCCTCTCGGAAGAAATTACGCTCCCTTGGGGAACATTCAACTTTGCCGAAGTTATGGCGATTCCGGCGTGGAACTTCGACTACCACCTCGGGCAGATCAACTACATTCAGACGTTGTACGGCGACAAGGAAATGTAATTTAGGGCTGCATCGTGGCAATTGTGATCCTGTCGCCATTGGGCAGGGTCACAACGTCTCCAGCCCTCAGCTTTCGACCGCGCCGGATTTCGGGTTCTCCGTTGACAAGGGTCGCGCCGTTGCTTAGGAAACCCTTGCTCTGCGCGCCCGAGCCCACAACGTCGCCCGCCTTGAGAAATTGTCCGAGCGTGATAATTTCGCCAGTGATTGTAAATGTCAGTTCAAGTGCCATAAGTTATTCGCTGTGGGCTCGGAAAAAGGCGATTGCCGTCCGAATCTGGTCATAGGGTACTTCTTCTTTGAGTTCTTCGTAAATCGGCCTAAGTGCGCCATCACCGGCGATTTTGACCGCCTCTTGCACGCGAGCGAGGGTCGAATCGTCAATCCAGGCTGAAACTGATTCTGGGGCAGTCTCTTCAATCCATTCGGCAAGGTAGCCCATGATCGTGCTGCTCGCCCGACCTGTCGTTTCCATGATCTCGGCAATGCTATTTCCTCTTTCGAACAGGGGCCTTGCGACGAGCGCGGTTGCTGTTAGTTTTCCGCTTGCGACGTTTTTTTTTACGGTCTTTTTTGCCGCTAGATCGGTGGGAAGATTGTTCTGTCGGCAGTATTCGGAAATCACTTCTAGAAGCTTCGGTCCAAACTCAGCCGCTTTCTTCTCGCCAATTCCCGACACCCCGAGCAGGGACTCGGAACTAGTGGGTCGCTGGCCGGCAAGAGCAATAAGCGTTGCGTCAGGCAGGATCATCCAAGCCGGGACCCCACCTGCCTCCGCGAACTCGCGCCGTACTCCACGCAAGACTTCAAACAACGGATCATCCTTGGCGATGCTAGTTTCTGTCTCGGTAGAGCCTCCCACAGACTGCGAGTTGTAAAGGTTGACTTCGATGCGATCCAGCATCGCTTGAGCGCCTGCTTCCGTGTAAAACACCGTTGGATACTTCCCAGAAGTTTGCCCCAGGAACTCGAGGTCCATCAACTGCTGAATCCAACTCGTAATACGGCTCACTGGAAAGGCTTTCAGGCACCCGTATCCACGCAATTCCTGGTGACTGAAAGCCCGGATTTGCTTCGTGTCTGCCCCGCGTAAAATCCCGACAATATGGTTAAGTCCAAACCCAAGCTCAGGTTTCTTCTGCTGCATTTCACGAACAGTCGCAAGAATTTTTTGCGCGGTCAAAGTCGAGTTTGGTGCAAGCTCAGGAGCGTCTTCGCAAACATCGCAGGCTCCGCACGGCATCGGCCCGTCGTACTCTTGCCCAAAATACTCCACCAAAGATTGGTGGCGGCACTTAATCGCCGTTGCAAACCTACGGATCTCGTCAAGCAATTGCTTCTGGTGAATCTCTAGCTCCGGCGAAGCCCCCATCAAAACTCGATTCCACCGCACAATATCGCCTTGCGAAAACAATGTAATGCACTCCGATGGTAACCCATCACGACCAGCACGACCGGTTTCCTGCTGATAACCCTCGATGCTCTTGGGAAGCGATGCGTGAATTACGCAACGAACGTTGGACCGGTCAATTCCCATGCCAAAAGCGACTGTAGCGACCACAACATGAAGCCGCTCCATCGCAAAATCCTCACTTATGATCGCCCGCTGCTCTGAACTCAAGCCGGCATGATAAGCACTAGCATTGATCCCAAGTGCATTCAGACCCATCGCCATTTCCTCCGTGTCCTTGCGGCTGATGCAATATACAATCGCCGCGTCTCGCGGGTGTCGTTGAATCGCGGTCGCCACCTGACGAATAGGATCGGATTTCGGAACGACTCGATAAACCAGGTTGGGGCGATCGAAGTTGCCAATGAGGTATTCAGGCTCACGAAGTTGCAACTGAGCCGCGATGTCGTCGCGAACTTTTGGCGTCGCTGTCGCTGTGAGCGCCTGAATCGGCGCACTAGGAAAATGCTCGCGCAAGCGCGAAAGAACACGATACTCTGGGCGAAAATCATGTCCCCAAGCACTGATGCAGTGAGCCTCATCAATCGCAATTCGAGCGACCCCAGCCCCATTATTGGCCTGTTTCAAAAGACTCACCGAAGCCGAGGTCAATACCCGCTCGGGACTTACGTACAACAGTCTGGTCTCGCCGCTCAAAACTCGAATATTCGTCGCCTCTACCTCCTCACTGCTCATCCCACTGTGCAAAGCCTCAGCAGGATAACCCACCAAGCGAAGCCCCTGGACCTGGTCGGCCATGAGAGAAATCAGAGGAGAAACCACGAGAGTAAAGCCGCCATCAACGAGCGGCGGAAGCTGAAAGCAAAGGCTTTTTCCGCCACCTGTCGGCATGACCACCAGCGAGTCAGCACCCGCCACGGTCAGATCCACGGCCCTTTGTTGCAATGGGCGCAACTCATCAAAACCCCAAACTCGATGGAGAATTTGTTCGAGCGATTCGGTGGCCATCTGCGACATTCCCTTCAAGATACACCATACTCTAGGTATGAAACTCACACCTGAGATGTGCCGATCAATGCCCAAAGTTGAGCTGCATGTCCACCTTGAGGGTTCCATTCGCCCGGAAACGGTCCTTCAACTTGCCGCAAATAATGGTGTGTCCCTCCCGGCGAACGACCTCGTTGGATTGAAAGAATGGTACAAATTTCAAAATTTTCCTCACTTTGTCAAAATTTATGTTGGTGTTTCCGACTGCATCCGAAGCACTGAGGATATTGAGTTTATTGCGAAAGAGTTTCTGCTTGGGCAAGCGACCCAAAACATTCTTTACAGTGAGGTCACTTACACCGCTTGCACAATAGAAAAGCGTTGCGGTATTCCTGTGGACGAACAGCTCGATGCACTGCGGAGCGCGCTGGATTGGGGCAAAAAGGCGCTTGATGTCGAAGCGCAATTTGTTCTCGATATTGTTCGAGGTGACACGCCCGAGCGAGCCGCGCAAGTTCTCGACTGGGTGAGCGATAACCTGGGCAAAGGTGTTTGCGCACTGGGCCTTGCGGGGTTTGAATCCCTTGGCACGAAAGTTTTTGCGGACGTTTTCGGCGAAGCAAAACGTAGAGGTGTCCCCGTAACCGCACATGCGGGCGAAACTGAAGGAGCCTGGTCAATTCAAGAGACCTGGGAACTCACTGGCGCGCCCAGAATCGGGCATGGCGTTCGAATACTGGAGGATCCCGAATTAGTATCAGAGTTCATCCGACAGGGGATGGTCCTCGAGGTTTGCCCCACAAGCAACGTCTGCTTGGGTGTCTTCCCTTCACTGGAAATGCACACTTTGCCGGAACTTATGGAAGCCGGACTGGCCGTGACGCTTAATTCTGACGACCCGCCGATGTTCGGGACCAGCCTCACTGACGAGTGGATCCGGTGCAGTGAAGTCTTTGACTGGGACGATGAGGTTGCGCAGCAATTGACTGAGACAGCGATTGACGCATCATTCCTGCCAGATTCGGCAAAGCAAGCACTCCGGTCGAAGGTCGCCCACAGTACTATCGGAGCATAAGCAGACCCTTGAAGATTGCTGTTGTCGGTTCTGGAGTCTCTGGACTAGTCGTCGCCAAATTGCTTTCGAGCAAGCATGAGGTCACCGTCTATGAAGCTGACCATCGAATTGGCGGACATATCAGCACCGTTGAAGTTCAGTCAAGTGGCCGGATTTTTAACATCGATACTGGGTTTATCGTTTTCAATCCTCTCAACTACCCTCTATTTACTGCCCTTCTTGACGAACTTGAGGTTGTCACTCAGCCTACAAAAATGAGTTTTGGAGTGAAAGACGATCGGACGGGTCTCGAATACTGCGGCAATTCGGTGAACAGTCTTTTCGCGCAACGCAAAAATCTGCTTCGACCCCAGCACTGGCGCCTCCTGGTCGACATTCGTCGATTCATGGCGCAAGGTGCGCTTCAGGCTCGCGCCGATGCGAGCATGACCCTGCTGGAGTTTGTTCGCCGAGGAGGCTACTCGAAGGGATTTGATCAGCAATTCCTCGTGCCGCTTGCATCAGCCCTCTGGTCGTGTCCGCTGGACTCGATCCATCAGTTCCCGGTGAGATTCGTGCTCGAATTTCTGGAGAACCATTCGATGCTCCAACTATCAGATCGGCCCGAATGGAGAGTGATCAAAGATGGCTCTAAGACTTATTTAGAGAAGTTGCTTGCCAGTCTGAAAGTAGATATTCGCATAGGTTCGCCCGTTTTATTAATCGAACGCATTCAGTCTGGTGTGCGACTGACAGTTGGAACGGAGTGTATTGAATATGATGAGGTCGTACTGGCATGCCATTCCGATCAGGCGTTGCGCATGGTCCAATCTCCAACCGAGTCAGAAGCCGAAATCCTCAGCGGATTCCCGTACCAGACCAACGACGTTGTCCTCCATACGGATTCAAGCTTGCTGCCAAAGTCACGGCGCGCTTGGGCGGCTTGGAACTATCGAATCCCCACTACCCCGTCAACTCAGGCCACAGTCACCTACAACATGAACATTCTTCAGGGTCTTGATGCAGAGGAGACCTTTTGCGTCTCCCTAAACGAGACCGATCAAATAGATCCCGCGAAAATCATTAAGTCCTTTCGCTATGAGCATCCAGTGGCGACGATTGAGGGTGAATTAGCAAGGCTTCGCCGCTCAGAAATGATCCGACACAAAGGTATTTCATATTGTGGAGCCTACTGGGGGTACGGATTCCATGAGGATGGCGTCCGAAGTGCCGTAGAAGTTGCGGAGGGCTTTGATATTCGAAGATGAACTTGACGAGTGCCACTTATAAAGGCTGGGTCCGGCATCGACGATTCTCACCGGTGGGACACTCCTTTCGCACCCGTCTGTTTATGACGTATGTCGATTTGCAGGAACTTGCAACGCCTGCATTGCGCTCAAAGTTTCGAGGTTTCCGCCGATCAGACCATTTTGGCGACCCCGCTATTTCGCTCGATGTTACGGTTCGGGATTTCGTGGAGTCGCAAACCACACTCCGCCCAATGGGTCCAATTCGAGTACTCACACATCTACGTTGCTTAGGCTACGTCATGAACCCGGTGAGTTTCTTCTACTGCTTCGCCCCAGATGGGTTGCAACTAGAAACGATTGTAGCGGAGGTTCACAACACTCCGTGGAATGAGACGCATTGTTACATCATCCCGTTTCTCCCCGAGACCATGAAGCATGGCTTTCATTTCAGGAAACAATTTCATGTCTCTCCGTTCATGCCCATGGAGCAGGAGTATTGCTGGCGATTCACATGCCCCGAAAAAGCACTCGTTGTCCATATGGAGAACGTTGTAGACGGGCAATGTGTCTTTGATGCAACCCTTGTTCTCAAGCGATTTCCCTTATCCCGAATTGAAAGGCTCCGAACTTTCGTAGAACACCCTCTGATGACCCATAAAGTTATTGCAGCGATTTACTGGCAAGCTCTGCGACTCTGGCGGAAAGGGTGCCCCTATCACGCCCATCCCAAAAAGGAGGCGGGGAGTTGAGCACTTTTGAAACATCTTGCCTACGAGCAAAGATTGAACCGCGTAAGTTTAAACCGCTGGAAAGCATCGCCAAGCGAGCCGTTTTGGCGAATCTGAGGAATATTGATCATGGTCTAGTTCAACTGGAGGACGCAGAGGGAATCTACCGCCTTGGAGCCCACTGCGAACTCACTGTAACAGCCCGGATATACGATCCACGCTTTTATGTTCTCGCTGCTACGCAAGGTGGAATCGGCATTGCCGAAGCTTATCGACTTGGCTACTGGGACGCGGACGACCTCACAAAACTCTTCCAGATTTTTGTACGACGCATTGGCCAAGAGTCAGCCTTTGAGCGTCGGATAGCATCACTGTTGACATTCCCCTCGACAGTTGCCCGCATTGCCCGGAGAAACACGCGTGCGAATAGCCGAAAGAACATTGAAGCTCACTACGATGTAGGAAATGACTTCTTCGAACTGTTTCTCGACCCGTCAATGACCTATTCAAGCGGGATTTTTGAATCACCAGAAGTCTCGATGGAAGAGGCATCCCGAGTGAAACTGCATCGACTTTGTGAGTTGGCGGGTATCACTGCCGGTCAGAGCGTTCTGGAGATTGGAACTGGTTGGGGAAGCTTTGCGATCTACGCAGCAAGAACCTTTGGTTGCCGAGTCACCACAGTGACGATCTCACCGAGTCAACACCAAGAAGCGACCCGCAGGGTTCGCGAAGCTGGTCTAGAAAATCAAGTGCAAGTTCTCTTGCGGGACTATCGCGACGTCCAAGGAACCTATGACCGGATCGTTTCGATCGAAATGATTGAGGCGATCGGCGATGCGGGATTGGGAGAGTTCTTTGCGAAGTGCGACTCCCTGCTGAATCCCGAAGGCCGCTTGGCGATTCAAGCGATAACGATGCCTGATCAGGGCTACCGCGAGTATCTTCGTCGCACGGATGTGATTCGCCACTTTATTTTTCCAGGAAGTTGCTGCCCGGCGCGTACTGCGATTCTAGGTGCAGCCGCGAAAAGTTCAAAACTAAAGGCAGTGCATCTTGATGAGATCGGTCCCAGTTACGCGGAGACTCTAAGGCGCTGGCGGCAGCAGTTTGTCGCCAATATTGATGCCGCAAGAAACTTCGGCTATTCCGATGAGTTTCTCCGTTTATGGCATCTCTATTTCTGCTACTGTGAGGCCGGATTCGAGGAGAGACATGTTGGCAACATCCACGTTGTTTTTGACAAGCCACATTGTCGCGCGCCTTTTCCGAGAATTCAGGTGAGCTACAAGGGCCTCCATGAACATCTGTCTCAGTCGCGAGAGGAATCGGGTCGCAAATGCTGATCATTTCTGCCTTAATCGCGATGATCGCGCTCATGGTGGCACTTTGGTACGTGCAGTACAAGCGACATAACGCGGGGATTGTTGATGTCGCCTGGAGTTTTGGAACTGGACTTTGCGCAGTTTGGTTTTGCATCGGCTCCTCGGGGGATGCGAATCGCCGCATTGTTGTGGCTCTTCTTATGGGAATCTGGGCAATTCGTCTCGGATCCACCCTCGCCGTTCGCGTTTTCTCTGAAGCCGAGGACGGCCGATACAAGATGTTGCGGGAGAAGTGGGGAGACCGAACGCAAGCCCTTATGTTCGGATTCTACATGATCCAAGCAAGTTGGGCGGTCCTGTTTGCACTTCCCGCTTACGCTGCCGCTCAGAATTCGTCACCGTTCGGCATCGCCGACTTTGTCGGAATCATGATATGGGCAATCGCCCTCGCCGGTGAAGGCGTCGCCGATGCCCAACTCGCGAGATTTCGGAAGAACCCAGCCAACAAGGGCCGTGTCTGCGAGGATGGACTGTGGGCATGGTCCCGTCACCCAAACTATTTCTTTGAGTGGATTCACTGGTTTGCATACCCGTTGCTTGCACTCGGAGGTCCAAGCCTATCGCTGGCTATGCTCGGCCCGGTAGTAATGCTAATTTTCCTCACAAAAATTAGCGGCATTCCCCTCACCGAAGCACGTTCAATCCTATCAAGAGGCGATATCTATCGTGACTACCAGCGCAGAGTGAGTGCATTTTTTCCTGTTCCGCCTCGTCGTGAGAGGGATAGCTAGATGGATTCTCTCGCTCGAAGTGCACTCTCCTGGGCTGAAAATGGCCGAGTCCCTGATCCACTTCTCAGGCTGGGAATTCGGTGGGCTTGTTTCAATCGGCTGAGAACCGTTCGAGAGTCTTACGAGAGAGATCAGTCGGAGACAACCGCAGCGTTTGTTGAGACTCTAAACACATATTCTGTTGCAGAGTCGACCCAGGAAGCGAACGACCAGCACTATGAATTGCCAGAGGAATTCTTTAAACTCGTCCTTGGTCCTCACTGCAAGTACAGTGGATGTGACTGGAATCCCAACTTTTCTCTTGGGCAGGCTGAAACATTCTCGCTAGAAACGATCTGTAAGCGCGCAGACATCTCCGCCGGCCAGAAGATTCTCGAACTCGGTTGCGGTTGGGGATCATTTAGCCTATTCGCCGCCGAGAAGTATCCTGACAGCCAGTTCGCAGGAGTTTCGAACTCTAACTCGCAACGAGAATATATCATGGCTCAGGCCGCAGTGCGTGGCCTGGATAACCTAAAAATAATCACCAGCGATATCAATGATTTTGAGCCAGACAACGCTTTTGACAGAATAGTCACCGTGGAAATGTTGGAGCACGTTCGCAATTACTCTCTGCTATTCTCACGAATTGCTAACTGGCTGAAAGACGATGGGAAAATGTTCATCCACATTTTTCGCCATAAGCAGTTTCCTTAGCTGTTCGATGCAGACGGTGCTGGAAACTGGATGGGTAAGCACTTCTTCACCGGCGGAATAATGCCCAGCAACGAGTTACTCTCACTTGCCCAAAGTTCTCTGAAACAAAAGCAAAACTGGTTGATTGATGGATCGCACTACATGAGAACTGCGAACGCTTGGCTCGAAAATATGGACAGAAATCGCGAAGAAATCCTCGCGATTTTTGGAAGCCACTATGGTTCGGATAAGGCCAACCTTTGGTTCCACCGGTGGAGAATGTTCTTTATGGCCTGCGCCGAACTCTTCGGCTACAATGACGGTAAGGAGTGGGGTGTTTCCCACTATTTGTTCGCAAAACCAGACTAGCTCTGGCGCCGGGCAAAATTCTGAACCCAGTAGTACCCGTGTCGGCTACTCGGATCGTAATAGAATGCGAGCCCGATCTCTTTCACCTTTGGATCCATGATGTTTGCCCGATGCCCCGGACTTTTCATCCAAGCCGCGACAACTTCTTCCGGGGTGAAGTACCCACCGGCAATATTCTCGCTCAGTCGTGCCCAGTCAAGGTAACCAAACGACTCAATTCGATCCTTCGGAGGTCGTCCCAAGGAATCTTTATGGTCGAATACTGGGGCCGTTGAAAGATCAACGGCCTTCCAGTAAGCGGCCTTATTCAGAGTTTCATCAGTAACAAGAGGTTTGAGGCCCGCCGCTGCGCGTTCTTTATTCGTCAAAACGAGCACTTGGTCATTAAAGACCGCCATTTTTGCATTCGGGGACGCTTCCGAGATAGCCAGTCCAACTCGTGACAGCGGCGAGGAGTTGGCTTGACTAAGTACAGTCGCGAGGGTCAGAAACCCGATGGCAAGAAAACGACGAGACCTCATGCTCATTGTTTTCCTGCTTCAGCAAAACGGCACCCTAGTACCGTTACCAAGGTCAACTAATTCTGGTATTTCGCCGAGCTATGGATGTTACCGGGTAGCTGCTTTCAAGCTCCGAATGTATTCGATGACGCCTGGACGACCCTTGCCTGATTCCCAGTTGTCCGCAAGCATTTGGACCAATGTTGAACCTACAACCGCTCCATCTGCAACCTGGCATACCGTCCTGACTTGCTCCGGGGTCGAGATTCCAAAACCGACTACCACCGGCAGCTCTGTCGCATCACGTATCTGAGAAATCATGGCTGTCACGTCGTTAACCTCAGATTTACCGGCTCCCGTTACACCAGTACGACTGATCGCGTAAACAAACCCGGATGCACTTGCAATTGCTTTCGTTATTCGTTCTGGAGAACTTGTGGGGGCGATCAGGAAGACATTTCCAAGGCCAGATTCTGCGCTTGCGCTAAGCCAAGGCTGTGCGGATTCTGGCGTCAGATCGCTGATGATTGTTGCCACCGTGCCGCACTTTGTTGCGGCTTGAGCAAATGCGGGCAGTCCAAATCGCAACAGCGGATTGTAGTACCCCATAATCACTATCGGAGCCCAATTTGCCTGATCATTTGTCGCCAGCAACTCTAAAATTGCCCGTGGAGTGACCCCTCTGTCCAAAGCTCGCTGGCTACTCGCCTGAATCGTTGGCCCATCGGCGATTGGATCACTAAAGGGAATTCCAACTTCGATCAAGTCAGCCCCGCCCTCCGTCAACGCCGTCAGGATGGCGGGCAAATCCTCAAGAGAGGGGTCACCGGCGGTGATGAACGGAATGAGAGCCCCTTCACTCTTCGCTCGAAGTTGTGCAAAGGTCGCGCCAAGAATTTCAAGTCCAGTTTGCATGGGGTAACCCCCAGCGTACCCGCCTCACTAGAAAACCTTCCCTGTGGTACACTCGTGCTTCCCCTAAAGGATAAGGCCTTAATGAGAGTTTGCCTCCGGGGCGAAGGATTTTTCAAATGAGCAAGGTAGATAAAACGCCAATGCCAAAGGCAGGTTCGATTCCGATCCCGAAAATTAAGAAGGGGCTCCGCGTCTTCATGCGTGAAGCGTTTGCCGAAATGAAAAAGGTCCACTGGCCGACCAAGCACGAAACGACCCGCTTGACAAACGTCGTTTATCTAGTCTGCGTGATGGTAGTCGCGTTTCTGTTCACAATTTCCCTCGTACTCGAGGCACTGTTTAACGCGCTTATGGGGAAATAAGGAAAAGTAATGGCAAGAGCTTGGTACGCCGTGCATACAATTGCAGGCCATGAAAATAAAGTTCGCGATCTTTTGACGCGACGCGCCCAAATTGAGAATCTCTGGGACTACGATATCTACGAAATCTTGATCCCAACGGAGCAAGAAATGGCTACGCGCAACGGAAAGCGAGTGGTCAAGGACAAAAAAGTCTTCCCCGGCTATATCCTCGTCCGCATGAACCTCACGGACGACACGTATAAGGTTGTCAAGGGTACGAGCGGAGTTACCGGGTTCATTCAATCCGGAAATAAACCTGTACCTCTTGAAGACTATGAAGTACGCCGAATTCTGACCAACCTAGAGCAGAGCAAGGAGTCGCCGAAGATCGCTTACAGCAAAAACGACGTCATCCGAGTTGTCGAAGGCCCGTTCAGCGACTACTCTGGAAAAATCGAAGAAGTCGTTGCCGATAAGGAAAAGATCCGCGTTCTTATCAATATCTTTGGTCGCGAAACTCCGGTCGAACTGGACTTTAATCAAGTCGAAAAAATGTAGTTTGGCAAGTGTTCCCTCTCCATGGGAGAGGTGCTGTGACCGAAGGAAACTTGGGTGAGGGTTGCTTCCTGCCTGAAAAATAATATGCTCACCGCATCCGAACTCCGATGGTCCATAACCCCCCGCTGTCCCGAGCAGGAGGACGTGCTCATTCGAGAGCTTGGAATTCACAGAGTAACAGCCGCCGTTCTCTCCCAGCGCGGGTACAGCGATCCTAGCGCAGCTCATACCTTCCTGCATCCCGAACTCACAGGGATGCACGACCCTTCCCTGCTGCCGGATTACGATAAAGCTCGTGACATTCTGCTGGACGCCTTCGAGACCAAAAAGCGAATTTACATCCACGGCGACTACGATGTCGATGGCGTAACCAGTGCGGCGATCCTCGCAAGATTTTTCGACTCTGTAAAAGCCAACTACTATGTCCACGTCCCCCACCGGACAAAGGAAGGTTACGGCCTCCATGACTCTGCGGTTCAGCGGGCGGTTGAACAAAAAGCCGAGATTTTCCTTACTTGCGACTGCGGAGTAGGCGCAGTCGAGCAAGTTGCCGCTGTCAAGGCATTAGGTATGAAAGTGATCGTCACCGATCACCACGAACCAGGCGAAATCCTCCCGGACGCGGATGCTCTCGTCAACCCCCATTTGTCGTCATCAAAGTATCCATTCGAGGGATTGAGCGGTGCCGGAGTGGTCTTCAAACTCTGCGCTGGCCTCACGCGCGACTTGGGTTACCCAGTCCAAAGCTACTTCGATAAATTCCTAGATCTCGCAGTTTTGGGTACCGTCGCCGACATCATGCCGCTGATTGACGAGAACCGAATCATCGTTACATACGGGCTTCATCGGCTGAAGGAAACCAACAAACTTGGTCTGAAGTCATTACTCAAGGCCGCAGTAAAAGACACCCAACGCCCGCTAACCACAGTGGACATCGGATTTGGATTGGGACCGCGCCTCAACGCTGCTGGTCGTCTCGACGATGCTGCGCACTCCTTAAAGCTTCTACTGACACGAGACCAATCTGAGGCGGACGAGATTGCAAAGTTCCTCGAAACAATCAACACCGAACGTCGGTTTGAGCAAGCAAAAGCGGTCGAAGAAGCGCACGCCAGAATTGAGGAAAGTGGCCTCGGCGACCGAAACGTCATCGTCGTTTACGACGAAAATTGGCACCCAGGACTTGTCGGACTCATAGCAGGAAAGCTTTGTGAGCGGTTCTACCGTCCTGCGTTCGCCATGACCTCCATCGATGGAATCGCGAAAGGTTCTGCCCGGTCAATTCCTGGCTTCAACCTCTACGATGCAATACAGGCTCATAGCGATGTGTTGCTTGGCGGCGGGGGCCACGCAATGGCGGCGGGAGTGTCTCTTGAACTGGATCGTATTGACGAGTTTGCCCTTAGGATTCACGAATACGCGAGTAAAATCCTCGACCCGGAGCAATTCATCCCGCAACTCTCTATTGATGCGGAAATCTTCCCAGGTGAAATGTCGATTAACCTTTTAGAGGAACTGGACCGTCTCGGGCCTTACGGCATGGGAAATCCTCGCCCGCTATTCATGAGCGCGAGTCTCGAAATTCGAGGCATGCGGCATGTAGGAGCTGACCTTAGTCACACGCAATTCGATTTGCGTGACGACTCTGGATCAGATCATTCCGCCATCATGTTCAGCAGTTCTGAACTGACGTCGCAGCTTGCTCTCGGTCAACGAATTGACATCGCAGGGGACGTCACCGCCGATACTTTTCGCGGCGTAACTAAGGCTAAATGGAAAATTAAAGCACTACGACCTCATTCAAAATGAACTATGGAGTTCGTATCCAAGCCATAATAGAGGCTCATGTCAATACGACACGCCAAAATTGGAGACAATGCTCCCGAAATTTTCAACACTATCATCGAAATCCCTCGATACAGCACCAATAAGTACGAGGTGGATCAGGAGACGGGCATCATCACCCTTGACCGGGTTCTCTATTCCCCGTTGTTTTACCCATTCGATTACGGCTACATACCGCAGACTCACTACTTAGACGGGGATCCCCTTGACGTACTCGTTATGCTCAGCCACCCCACAGTTCCGGGTTGCTTAGTCGAGGCTCACGCTATTGGAGTCCTCGAGATGAAGGACGAAAAGGGCTCTGACGAGAAAATTCTCTGCGTCGCCACAAAGGATCCTCGCTTCCGAAATCGTAAGCACATTAACGATCTCAACCCGCACACTCTTGCGGAAATCAGCCACTTCTTCGAAATTTACAAAGTTCTCGAAGAGAAAGATGTTGAGATTTTAGGATGGCACGGTCCAGAACTCGCTCGCGAACTCATTCAGAAGTATCGAACAGACATTCCTGGCTAAAGTTCCTCGTATAATGAGGGCATGGAAGCAAAAGCCGCGATTCAAAATGCCCTCGACAGTTCCCTCCATCAGATCAAGATGTGCTTTGAGGGGCTGGCCGATCTTGATGTAAAGCCGATCCCGGTGAGCATGTCACCCCGGGAAACCCTCGCGCATCTCTTTGAGTGCTACACCGCGTTCATCACTCATGCTGGCGGCGGCAAGCATGAGTGGGGGGTTTTTCAAGTTCCCGACGAAGTCAAAGCTGATCCCGCGAAGTACGTTTGGTCTCTTCGTGAAGAAGCGGTTGCAGTATTCAATGCGGGTAACGAGGAAACAGTTGTGCCCCTCGCCTTAGACTTCCTCGTCCTGCACGACTGCTACCATGTTGGGCAAATGTGCACACTTCGTCTGACGCTTGATCCAGAGTGGCCCGCGTATTCAATTTATAAGCACGACTGATTGACAAATCACGCCCCGATCTGCTAAGATTTATTCTTACAGGTCGGGGGCGTTCCCCGTTGGGCGATCCGCCCAGGTGGCTTTGCATGATTAAAACTATTTGAATCGGGACCATAAACAGGAAACTAAGCCTCCTTGCGTCACCGATTCCCTGCGGATTCCTGTAATTTCCGCAAACCTTAGCGTCCGATGCCGTAGAAAGTGCGCATCCATGACCCTCAATTTTTTCTCATGACAAATCCAATAAATCCATCCCTTTTAGACCCAGACCAAACCACGGCCTCAAGCGACATCCTGATCCAGCTTGAGGCCGACCTGGACGCCAATTTTGACTACGGTCACCAAACTCTGGAGGTCACCTCCGGTGTGGTTCGTATTCTGGAAAAGGGAGGCGTTGAAGTTCTTCGCATTCCAATGACAGAAATCGCCAGTGCCCGAAATGAACCCTTGGTCGGCGGAGGTCGCCTTGAACTCACGACTAAACTTGGCGAGATCATCCCGATCATCTCCTACACGCACACCCTGGGCGCCAAGTTCAGTGAAGCTGCTCGCGGAATCGAACAGCTAGCCCAAGGCAAAGAACTCCTGGTCAACTTGAAGAGGGAGCTGACCCGTTGCATCAAATGTGGCCGGTTGCTTCCCGAAGCCGATGGAGTTTGCCCTGCTTGCGTGGATCGCGGAAAAACGCTCATCCGCATCCTGAGGTTCGTCGCGCCCTACAAGAAGCAAGCTATATTTCTTACCGTTTTGAGCTTCTGTACGACGCTCATGAATCTAACTCCACCCTACATCCAAGGGCGACTGATTCGCGAGGTTTTTGAAAAGAAGACGAACCTGCCTTTGCTCTGGCAATTGATTGGCGTCTGGATTCTAATCGCGATCTTGGGCACGGTTGTGAATATCACACGAGACCGTTTGACCGCGTGGTTGAGTGGAAACGTTGCCGCCGACCTTCGGTCTACCGTGTACCGCGCTATCGAATTCCTCCAACTCACCTTCTTCGACAAGAAGCAAGTTGGCGCGATTGCGAGCCGTGTCACAAGCGATACGGACCGTGTTTGGGGCTTTTTGGTTGAGGGTGTTCCCTACTTCCTTCTCAACGGATTGACTCTGATCGGGGTCGTCGGCGTTCTGATCTTCATTAACCCACTTATGGCAGCGGTAATCCTTGCACCCGTGCCGATTGTCACGTTCATTGGCGTAGCGTTTTGGAAAGGTCAATCTCAGCTCTTCCACCGAGTGGGTCAGAAGTGGGCAAGGTTCCATAACCATCTCAACGAATCTCTGCACGGAATCCGGGTTGTCAAGGCCTTCGCCAAGGAAGACGGAGAGTTCACCAAATTCCAACAACGCAATCACGAGTTGCGCAATGCCGGAGTGCATGCGGACGCGCGTTGGTTTACGATTTTTGGCGGAATGATCTTCTTTACGACTGTCGGTACAGTTCTATGCTGGGCGATGGGCGGTTACCTCGTCGCCTCTGGAAAACTTGCTCTGAGCGAATTCTGGATGATGCAGGCATACCTAAGTTTGGTCTACGGGCCCTTGCAGTGGTTTGCCGCGGTAAACAACTGGTTTAGCCGAGCTATGGCAGGAGCGGAGAGAATCTTTGAGGTTACGGACATGGAGCCTGAATCCTACGGAGACAGAGCCAAGAGAATCGACATCACGGGCGAAGTGGAATTCGACCACGTTCGCTTTGGCTACGATAAGTCCAATCCAGTGCTGAAGGACATCTGCTTTACGGCAAAACCCGGCGAAATGATTGGATTGGTTGGCAAGTCCGGTGCTGGCAAATCAACCACGATCAACCTGATTGGCCGCTTTTACGAACCCGACGCCGGGCTGATCAAAGTGGACGGGGTAAATTACAAAGACATCCCCCTGCAGGATTTGCGCGAGCAGATTGGTATCGTTTTGCAGGAACCATTCCTCTTTAACGGGACCATCGCCGAGAATATATCGTATGGCAAGCCCGGAGCTTCTTTTGAGGATATTGTTGCGGCATCGCGCGCAGCAAATGCTCATGACTTTATCATCGGTAAAGCCGATGGATATGATTCTATGGTTGGTGAGCGCGGAGCGAAGCTCTCAGGCGGCGAGCGCCAACGAGTCTCAATCGCGAGAGCGATCCTACATAACCCAAGGATTCTCATTCTGGACGAAGCAACTTCAAGCGTGGACATCGAGACCGAAAAGAAAATCCAAGAGGCAATTCAAAGACTCGTCGCGGGGCGAACGACCTTTGCGATTGCTCACAGACTATCAACCTTGAAAAATGCAGATCGACTAATTGTGCTGGATCGGGGTGAGATCGCCGAGATGGGTACGCACGAGGAATTGATGGACAAGAAGGGTGTGTTCTACAAACTCGTTCAAACACAAACCGCAATCAACGAAATTATCGAATTGGGGACGATAAACGCATGAGCATCGAAACATCCAAACTAAAAATCTTTCACGAACCAAAGGACCGTCTTCGGCTCACGGTTGGAGACGAGAAATCTTATCCAACCGTAGTCCCCCGATGGGCGTCACCAATCAGCTATCCGAGTCGCTATCTCTCCCTAACAGACGCCAAAGGGACCGAGATTGTCTTGCTGGATGATACTTCTGGACTTGACGAGGAATCAAGGAAGGCCGTTGAGTTTGAAGTCAAGAAGCGATACCTGACCTCAACCATTCACAAGATCATTCACGCTAAAGTCGAGTTTGGGGCAACCTATTGGAGCGTTCTGACCGAGCGCGGTGAGCGAGATTTGGTGACCCAGAGTCTCCAGGAAAACGCTCAGTGGCTGGCGCCAAATCACCTCGTCTTGCTCGATGTTGACGGGAATCGTTTCGAGATTCCGGACATCACCGCGCTCGACCCGAAGAGTACGCAGTTCATTGCCCAAATCCTATGACCTCCGACCAGCTCAAAGCCCTCGCCTTCGCAGAAGGCTTTGAGCTGGTCGGCATCACTCCGGCTGTTCCTGCCCAGCACTTAGATTTTTATGACTCCTGGCTTGGGGCCGGATTTCACGGCGAAATGGACTACATGCAAAGGCAGCGAACACTTCGCGAATCTCCGGAGTCCCTTTTGCCTGGTGTAAAGTCCTTAGTAGCCGTTGGCTTGAATTACAACCAACCACAACCAAAGGAAGTTAAGATCGCCAGATACGCGCTCGGCCGCGATTATCACAAGGTCCTCCGTGGCAAACTCAAGCGGATCGCCAAAGAAATGCCGGGAGCCTGTCGCGTCTGCGTGGACACTGCCCCGCTCTTCGAGCGCGAAATCGCCCAGCAAGCCGGACTCGGCTGGTTCGGTAAAAACACGATGCTCATCAACTCCGCTCGCGGAAGTTGGTTCGTACTGGGCTTCATCCTCTGTACGGAGGAGTTCGAGTATGATCACCCTGCTGTCGGAGGCTGCGGCACGTGCCGGAAGTGCATTGACGCTTGTCCTACGGGCGCCATCGTGGAAGCCGAGGGTCGGTGGCAGATTGACGCCCGCTCCTGCATCAGCTACCTCACGATTGAGCATCGCGGCCCGATAAGGGAAGACCTAAAGCCGAAAATCAAGGACCTCGTTTTTGGTTGCGATATCTGCCAAGAAGTTTGCCCGTTTAACACTCCACGCCCATCCCAACCGCTGCGAGCAGAGCACACGTCCTGCGACGAGTTCTTAAGGCTTCGTACTTGGCCAGACATAGAGTCGCTCGTAAACTTGGAGGAATCCACATGGGATGATCTAACCCAAGGGTCTCCCGTGAGAAGGGCGGGGGTTAAGGGCCTCAGGCGTAACGCGCTAATCGTCGCCGAAAACCGGGCCAAAGGAACTCCGCGCTGACATCTAGCAAAGCAATCTCGTAGAAATTTTCATGGTTACCCTCTCGCTACCGATTCTTGCTCTTTCCCTCGCACTTCAATCTTCCCCAAAGGATGCCAAACTCACCGATCTCAAAGACGGTTTTGTTCAGGTGGACACCACTGAGTACACGGTTCAAGTTCCGAAAAGCTGGACGGTTTCTACGCAGACCCCTTGGGGCGCGAGGACGATGACGAACAAGGAGAACCCCTCAGAATTGGGTGTGATGACCGGCGGTGCCTCCCAGGCAGACTGGAAGCAACTCTACCAAACTTCCCTCTACTTCATCATGCGCGAGGAAAAAGGCAAGGCCTCTCCCTATGTGCTCGGCAAATCAAAGCAAGGCTACGAGTCCATGAGCTTTTCGGTGATGAACGAGGAGGACTATGCCAGTCGGAGATTCCTGATCCTCAAGGCCAAGTCGGGAAGCATCCTAGCCTTGTCGATTCGGATAGCTGACAAGAAAGAAGAAAAGACGCTCATCAAACAGTTTCAGCGAATGGTGGAGACTGCCAAATTAAAGGCATAGTTGCGGTTAGCTGTTGAGTTGGTTGAAGTTTGTGACCACGATAATGTAATCCGTCAGGTCGACAACGTCATCCCGGTTCAGATCGGCACGTACATTCCAATTTCCCGATGTTGGCAGAGCGTTGAATGCGGTCAAAATAACCGTATAGTCGCTCAAATCAATGACGCCGTCTTTGACAGCGTCGCCATTGGCGAGCACTGCATTTGCGTTGCTCGCTCCCACGCTCGAAGTTATTGTTTCGACGAGCCAAGTCGGGGCGTCAAATGCCAGCTTGATTGCTCCGGTAATTCCGCTTCGCAGGCCCAGAGAGTAGGTTCCAACTCCAGCCGAAGTAGAGACGTTGAGATTTGTGGATTGCAAGAGATTGTTTGCGTTGTCAAGGACACGGACGGTCACAGGCAAAACGCTTGAATCGGGAGCACTACCAACGAAGTCCGAAAGGGTTAGAGTGCCCGAAACCGATTCGGTGCCAATGTTCGTTTGGATGACGTACCTTACACCGACGAGTTCTCCCAAATTTGAATCTGGACTAATGAAAGCCAGTTCTAGCTGAGTGCCCGGGATGATGGATTGTGTGAGTGCGGCAACACCACCAGAACCTGCAGAAAGATTAAGTGGAGCGGTCGAAGTGTAAGGATCACTTGACGAAATGGAGCCTGACGAAAGGGTGGCACCGTTTTTTCTGAGTTGCCAAAACATGGATCGTCCAAGATGACGAACGTTCCACAGGCTTCCAGATATGGCGGCCGTACCCGCCTCGCTGGAAGTCCAGACCGCACTCGTGTAGTTACTCCCCGTACGATCTACTTCTGCCCCATGGAGATATATTTCCCCGAAAGGAAAGTCGGTGTACCCAGCGCCAACAACGGTGCCCTTCATCCATACAGGGACGTGCTGGAGTTGATTGGCGGGTTGATCCGCCCATGCCTTCTGGTTTGTCCCGTTGGCGTAGAAGTCCGCCTGGTTTGTGGTGAATATTGCTGTCGGCGACTTTCGCAAAGTCCAAACCCCGTTCGGATTGTTGACATCACTCCAATCCGCCTTGATGTCGAAAATCGTGGCATAGCCGAGCGTTCCCCAAGCAAAACAAATGAATGATGCGGTGAGTAGTCTCATATCTTAAGTATATATGGAAGAGCTGCTCACTGCCTACCTTTGATCTGAAAGCCAGCATTGTTACGAGGATACTGGCAAGTTCAAAGAGGCGGTATGTCCGCGAGAACAACCCCTTGTCCCACACTTCACCTGTCATTCAAAGTACGGACAATGAAAATGCGACTTGCGTGAAGTCGCTCCGCCCCGTAGAATTACAGTAAGGAAGTCACATTGGATACGGAGTGCATTCAGCATCGAAATCCACAGTGAGTTACTCAGTCAGACGCGGAGATGAATCCGCGATGGAGCAAAAGATGAATAACAAAATTTCGAATACAGTAGTTCGCGGAACCCTTGGAGTTGCTTTGATCGGGGTTGGAAACAGTGCATATGGTATTGAAATATTCGATGTTGAAGGCGTTCACTCTCATACTACATCCAGAGAATTTGACTTAGGCTCAATACAATGGCAAGCAAAGGACTGGAACGGTCGAGTGTACGCTAAGGCGTTTGCGCACGGAGGACCTAGCGCGGCTCCATATTTTAAGAGCGGCATCAAGCTTTCCTACGCGCCTCCCGGGGCGGGTGGCTTGGGGACGTTCTCAAATGGGACAATATCGCAAAGTGCAAATGTGACCGAAGGGCCGTGTCATGCGGACGGATCCTCCACACTAACTGGTAGCGCTGCCGTGGTTGGATTCTTCTCTCCAAAGTTAGTTGGGAATGCAAAATCGGTGTTCATTGCTAACGTCGCTCCAGTGGCGCACCCCGAAGGTAGTGCCTCCTTTATTGGGGAGACCTGGGATCCTTGGGATTTTGGAATTGGGGGATTTATGCCTATCTACGATGGTCTAGACTTCAAATTCGAGCTTCCCCCAGAATTTAGAGCGCAGATTAGCGGCGGTACTTGGAATGCTTCATTCTCTGCACTCATCAAGAATGCGGCCATTGACGATGTTGATATTTTCCACCAGCAGAGCAATCCGGAACCGTTGTACACCGTCGCCTGTGGGCAAAATTCCACGGGGATGTGGGCAGATGTGACCCTGGGCAACCCGATTGGAGTCGGAATTCCTGTCTTGTGGGATCAAACGGAAGCTCAAATGGAACAGACGCTCTTAACCGCACTTAACAACCAAACCTTCTCTTCTGATCAACTTATCCTCAGCGGAGCGGTTGATCTGAGAGGTGTGCCCAGTGCAACGATTGGCTACCACGACAAGGCCGAGGCATTCAAGGCAGTGGCAGTGCCGGAACCGGCCTCCATCCTCGCGATGGTACTCGGACTCGGCATCCTCGCCCGACGGCGACACAAATAATGCCGAAAAAGCTAGCCGAGAGTTGCTGGGGCTAACCCAGAACACCAATTGAAGAACACCGGCACTCTCAGCTTGATAGAAGGGGACTCAGAAACTGAGTTCCCTTTGTTGCTCCAAGCATGGTCGCTCCTCCCGACGACGAACCTGTAATAGATTTCCCTGACAAGAAAAATAGCACTTGCGGCCGCGACGAAACCCAGCAATACTTAAGATACCCGAGGCGCAAAACGCCGAGGGAGGAGAAAAAAATGATTACACGATTACCAGAACGAGTTCTATCTTTTGATCGCTTCAACAAGATGATGGAAGATGTCTTCTCTGGTGCACCCAGTGTCTGGACACCCTTGGTAGATGTCAAGGAAACTCTCAAAGAGATTGTCCTCGTAGCTGAACTACCCGGCCTACTGGAGAAAGATGTCGAAATTGAGATGGTTGGTGACATTCTCACGATTACCGGACATCGAGAGTTCAACAAAGAAGAAAAGAAAGACGATTACGTGCGCATCGAGCGAGGATATGGAAGCTTCAAGCGATCCTTCACGATTGATGTGCCGATCAAACCGGACTTGATCAAAGCCACTTTCAAGGATGGTCTTCTCACGGTAACGCTTCCGAAAGCCGAAGCAAGGCCAACGAAGAAGATTCCCATTATCGGGGCTAAATGATCAAGGGAACCCCTAACCCCAGGAGAGGGTTGGGCAGGTGGGGGGAATTGATTCCCTCCTAAACAAAGAGAACGGGTCTTGCCAAACTGGCAGACCCGTTCTATCTCCAGATGAATAACTATTCCGACTTCTTCTTCGCCGGAGCCTTCTTCGGCTTTTCAGCGACAGGTGCCGCTTCTTCCTTCGCCTCAGACTTCTTCTTTGCGGGCTTCGCTGCCGGCGCACTCCCGAGTTCGTCGACTTCGGTAATGACTGCAGCCTTGTTCAGGAAGTCAATGACTTTCTTAAAGACAGCACGAATCTCCAACTCGCGGAAGTTATTGTTCTTCTTCATGATCTGAAGAATTTCGGCAGGGGCAACCTGGTACTCGTACGCCATCGCGATGAGCATTTCATTCATATCTTGGTTACTGAGCTTCAACTTCTCTTTCGCGAAGACTTCGCGGGCAGCAACTGCGCGCATGACCTGAATCTTGGCTTCAGTCTGCCAATTGGCGACCATTTCTTCCACGGTCATACCGTTTGACTTGGCGTAGGCTTCGATGCTCGAACCTTGAGAATGAGCTTCCTGCGCGAGTTCGTTCATTCGCTGGTTGGCAACGCTCTCCCACATGGTATCGGGGACTTCGATCTTGCTTCGCTTGACGAGTTCCTCTTGGATGCTCTCGTTGACCATCTCTTGCGACATCTGCGCCTTCGCGGCTTCGATTCGCAAGTGAAGCTGGCCTTTAAGTGTCTTGACGTCTTCGCTTTTGAGTGCGCTGAGGTCGCCGCCTAAACTTTGGGCGAACTCATCGGTGAGCTCGGGCATCACGATCGTGTTCAGGCTCTTGACCGCGAGTTTCACCTTCTCTTTCTTACCAGCAAGCGACTTGTCCTGGAAATTCGCAGGAAAATTCAGGGTGACAACCTTCATTTCTTCGGCGGCCATTCCGAGAACCGCCTTGTCCATATCTTCAAAGGTCTTGCCGACCACTACCATGAAGCTCTGTCCGTCCCCGGTTTCCTTTTCGGTTTTGATATTGACTACAGCAATATCGCCTTCTTCCGCTGCTCGGTCTGCAACAGCTTCGCGCTTTCCGGCACGCTTTCGCAACTCGTCCAAGTGCTCTTGAACTTCGACGTCGGTCACCACAACCTTCTGCTTGTTGACCTCGATGCCCTTATACTCGCCCAGTTCTACAATCGGCGCCAGAGGAACTTTTGCAGTGAACTCGCATTCTCCAGCAATGTCAATCTTCGTGAGAGAGACTGCAGGGGAATCGTGGGGTTGAATCTTCTCTTCAACCAAAATCGCTTTGAGTACCGAGTTGACAATGTTGTCAGCAGCTTGGCTGTTCAACTCGTCCGGCGAAAGCAGGGGGGCGACGACGTGCTTCGGAGCATGTCCGGGACGGAATCCTGGGACGCGCATTTGCTTGGCAAACTGCTTATAGGCCTTGTCATAGCCTTGGGTGACCTGCTCGGGTGAGCAGGTGATTTCAAGTTTGATGGTGCAAGGATTCAAATCTTCGCGCTTTACGGACATCTTGGTTGCGGTTGGCATAGTTAAGTCTCTTTAATTCGGAGGAATAGACCACGGAGTTTACCCCGCGAGGGATGTCCCGCACCAAATTAGAGAATAATAGAGAGTAGTGTCAGATATTCCAATCCAAGGTCTAGGAGCCCAGCGAATGCTGGCGGCCATCGTTTTCACCGACATCGTCGGCTTTAGCCTGCTCATGGGTCGGGACGAGGCAGGGACACTGGCGGCACTCGAACGTGACTTCATGAACATGGAAGCCATCTGCCGCGCTCACGAAGGCCTCGTGATGAAGCGTACCGGCGATGGGCTTCTGATGCGGTTCATGAGCGCGGTGGAGGCACTGCAGGCTTCCATTGAAATTCAAGAATTTATCCGAGAGCAAGCCAAGGGTCTTTCGTCCTCGGAAGTCTTGGAACACAGGATCGGAGTCCACCTTGGCGACGTGATGGTCACCGAGAATGACGTTGTCGGAGATGGTGTCAACATTGCCCAGCGACTCCAAACTGAGGCGAAGCCCGGAGGAATATGTTTTTCCCAGACGGTTTATGATGTCGTCAAGGGCAAGATGAAGGTTCAGGCGATGAATCTGGGACCAAAGCATCTTAAGCACCTCATTGATCCGGTGGTGATTTGGGCTGTGCCACCGATTGGCGCAGCGGGATTTGACGGACGACGATTGACCACGACCGCGCCGCTAGACATGGCACTCGACTTGCCAACCCCTATCCACGTGGAACCAAGCCGCACTCGCGGAATCGGAGTCCTTATCGCCATCGTTATTGCCATTTCTGTGCCGGTTTTCGGCGGGATGATGCTCATCAAAAGGCAAGGTGAATTTGCAAAGATTGATGCTGCGAATAATAAGAAACTCGAAGAAGAAAGGGAGCGAAAGAAACAGGAAAAGCGGGACTCGAAAAGCGACAAGCAAGCTACGCCCGGTACAAATCCTATTCCAAACGTTCCAAACCCGCCCACAGACTCTTCCAATGCCGAAACAGAAGTAGAGCAGCCTTCCGCCGAGTTGGACACACTGCTCGGCAGTGATGCAAGTGCCAAGGCGCTCATCGCCGAACTCAAATCTAAGAACCGGTTTGCTGACATTGCCGAAGTAATCCGGTCTAAGGGTCCTACCGCACGATTGCTTGCGGCTCACTATGACCGCGTCCAAGCATTTCTCACCTGGTTCGATAGTGCCATATCTGCCATTAAACCCGAATCTCCTTTGCTCGTCGAAGGGGACAAAGTTTGGTTTGCTGCGAACGCAATCCAAGTTCAGCACGCCGACGGAACGGAACTCACACTTCCCCGAGATAACCCAGGTTTAAAGAATATCGCCGCGATTGGGAAAGTGCTTGTCGGATTAGATTCGCCGGCAGATAGGGTTGCCCACGAGCGCGGACTGAGAGCCTACATTCGTGAATTTGGACTGTGATGGGTCTGCTTCGGGGCAAGGTTAGCACAGCCGCGGGTAACATTTCAAAGTAATGGCAGAAGTCGATATCAACCTCACAGTTAACGGAGATTCCGTCACCGAGCCTTGGCTTTGGAGAATCTCCAAGGAGTTCAATGTGAGCGTCAACATTATCAAGGCGAGCATCGACACTGACTTTGGTTGGGTGCACATGCGACTCGTCGGTCCCATCGAAGAAATTCAGCGCGCTACAGCATGGCTGATGACGACCGGAATGCATGTAGACGCCGTCCAGCGCTCCGTCAAGGCCTAGCTTCTGATTCATGGAGCCGTACGTTCCCGAAGATTTTGATGCCTTTTGGGCTGAGGCGGTGGAAGAAGCCCGCACCGTTCCACTTGATTTTCGACGTTCGCGCCACAACGATTTTGAACTAGACGGCTTTGTCGTCGAAACCATTTGGTTTTCGTCCGTAGGTGGGCGAACCGTAGAAGGCTGGATTGCCCACGAACCCGGAGCGAAAATGCACCCTGGGTTTCTGTGGATTCCGCCCTACGGACGCGAATCTCTCCTGCCCAACGAATACGGCACTCGATCCGGCTTCACGAGCCTGTCTCTGAACCTCCATGGAGAGGGGGCTTTCCACCAGGAGAAGGTTCGGAAGTACCGGAATCGTGGTTTTTTCGTCGCATGTTTCAGGATTGTTTCATCGCCGCGAGGGTGCTAGAGGCTCAATTTGAAGTGGACGAAAAGCGCATCGGATGCATGGGAATGAGCCAAGGCGCGGGACTCTCCATTTGGCTGGGCGCGCACTGTCCGGTTATAAAGGCCATCGCATGCGATAGGCCCTTTCTTGGTGGGATGCCCGTAACGTTGAGCAAGACCGCCTACCGATATCCGCTCAAAGAGCTTGTCGATCTCATGGAAGCGATTCCATTCGGTCGCGAGCGGGTCATGCACACCCTCAGTTACTTCGACACACTGAATCAGGCGACTCGATGCCATATTCCAACTCAGATTTCGCGAGGGCTAAAAGACCCCGCTTGCCGTCCTGAAACAGTGGATGCAATATTTCAGGCTGTGATTGCGGTAGAAAAGAACTTAGTTACCTACGACTGGGGTCACGATTGGCACCCAGACATGGTGGTGAACAACCGCGACTGGCTTTTAGGGAACCTTTAGGCATCCAAACGGATTAAATACGCACATGCAAAGACTCATACTCCTGCTCCTTCTGATTTCCAGTTGCCTCATTGCATTTGGGCAGAACGTTGAGAATATCACGAAGTGGACCGTTAAGGTCAGTCCGGCAGATATCCGATCGGGCGAGTCAGGGCAACTCATTTTGACAGGCACGACTGTCAAGGGCTGGCACATCTATTCAACCAAGGAAGTCTTGAAGGGACCCTATCCGACGACATTCACGGTTACAGGTCAAGGCATTGAGACCAGGAAATTGATTGTCGCTGGGAGCGAGGTCAGTGAAGTCATCGAACCAACCCCTCTAAAGAAGTTTGATCCGAATTTTAACTTGGAGGTCGGTTACTTCGAGGGTGAAGTAAGCTTCAAAGTCCCATTCACTGTGAAGGCAGGAACCAATGGCAAGGTAGAGGTGGGTGTGAAAGTCCTCGCGCAGGCGTGCAATGAAAACGGTTGCCAGAGACCCTACGGACCAGATTTGACAGCTACGATTGCTGTCTCTCCCGGGGAGCCCAGGCCAGATCGACTTGCTACGGCTGAAGTTCAAAAAGCCCCAAGGAACGACCAAGCCACTCAATTCAACGCAGCGAAGAATGACGGCCTTCTTTCCTTCTTTTTCTTTGCCTTCATCTCGGGCCTGGGAGCCCTAATTACACCCTGCGTCTTCCCCATGATCCCGGTTACGGTGAGTTTCTTTACGAAGAAAGCCGGGGGCAGTCTCAAAGAGCAATTGAAAGGTGCTGCACTCTATTGCGCAGGAATAATCGGCACGTTCACTGTCCTTGGTCTCGGGATCACATCGCTCTTTGGTGCGGCAAATCTCAATCGGCTTGCCACGAATCTGTGGGTAAACCTATTTCTCGGTCTGCTCTTTATTGCGCTTTCCTTTAGCCTATTCGGGGTCTTCGAACTTGCATTGCCTTCTTCAGTCCTGACCAAAATGGACTCCCTGGGCCGTAAGGGCGGGGCGCTTGCCCCGATCTTCATGGGCACAACTTTTTCATAAGCTCCCAAAATCTGGCTCCTGGCTTTCCACGGCGAAGGCATACCTTGGTTTCATTGAACTGATGGCGGCTCTGAAGTTCCTTTCGTCCGCCGAGATTGCCTTAAACCTTGGCATCCTAACAAGACCTGTATTCCTTGCGATCTGGGCGACTCTCGCGATCATCGCGGCCTTATATCTACTCGGCTGGCTCGTCCTCAGCCACGACCGCGAACCGGTCAAAATCGGCTGGTTCCGGCGAGGCTTTGCCATTGCAACACTTGTGATGGGCGGAGCATTTCTCGGCGCAATCAACGGCCTCGGCCTCGGCGACCTTAACGCGTTTATGCCTCCTGACCCCTATCCATCATCGAGTCTCGCCGCTGAAAGCGTAGATGGCCTCACATGGCAACAAGACCTTTCCAAAGCTGCTGAGCAAGCTCAAAAGGAAGGCAAGTTGCTCTTTGTCGACTTCACCGGAGTCTTCTGCACCAACTGCCGAGCAATGGAAAAGAATATGTTCCCCATCCCTGCCGTGCAAGCTGAGATGAGCAAGTTTGTAACGGTGAAACTCTACTGCGACCGTCCCGGAAACAAGCAAGACGACATCAACGCCAAGCTCAAAGAGGAATTGACCAAGAGCACAGAGCTACCGAGCTACGTGATCATGAAGGCCGACGGAAAAACCGCACTAAGAATCACTGGATTCACCAAGGATCGCGATGGGTTCTTGAAGTTTCTGAAGGACGAGTAGAAGACTTATAAGCCAGATTCAACATGAACTTGATTCTCAGGTTCAACTTCCTTCACAACCATAGTCGCTCCCGAGAGCATTTGCGCAGAGCGGGAGGCTTGGTATTCCAAAATCGCCCGCTCTAGATCGTCGGCCGTCTTCACAGTCATTTCCGCGCTTTTGCGAGCGAAAAACAGATAGCTAAAGTACCCGAGCAGGAAGCACGTCAAAACGCCAATCATCCCTGCCGCAATCGAAAGCTTGAAGAGGGCGATGGTGAAAATAAGAGGCAGTATCCAGAGGCATGTCAGGCCGACTGGAGTCCCCTCGTCCGAACTCACGACTACCCTTGTGCGACCATCGCGAGAACTCACTCTAAAAGTTGGACTGGCCCAAGATGTAGCCGCCTGCCCTTGCAGAGTCCGGCCGAGTTGAGAAACGCCCGGCCCGCCGGAGACGCCTGGCTGGCCGGTAGAGGCATGAGGCTTGATGTACTCCGTGATCACGTCAAAGTTCTCCGCTTCAATCTCAATCGGGTAGATACGCTCAATTTCAGGAAATCTGACTTTCTTCTTCGTGCTCGAAGGCGGGTTGTGGTTCTCCTGAATGGCAAGGTCCAGAAACTTTCGATCAATGCCAATCTCCTTCGCGATCCGGATCAATTCGGTGGAGGTCACGCCCGGAACGTAGCCCGCTGTTGACCCCAATTCTTGCAACTCCGCCGCTCTGCGCATGACCTGCCCTACCTCGGTTTCAGAAAATAACTTGTCGGACATCTATGAGCATTCTACCAATTGCGATGGCGCACGGTTGCATAATTATAGAATGAGGCTTCCCTTCAATAATTGCATAGCCATCGGAGTCGCGGACATGAAGCAAACCGCGAGCGACTTTTGCCGCGCATTTGAGGCAGAAATTACCGACCAAAAAGAAGACTGGATCGAGCTTACGGCTGGCCCGTTCCGGCTCTACCTTGTCGAGGACGGAACCCGCGACATCGCATTTTCTGTGGATACCAATGACCCCGAAGCCGCCCAAAGGCTTCTCGAAGCAAACCACTTCGCATTAGACGCCGAGACTACCGACCGAGTCGGTGAAAAATTCATGATTCAGTCCGACGGAATTCGAGTGAACCTCAACTTAGTCCAATAGCTTGACTAACCCAGTGTCCAAATCATAAACCCCGCTCAGAACCTTAAGCTCTCCCTTGGCCACCATCGCCTTAATCATCGGCGAACCAGACAGGAGTTGCTTCTTAGAGTCCTGTGCGTTAAAGGCTATCGCGGTGTCAATGAGTGAAAATGGCTTAGTCGTGGCTGCCCGATTAACGCTCGGCATAATGTGCTCAATCAAACTTGGAATCGAAGTCGCCATTGCGGCATGCCCTTCTGTGTCCATGGAGGCCACAGTGGTCTCGCTTCGAGAGGCAAAGGTGTCGCACGCGGCCTTCACCGCGCCGCATCGCTCGTGCCCCAACACAATAATCACCTTCGCTCCCAAATGCTCAACGCAATACTCCATGGAAGCCGTCCCGAATAGATCCACCACATTTCCAGCCACTCGAACGACGAAAAGATCGCCAAATCCTTGGTCAAAAATCAGCTCAGGCGAAAGTCTGGAATCCGCACAGCCTAAAACAGCCGCAAAAGGAGCTTGGCTTTTGGCAACTTCAGCAAGGCGGCCGGTATCCCTGTGCGGATTCTGAGTTTTGCGCTTCGCAAATCGAGCATTGCCTTCCTTCAACTTTTCCACCGCCAGCGCAACCGTCATCTCCGGTTCTGGGGCATAAACTCTGATCGAAGACCCGTTCCCGAGCGACTTCTTAGCTCCGCTGACAGTCGGCGCAGGTTTTGCAACTGGCGCAGACTTGCCGTGGTGGTCATCGAGAGTAACGGTTATGGCGAAGGCAACAAGTAATGAAGTCATGATTTCCTCACTATCATTATCGGCTTACCTGCGCCAAACTCTAGCTTTGCCCCCGAAAATCAAAAAAGCCGACGTTGGAGTCGGCTTTTTGAGAAAGGAGATGAACAAGTTGGTTCAGTTGTTAGAGCGCACCCCACGCTTCAATGTTCCATGGAGATTGACAATTTTGGTTAAGATTTATAGTATTGTCCAACCGGATTCTCGTAGGGGTTGTAGGGGTCGCTCAAATCAAAGTACTCATTTCGACCGATCGCCGCCGCGCTCCAGTCAAACACATAGAATTTAGCTCCTTTCTTCTCCATGGCCTGCCGCACCAATTTGCTCCTACCAAAGGCGCGCGTATCAACGGGGGGTTCTGTCATCGCGTCAAGGATTTGCATGTCGTCGATGTATCTTTGGGTGGGCTGAATAGCGTGGTATAAGGACTCGCTCGGATCAATGTTGTGGTATTCCAAATCAAGCGAGTGCAAGACATCGTCCTGCCAATCCAGCCCTTCGGACTCGACAAAGCCAGAAATCATATTCCTCTTCGCCACCCAATCAAGTCTGTCCCCGAGCGACAATGGGTCCCTTTCTAAGTCATCCAGAATCGAAGCCCATTGCGCAAGGACCCAATCCGTCTGGTCGTCCTGGCCTCGGTAGTGTTTCTCGGCCAGCGCGAGATATCTTCGTTGGAAATCTGTGGCGCAAATAATCGAGCCATCCTCGAGCATAACTGGCCACTCGTAAGTTTCGTCTCGGCTTACTTCCCGAAGAGTCCAAATCGGACTCGCCAGCAAGTGCTCGTCTCCGAGCAAACCATCCTCCGAAAGCCGCAAAACTAAGTGTGTCGTCCCAACCTTGAGTGCGTAAGCGTACTCATTCTGATTGGACTCTCCAAACAAAATGTGCAACCGCTGCAACTCCTCGTGAGAGTAGTAATGCTCCCACTTTGGGTTAATCAATGCGCGGTTAAAACGAACGCGACTCGCGATGGTCTTTAAAATATGGTCTGCTCGCTGGCTCAGTTGAAACTTCACCGTGCTATCGGGCGCGACGTGATAAATCGAGTTCACCCAAATGTAGTCAATAGGGTTCTCGGAGACTTCTTCATATGTTGGGCGGCGATGGTTCGTCGAGAGCACATGCCCACCCACTCGACCAACGCCCGCAAAAATCTGGCGAGTCACAAGAAAACCGTAAACGTATTCAGCGCGAGTGGCGAAAAACTCATCATCAATCCGAGCAAGGTAGTTCTCATGGCAACCAAATGTGTGACCGCCGAAGTGGTCCACGGAATTGTTGTACATCCGAACCTGGCCCTTCAGCCCAGCCTCTTCAATCGCCCTGACGATGATGCTCTGCCCGGCTCGATCCTGAGCTACCAAATCTCTCAGGTTCCGAGTTTCTGCCGTTGCATACTCCAAATGGGATCCGACGGCATCAATATACAACCGAGCACCGTTGATCAAGAACCCCCCGGACCGTGCTGGCTCAAAAACTTCATCTCGAGCGTGCATGTCAATTGCACCGAGTTTCAGATCATAAAAAACCGCGATTTTTATTTGTTCGACCGCCTGCTCGGAGGTCCCGATGCTCTCGTCTTGGACCAAGCATCCAAATTCCGTTTCAACGCCAATGATTCGATCTGAAAGTGATGCCATGCCAGTTCCTACGATTTTACGCCCGGGGCGGTAGCCAAATTGTGCATCATTGGGTAACCTCGCAGAGTCATTACTACGAGGAATTTTATGATCGGACGCCAAAAACTTTTTTCAGCCGCACTTCTTGCCGTTTTTGCTCTCGGAACCGCACTCCCTGCGTACAGCCAAGAGGCTCACAAAGAGGAACCCAAAAAGGAAGAACCGAAGAAAGACGAACCCAAACGAGACCAAAAAGCCGTCGAGTACGAAAAGGCGATTAAAGACCTTCCGAAGTACGAGGGTGCCTTCACGCTTTACCTCCGCAAGAAGGATATCCTGCTGGAACTGCCAGAGGCAAATTTTGGCAAGCTATTCATGATCCAAGCCGCGTTCAATACCGGTTGGTCCACAAACGTCCAACAGGGATTGCCTATTCAGTCCCCATCATGGGATGCATGGGGGGCAATCGACACCTACGCCATCGAGAAGAAAGGCGATGAGCGTGTCTGGCTCACCCGCCCCAACACAAAATTCCGTTGGGACAAGAACGACTCACTAGCCGAGGCAATTTCGCGCAGTTTCCCCAAAGCCTATCTCGCTGACATGCGAATCGAGCAATACAATCCCGAAAAGAAGGTCTATCTAATCAACGCCACCAACCTTTTCTCTGGTGAACTTCTAAATCTCAGCCAAACTCTTACTGCGTTAGGCGGGGTGCCCTTGGTCCCCGATCGAGAGAAGACCGGAGTCGACAAAGTTAAAGGGTTCCCGACCAACACGACGCTGCGGATGGATATGTATTACACGTCCACCCAAGCACCAGCCACTGGCTTTGCCGCAATGCTCGCGGCCATGATGGGCGGCAATAACAACTTGGAAGACAAGCGAAGCGTCAACTTTAAGATCAGCTACAACATGTACTTCCGCCCCGAATCGGATTACAAACCCAGAATCGCTGACCCCCGAGTTGGCTACTTCACGCAAGATTTCACAAACTTTAATCGCTATTTAAAGGCAGACCGAACCACACGATATGTCACACGTTGGAATCTCAAGAAGAAGGACTCTGCCGCCGCCATGAGTGAACCGGTGAAGCCTATCCTGTGGACGGTAGACAATTCCGTCCCCAAGGAATACCGAGAAGCCGCCAAGAAAGGAATATTACTTTGGAACAAAGCTTTTGAAAAGCTTGGCTACAAGAACGCCGTACGAGTCCAAGACGTCCCCAACGACCCCGATTACGACCACGCTGACGGTCGATACAACGTCTATCGCTGGTCGGTAACGAATGGCTATGACGGAGCCATTGCCCTTCCGCGCATCGACCCTTTCACCGGCGAGATTCTTAATTCAGCTGTGAATTTTGATGCTACATTCGTTTTTGCAGGACAGCAAGAGTTCGAGCAACTTGTAGTGCCGAGCGCCCAGACTGCGAGAGCTCTTTCGAAGCAAGCGCTCATTCACAGCAATACTGATCCGCGTTCAAGTTCCATTGCGATGAATGCAATGTTCAACCCGAACTACAGCGCGCCCCAAGCCCTGCTTGGGGCCATCCTTGACAAATCGGGCTGGTCCAAAGAAGAGTGCCATTTTGCCGCTGAACGTGGCAAGAGACTCCAAATGGACTTTATCAGCCTCAAGGCAGGTGGAAACACGAAAATCACCAAGAAAGAACTGGTGGACCAGTACGTCACCGACGTGACCGCTCATGAGATTGGTCATTGTATGGGTCTTCGCCACAACTTCGTGGCGAGCGCTAACTTGACGACCGCAGAACTCGCTAACGACGCTTTAGTCGCGGAGCAAGGCTTCTCCGCGAGCGTGATGGACTACACAGATATCAATGCCATGGCCGTCTTGAAGGGCTCCGGAGTATTCTTCAACAGTACGGTTGGCCCCTATGACATCCACGCGATTCGGTACGGCTACACCGATGTCAAGGCAGACACTCCCGAAGGAGAGAAGTTCGCGCTCTCACAAATCGCCAGTCAAGGCGGAAAGCGCGGGCTTGAGTTCATGACCGACGAAGACGCCGATGGCGACGATCCGCGAGTGGTCCGCTTCGATGGAGCGCGCGATCCCCTTAACTATTTGACCGCAGAAAGCAAAGTCGCCGCCAAAACTCTTGCCTACGTGCTGGCTAACTACCCGGCTCCGGGCGAGAGTTACGCCAAGCGAAACAGGATTATCGTGGGACTCATCGGGCGAAAATTCCGGGACGGAATGAGTGCGGCTCGGTTCATTGGTGGAATCAACGGCAATCGAACCTTCAAGGGCGACTCGGGCGAAAGCGCAAACCTCCGACCGGTGGATGCCGATCAGCAACGCCAAGCGTTGAACTTGATTCTTACCAGTTGCTTCAACGCCAAAGCTTTCGACTTTCCTGAGAGCGTTCTGAACTCGATGGGGAATGATTACGACACGGGCACAAGTAGCGGTTGGACAGCCCCGATACGTAGCCTGGTTTCTAGCCAGCAAATGATGATGCTCAGCGCACTCATGGGTGCGTCCCGGCTCGACAACATCTCAGAGAATGCGTTCAAGCTCAAAGAAAAACCGGGAACGTACATGCTCGACGAACACTACGGCAAGATCGTCGCGAACATCACCGCTGAGATCAGTAACGGAACGAGTATCTCGCCCTTGCGACGTGATCTTCAACGTTACTTGGTGGACAACCTGATTGACCAGGCCGGCTCTATGTCCGGGGGCGTCAATGAAGATAGCCGTCAGATAGCGAATCAATGCCTCGTCGCCATTCGCTCGCTTTGCACCAGCTATGCAAAGGCGAACACAAATGCGGTAAGCCGGTCGCACGTCTCGACACTTGCCGCAGAGATCGACCGATTCACCAAGCGCCAACGCGTGGAAGGTATCCCAGGCGGCGGCGGTGGGGGAGCAGGACTCGACCTGCGCTCCCTTCTAGGAAAACCTTGATCTTAAGATGCCTACTGATACCCACGAAATGTCAGCCTTTGAGTTGCTAAGCGCAACCCTTACTTGGCTGAACGGAACCCCATCCGGGCCGCTAGTAAGACCGCGGCCCCGGATTCCGTTCGTGTGGCCGCCGCATTCTATCAGCAGTGATTTTCATGTCCAGGCCAATGAATGGCAACCAGGCGGGACTCTGGAAATTGAGGGGCAGCTGTTCCCTTTCCAAATTGCGCGAACTCCTCACGGACTATTTGGACGGGTTGAGAAGCTCTGGAATGAGGCCAAAACCGAAACCGAAGACAAACTCCCCGCCAAGCTCAAGCAAAGCGCAGAACCGTTCTTCTACCGCCAGCGAGAAATTGCTCGACTCATCGGGAGCAAGAAACGTTACGAAGGGCGCATTAGTGACCTCAGCCCTGCAAACCTGATCCGGCTTCTCTATTCCGAGGATCGAGATATCTCCCACGATGCGTGTGTGGAAATCGAAACTCACGCCAGCCTCGCGCTTTTCGCCCCAACACTCATCGCCATTCTCGCCGACGACAAGCACCCTTATCGTCGCCATGCGCAATGGTGCGTCCTGGATCTTTTTGAGGACCTCCCGAGCTACTGCCCCACCCCCGAGGCCCAAGCCCCCGCCATCGAGGCCATACGGCAGCTCATCTATAATTCCACCGACGATTGGGGTAGAACGATCTACAAAGCGGGTGTCGTCCTCGGCGGCCACATCTGCACCGAAGAAAGCGCTGGCGCCGTCCTCAACTGCCTCCAAGCCCCCTCCAAGCACGGACGCCGAAGCGCCATCCACGCCTCCTTCCACCTCGCCGAGTGGATGCCTGAGCAACAAGAACTCATCGTCCACGCCCTGGAGTCAGTATCCAAATCCGACCCCGAAGAACTCCTCAGAAACTACGCCCAAGCCATGCTCCGGGATGTCATATCCGGAGAGTCAGATCACGTCAGTGACGTCGTGTTCCCGGAAGAACTCTGACTGCATGGAGTCCAAAGGTTCCTCCAGTCTTTAGTCTTGATCAGCTTGATAACGAGGCAAAACCTCAGAAACAGGACCGTCCGCTATCACTACGCCCCGCTTGAGCCAAATGCAACGCTCGGCGACTCGCTTCACGGCGGCAGGGTTGTGCGAGACGGAGAAGATCGTGCCTCCTTCGGCGCGGAATTCCTCCAGTCGGGAATAGCACTTCTGCTCAAAAGCAAAGTCTCCGACCGCAAGGACTTCGTCAACGACCAAAATTTCGGCATCAACATGAACGGCAATGCTAAAACCGAGACGAGCCAGCATCCCCGAAGAATAAGTGCGAACCGGGGCGTCAATATGGTGTTCGAGCTCGGCAAAGGCAATAATATCAGGCGTGCGCTCCCGCACCTGAGCCCGAGTCAAGCCCAGAATTACGCCATTAAACAGAATATTTTCAAGTCCCGTTAAATCAGGGTGAAACCCCGCCCCAAGCTCAAGCAAGGGTGCAACCCGAGCATTGACGGTCACAGTCCCCGAGGTCGGCTTGTAAACCCGCGCCATAAGGCTCAAAAGCGTACTCTTCCCCGCCCCATTCCGCCCTACCAAGGCCACGCTTTCCCCCCGCCGAACCTCAAATGAAACGTCCTCCAGAGCCACAAATTGCTCTATCGACCGCTTCTTCCACCAAAGCAGCATGGTTTTCAGCGAAGAAGCGCCACTATGGCTCAACTGAAACTCCTTGCGGAGGTGCTGCACCGAAATCATAACCTCACTCATGGCCGCTCGACAAACCTCCACTTCATCCGGTTAAACATCGCGTAACCGCCGACCAAAACAACCAAAGAAAGAACCCCCGTAAAACCCAACATCCCCCAATCCAACGGAATCGGATCCACATAAGCCCCCTTCACGTAAACCGGACGCGAAGGCACCAAGACATTTCGATAAGCAGTGCAAAGCATCGCAATCGGATTCAAATGGTAAGCCGCGTAGATCCACGGATATTTCTTAACAATGCTCGCCGCCGCCACCGTTTCGCTAAAATACATGATCGGGCAAACGAAGAACAGGAGATAAAGCACCACCGCCGTGATGTATTTCACGTCCTCATAGAACGTGTTCAAGGCAGAAACGATAAAGCCAACGCCAACCGTGAGGGCAAGCTGAATAAGGAGGACAATCGGCAATAGCAGAATTGAAGACGTGAACGGCGCCGGACCTCGAAAGATCGCCCATAGCACAAGGCGATAGACAAAAAACACCATCAGCGCCAATAGCAGGTGAATGAAATTACTGATCAAAGATGCCAACGGCAAAATCTCCCGAGGGAAATAGACCTTTTTCACAACCGGCAGTGAAGCGATTACGGATTGCGCGCTATCCAGAATCGCGAGCTGAAAAAACATGTAGGGCAGGTACGCCGCCAAGATATAAGAGCTAAAGCTCTCCATCGGGTTATCAAGAATAAACTTGAAGACTACCGTCATCACCGCGATTGTGACGAGCGGATTCAGCAGACTCCAGAAGAAGCCGAAAAAGCTGTTCTTATATCGAATGCGAATCTCGCGTTCGACCATGCTGAACAAAAGCTCACGAAACCGCCAGAGCTCCTTGAGTTCAGTCCGCATGGGCTCCCGTCAGCATCCAATCGGCTTTGGGCGCGGCATCAAGCAGAGTTCGCGTGTACTCGTTGGTGGGGTGGTCGAAAATCTGATCTACTGGCCCTTCCTCAACAATCTGCCCCCGGAGCATCACCGCAACCCGATTAGCAATGTATCGCACGGTGAGAAGGTCATGAGAAATGTAAAGAAAACTAGTTTTGGTCTGTTGCTGAATATCTTTGAGCAAATTCAAAATCTGCGCTTGAATACTCAAATCCAATGCAGCCGTCGGCTCATCGAGAATCACTAACGGCGGTCTTAATGCCAGCGCCCGACCAATAGCGACCCGCTGACGCTGCCCTCCGCTCAGCTGGTGAGGATAGCGATCCGCAAGGCTCGGGTCAAGTCCAACATCGCTCATCAGGGCGGCAAGGTCAACGGCCCGCCCCATCAACTTTCCAGGCTCGGCGAGACTTCGGCCAATCGTCCATCGCGGGTCAAGGCTCGCATAAGGATCTTGCCACACGATTCCAATTTGCTCTGCAAGGCGGTTGCGCTGAAGCGGTTCACCGTTGACTGCGATGCAACCCGATGTGAGGGGCTGCAACCCCAGAATAGCACGAGCCAAAGTAGTCTTACCGCAGCCGCTCTCTCCGACCAAGGCGAACGACTCGCCCTCACCGACGGTCAGGGATACACCATCCACCGCAAGGACCTGCTTCCCCCCGGTTTGAAACTGCACACTAACTTTGTCAACGACGAGCATTTTGCGTATTGTAGCCTAGTCTTCGTCCGATGGACCACCCTCGGGCACGTGGTGACTCCAAAGCAATTTCTCGGTCAACTTTACCAAGAAGTCTCCCTCGTCAACTGTGACTAATTTCGTCACTCGATCAGATCGTCTGATGCGGACCGAATCTCCGCTCAGCATTTGTAGGCGGCTTTGACCATCACTCGACAATATCGCGTCTCCGCGCGTTTCAATGCGCACATCTATCACGCTGTCCGCAGAGAGTACCAAGGGGCGCGCTGAAAGCGTGTGCGGAGTAATCGCCGTAACAAGCATTGCACTGAGCTGCGGATGGCAAATGGGTCCGCCGGCGGAAAGATTGTAAGCCGTGGATCCCGTTGGAGTTGCAACCATGACTCCATCCGCCGGATAGCGAGTCAGCATATGTCCATCGACCGTAACTTCAAAGTGGAGCATGCGGGTTGTAGCCGCCCTCTGCAAAACCGCCTCGTTCAAAGAATGTAACGTCGCCACAACTTGCTCATTCCTGATGAGTTCTGCCTGAAGCATCATACGTTCCTCAATCCGAGCTTGCCCGTCGAAAAAAAGGCTCAGCGCAGCACCAATATCCGCTGGATTGCACTGTGTGACAAAGCCAAATCGCCCGTAATAGACGCCGAGTATGGGAGTGCCCAGAGTTGAGCAAATGTGAGCCGCACGAATAAGGGTTCCGTCGCCCCCAAAGGTAATGACAAGATTGGCATTTGCAAGCTCATCTGCGCGAACTGACTCAACGCCAATAAGTTCGGACCCTTCAATGTCAGAACCTACGCGAACATCGCGTTCGCGTAGGTATCCAACCGTTTGCTTTGCCGCAGTAATCGCATCTATGCGATGACCGTTGACGAGGATATTGATTTGCAAATGTCTTTAGCCAGACGCTCTCATTCGCTCGAGGTTTCTTTTTGCCTCGACATAGTTCGGATTCATAGAGAGAGCCTTTTCAAGAAAAGTCATAGCTTCCTTCTTTCGATTCATTCTCTCAAGTGTTACCGCAAGGTTGTTGTAAGGCGGCAGATAGGCTGCCTTCACAGAGATTGACTTGCGGAATGCTGCCTCAGCATCCTTCAATCGATCGGCTGCGTAGTAGTACAGCCCCATTCCGTTCATGGCTTGAACATTTTTAGGGTCCACAGCAAGAATCGCGGCATAATTGGATCGAGCAGACTCCTTGTCTCCCATTTGCCACTGGGCATTCGCCATTTCAACTCGAACATCGGTTCGCTTCGGATTTTGGCTTAGGTACGAGTTCCACAACGAAACAGATTTCTTGAGATCGCCTACTTGCGAAAGGCAAGATGCATAGTTCAACTGAGTTGCGGAAGTCGGATTCATCTTATAGAGTCGTTCGAAGAATGGAAGAGCATCCTCGTAACGGCCGCTGCTGAACAGAAGCAGGCCAAGGTTGTTGATCGCATCCTTGTCCTTCTGATTCATAGAAATCGATTTTCGATACGCCGCTTCTGCACCCTTTGAGTCTTTCGCTGCCGATCTCAGAACACCCAGGTTGTACCAGTAGTCTGACTTATCGCCTCGACTTGACTCTAAAGCCGTGTACTGTGATAGAGCCATGTCGGTTTTGCCTTGCTTAATGTAAATTTGTGCCAGCGCGGAAGCGGCATCAACATCAACCTCACCCTGCGCGGCGGTCTCAAGGTACGGCAACGCCTCCTCACTCTTCCCGAGCCTGAAAAGACCGAATCCAGCGTTTCGGCTGAAAAGCTTTTCGTCTGGTCGAGCTGTTACCGCCTTCTGATAATATTCCGTCGCCTTTGCCAGTTGACCAGCCCCTTCGTACGCAATTCCCAGATTGTTCAAAGAGTAGCCATCGGGTGCATCCTTACGAAGACTCAGCGCCTTCTCGTAAGCACCGACAGCCCCTGTGAAATCTTGCTTCCGCAGGCAAATGCCCCCAATGTTGTACCACGGCTCATACATATTTGGACTCTTCTCGACGATTTTCTTATACTGTGCGAGAGCCATGTCATCTCGCTTCGTAGCAAGGTATGCGTTTCCAAGATTATTAATGACCTCAAGGTCGTCTGGCTTGGCCTTCTGGGCTTTCTCAAGCACTTTGACAGCGAGGTCGCTCTGGTTGTTCTTGATGTAGAAGAATCCGAGCCAAGACAAAACTTCTGGGTTATCGGGTGCCTTTTCAAGGGCTGCCTCAAGTTGGGAAATTGCCCCTGATAAGTTTCCGTCCTTGTACTTGGCGGCGGCCTCGACGATCTGCATTTTGATCTCGTCTTGCATGACCGGCATCGCCGGAACTGCCATTGCCGCACCTATTGTCAAAGTTAAAATAAACGCCTTGAAAAATCGTTTCATGTTAGTATTTCTCACCTGCCCGACATGATCGAAGGAATCGCACCCTCAAACAATTCGTTCAGTTCCTGCACATTCCAAATCCATTCATTGATCTGGAGCGTCTCCAAATTTTTGGCGAATTCACCCACAGATTCGCACATCAATCCATAAGACGAAGCCAACGCCGAAATGTTGGCAAGTTTTTGTGGATCAACGGCCAGAACAACCCTCCCAGGCAGTTCCCCAAAGAGCCTCGCATCATTACGACTCAGTTGATCGAAAGCTGTTCCCGCAGCTGAGACTTTTGCCCCACCTTGGCTCACCATGCACAGTTCTGCGATTGTCAAAGCAAATCCGCCCTCGCTGCAGTCGTGCGCAGCCTCATATTCATTTGTTGCTGCGGCTTCCACGAGGAAGTCGCACAGCTTCAGTTCGCTTTCTAGATGGGGGGCAACTGGCCGACCATTTTCGATTCCGAGAACCGTTGCCAAGTATTCACTTGCTCCTAACCCTTCTTGTGCAAGATTTTTCAAACCATAGTATACGAGAACGATTAGACACGAATTACTCGTGATAATGCTGGACTTGCGGCTACTTGCATCCTCAATCAAGCCAAGCATTCCAATCAGAGGCGTAGGATAAACCTCGCCGAGGTCACTCTGATTGTAGAAACTCACATTTCCGCTGATCACCGGAGTATGAAGTGCTTCAGCAGCCTCCGCGATTCCCCGCACTGCTTGATCAAATTGCCAGTAGATGTGCCCCAGTTGAGGGTTCCCGAAATTCAAACCGTCCGTTGCCGCGACCGATAGGGATCGAAGTAAACCTGGCGGCCGTTGCCATCAATCGACAGCGAAATCGCTTTTTGGGTACCTCTGAGGGCTAACACTGCCGCGTCACCTTGACCAGGCAAGACCGCGGTTTGAGTTTGAACCTCCTGGTCGTATTGCTGAAAAACCCATCGCTTACTGGCGATATTAGGGCTTGCCACGATCTTTTTGAGAGCCTCAACTGGGTCAGATTCCTTAACCGAAGCAATTTCGAATTCCGTAGCATCGAAATAGTAATCTGGAATCTCCGACTCGACCCGATAGGTTGGGCAGTGATCAGTGAGTAGCTTTGGATTCACCTCAGCTTCGACGATGCCATTGCGTGTGATCTTGACGACTCCCGTATTCGTAACGGTCCCGATCACAACGGCATGAATTCCCCACTTTTTGAAGACGTCAATGACCTCGTGCTCACGCCCAAGATGCGCGACGGCGAGCATTCTCTCTTGGCTTTCGCTCAGCATCAATTCGTAACCGGTCATCCCATCTTCGCGCGCAGGAACCAGGTCAAGGTTTACGTCCATTCCCACTCCACCTTTGCTCGACATTTCAATCGTGCTACATGTCAAACCTGCTGCCCCCATATCTTGAATTGCGACAACGGCGCCTGTCTTAAGAGCTTCTAGGGTAGCTTCAATCAGGAGTTTTTCAGCGAAAGGATCTCCGATCTGGACGTTCGGGCGCTTTGCCTCATTGTCTTCACCGAGAGTGTCACTCGCGAATGTCGCTCCGTGAATTCCGTCCTTGCCGGTACTAGACCCAAGGTAGATCACGGGATTACCAATCCCTGCCGCACCGGCGGTGGTCACCTCATCAAGTTTGAGAATTCCCACCGCCATTGCATTCACTAACGGGTTCCCCGAGTAGCGAGGATGAAAGAACACCTCCCCACCTACCGTCGGCACCCCGACACAATTTCCATAGCCACCGATTCCTGCCACAACGCGACGGAATAGATAACGATTTCGCTGGACAACCTCTGGCGATGCCTCACCATCAACAATGGGGCCAAATCGGAGTGAATTCAGGCACGCAATCGGCCGTGCCCCCATCGTGAAGATATCTCTAAGGATTCCCCCGACCCCGGTCGCAGCGCCTTGATAGGGCTCCACTGCCGACGGGTGGTTGTGCGACTCAACCTTCATCGTAATGCCGAGACCGCCCCCGATCGGAACAATTCCCGCATTTTCTAAACCGTCCCCGTCCATGGCCTCCTTATACTTCTTAAATCGGGCCAAAACAGGTCGTGAAAATTTATAGCCACAGTGCTCGCTCCACATGACTGCGAACATTCCCAGCTCAGTGTGCGTCGGAACCCTTTGTAATAATCCGAGAATCAGGTTAAACTCAAAATCCGTGACTCCCATCGCTCGATATATTTCAGGTTCTATGACGCTCATGCTAGCAATTATGGCTGGTTGCCTCGGTTGCGGACAAGACACAACCCGGTATGTCGGCTCTTGGACTGGGGAAAAAAGCCTTGACCTGGCCGCTCATACGCCCCCGGAAATCCGCGCGTCACTATCAAGGCTAAAGCTCGAAGTGAAGCGCGACGGGACGTTTGAGCTTGTTGAAGAAAGTATGCCCCTCGCCGGCACCTGGCATTCTGGAGAAGGCGGGATTCTCCTTGAGTTCAAAACACTCCTCGGGCGTTCTCTCGAACCTCACCAGGAGCGTAAGCCCGTGTTGTTGAAATTCACAAAGGGCGATCTGATGTACTCCGACCCCGAGGACAAAGTCTCAATATTAATGAGACGCAAAAGTTGAAACCCATGCAGGTTCAAAACCGTAAGTCAGTCATCGGGACTTCTATTCACATCCCGTTTTGACCTAGGCCAATGTCGTCCGCACAAACACTCGCTCTCGTCGCGTTGCTCTTCGCAGTAGGCATGATAGCGACTTTCAATAGGCTTGTAAGGCTGAGAAATAACCTGTCTCTAGCCTGGTCAAGTATTGAGATTCAGGTGAAGCAAAAGCAAGACTTGCTGCCAGAACTCCTCGGAGTTGCAGAGAATTTCGCGCGCGAAGAATGTGAGGTGGCAATGCAAATGCTCCGCTCCAGAGGCACAACAGCCGCCATTGCCGGGGTTCATCAAGTAGCCCACAGCCACTCACAAACAAAGCAAGTTGTCGCAGGATTTCTATCAATCACGGAAACATATCCCGATATCCTGGATGGCGAAGCGGTCACGTCAATCCTGAAGTCACTCGCCGCAAGTGATGCCAAGATTGCCTTCGCCAAAGAGTATTACAATGGGGCTGTGTCGGAGTACAATACGGTGCTCGAAATGTGGCCCTTCAGCCTCATCGGAAAGCTTGGCAAATTCAAAAAACGTGACTTTTTTGACGCGATTGAGGAATTGGCAGAGCCAACCTAAGCTGCGCGCCGCACGTCTTCGCGGAACCCGCCATCGACTACTTCCAATTTGACCGGGATAATGCTCTCAAACTCCGGTTCAGGCTGCGCGGCAAGGTTCATATAGGCATAAAATGCCGCAGCCGATGCTAAATATATTCCAAGAACAGCGCCAATCATTATGAAAATCATTCCTTCTACCTCCACTATTCGTCCCCGCCTTTTTGCGAGGTTCCGTCGATAATAGAGATTTTCGGTACATTCACCGCAATTTAGAGGGCGAGCAATTAAATCGCTTTAAAAATGCACGGCTAAAGTGTGCAGGGCTAACGAAGCCCACCATTTGCGCCGCCTCAGCTACAGGTACACGGTGATCCACAATGAGTTGCTTGGCTTTCTCAAGCCGAACTCCCACCAAATACCGATGAAACGGTTCCCCGGTAACTTGGCGAAAGAGTTGACGGAAGTGTGATGTGCTCAACCCGAGTTCGCGGGCCATTTCATCATCTGAAAGCGCCTGGGCAAAGTGTCGATCAACAAATGACAGCGCGTGCTTTACTTGATTGCCCACTCCTGCATCACCGACAGCCATTCGCGCTTCGACTAACTCTTGGGCAAGGACGATCGCTTTTTCAGCGACCCTTTCAATTTCCCTTATCTTGTCCAACGACCGCGCAGCGTCAAGTTGAAAACGATGCAAACTTCGTGGTGCGCCCAGTTCGAGAAGGGCGGCCGCAATCACGGCTAAAAAGGTCAATGCCAAGCCACGTGCCTCATCGAGGTCCTCAGATCTCGCCAGACTTTTTCTGAATTGTCGCAAAGCCTTATCAAACCGCAATCGATCCCCCGTCCTGACCACAGAACCTAGTTCTGCTAACGAAACACCTTGGCTTTGCGAGTGGAAAGGACATCCAATCGCGGCACGAATTTCAAAATACACGTCCATGAGGGCGTAATTCAGATTTCTTCCGAATAAAAGGATGACGTGTTCGGCATCCATCGTAGGGGTTAAGTCAATCGAAATCCGATGAACAGGTTCGTAACCTCTGTCCGTGTTTACGCATGAGATGAACTCTATGCCAGTTCCATCGCCCAGTGAATTTAAACCGGGATCAGTCCCAGCTAAAACGACTGCAGCCCCATTGACAACTCGTACCTCCCGGACACGAGTTGAATCAAGGACCTCAATTCGGACGAGTTGAAACGAGGGGGCTGTCGGCGGAGGCATACTGCCGATAAGCCAAAGGCGAGCGACCATGCCGCCCTCCTTGGGCACTGAAATCCTAATCCGCCCATCCAAGCTTTCGCTTGACATCCACGCCGGTTCTCTCCCGGGAGCGACGTCGCCACTCCCAGTCCAATGCTCGCATCGAAGCCCCCCTTCAGTTCGATCGAATGCACCCGCAACAAAAAGGGTGTTCATCGGAAACTACTTGGGTGCAATTAGCTTCACTGTGCGGTGGGGAAGATGCCCAAACGCTGATTCCTGGAGCCCGGTTACGCGTGGTGCGATCAATTCGGCGTCACGCTGGAAATAGAGGGGCATCCAGGCTGCATCCTGTAGCATCATGTCTTCTGCATCCGCATAGAGCTTCCACCGTGCCTCGCCATTTTCCATCACATCCGCTTGTGCACAGAGAGCATCTGCTTTCAGATTGGAATATCCCGTCTTGTTTTCAGCCCCGTTCGTCGTCAACAACAGGCTGAGGAAGTTCTCAGGGTCCAAATAATCCGCTCCCCAGCGCATGTGAAAGAGCTGAAGTTCGCCTCGATTTCGTTTTTCTAGATAAGCGCCATAGTCCATGCTTCGCACATCCACGCTTACACCTAAATTCGTTTTCAGGTCTTCGGCAATTTTGGTCGCCGCGATCTTGACATCCGGTCGTCCATCGCGGAAATTAAATTCCAAAGGTGGCAAACCCTTTCCATCTGGAAATCCTGCCGACGCCAGCAAAGCCTTTGCCTCAGTCGGGTTGTAGGCCAAAACCGCTCCCTTGGCACGGGCACCGGCGACGGTGGGAGGCAAGATTGCGTTGGCAACCGTATTCTGCCCGCCCAACAGTTCGTTCACGATAACTTCTTTATTGATTGCCATCGCAAAAGCGCGGCGAACGCGAATGTCCTTAAACGGAGCGTAATGCGTCTGGCCAAACCCCACGTACCAGATAGAAGGTCGATCAAAATACTTAATCTGATCCTTAAATTTCGCATCATTCTTGAGAGGCTCGATGTCCTGCCGCTCAAGCTGAACGAGGTCAACTTCCCCGCTCTTATACATATTGAGGCGGGTCTGTGCGTCCTTGGCAATAGGTCGCTCAATTGTCTCAATCGAAGGTGCTCCCCCCCAGTAATCCTTGTTGGCAGAGAGCTTGACCAGTTGGTCGGTATTGTAAGAATCTGCCTTGTAGGGCCCGGTCCCGATCATTTGAGCCACGGACTTTATTTCCGCATCGAGAGGTACCGACTCCTTTGGAACAACGGCAGCGGTCAGGTAAGTCAGCTTTGCCAGGAAATAGGGTCGCGGCTTGTCGATCTTGATCGTGAGTTCCATGGGGCCGGTGACAGTGATGCCGCTCACATCCGGTGACTTCCCAGCTAGCTTTTCGGTAACTCCTACTATATTGTTAAGGTAAGTACCTGAGACGCTTGAGGCCAACTTTGGATTCGTTGAGCGCTCCAAGGACCACTTGCAGTCCTCGGCTGTCACGTCCCGACCGTTGTGGAACTTAACGCCGGAGCGGATCTTGAAGACATAGGTCGTTCCCCCGTCTTTAACCTCCCAACTTTCGGCCACTAGACCCACCACTTCATTCTTCTCGTTCCATCCCACAAGCCCTTCGA